>NZ_CP036501.1:2118945-2421651 GCF_026230195.1 Candidatus Paraluminiphilus aquimaris | reverse complement strand
GTCGGATCCGTTTTAACGACAACGGCCAGTGGGGACTCACCCCATCGGACACTGTTTTGTCCAATGACCCCTGCTTCGCTAATGCCCGGATGGCTCTGAAGGACGCTTTCAATTTCCGCGGGATAAACATTTTCACCGCCAGAGATGATCATGTCCTTAATACGGTCTTGAATGGCGAAGAATCCCTCGTCATCCATGACCCCAACATCGCCGGTTCTCAACCATCCATCCACCAGCGTGTCCGCGGTGGCATCCGGGCGATTCCAGTACTCGCGCATAACGTGTTTACCACGAACCAGCATCTCACCCGCTTCACCTATTGGAAGTTCATTGCCGTCGCTGTCAGCGACTTTCACCTCAGTGAAGAAGAAAGGCTTGCCACAGGACTCAGGTTTGCGAACCGCATTGACGGAGTCCATCAAGCACGATGGACCACAGGTCTCGGTGAGTCCGTACACCTGTGTCACATCGATGCCCATCTCTTGGAATTGCTGCGTTAGCGCAACCGGGACAGGTGCTGCGCCCGTCATGAACCATCGAACGCTGGACCAGTCATAATTTTCGAAATGAGGTACTTGCACCATGAAGTTCAGCATCGCTGGCACCATGAGCCCGCTGGTAATCTTTTCTCGTTCTACACATTCCCATGCGGCAACGGGATCGAAGCTCCGCATGACATAGGTGGTTGCGCCGTGATAAGCGTTGATCGTCAGCGGCGTTAATGCGCCAACATGGAACATCGGTAGACAGGCGATATACCGCTCATCCCCTTGGTAGTCAGCGGTCGCGTGTATCGTAAAGACACCCCACATTGCGGTGCTGTGTGTATGGACGACGCCTTTGGGGAGCCCAGTCGTTCCCGAGGTGTACATGATATACAGCATGTCATCGTCTTCGGCGCCACAGGTAGGTTCGTCGGTGGCAGACGCCGCACAGTACGCATCGTAAGAGACTGCAAATGGTTGGCACGCATGCTCAGACGCACCACCGAGCACATGAAGCCATTGATTAATTTCTGTTTTATCGCCACGACCTTCAAGGTCGGCGACTGTTTCAGCAAACTCATTGTCGAAAATGAGCGTTTTTACACCTGAGTCTTTGAGGATGAACTCGAGCTCATCGGCCACAAGGCGCCAATTCAGCGGCACGACGACACCCCCCGCCTTGGCAATGGCGAAAAACGATTCCATAAACTCAACAGAATTCATTAACAGCAAGCCAACACGATCACCTTTTTGTAGACCGCTTGCGAGCAGGCCGTTTGCCAGTCTATTGGATCGGTTATTGAGTTCTTTAAAGGTAAAGCGACGGCTGCCGTCACTCTCGACGTAGGCCTCGCGCTCGGGGTTGAGGTGAGCTCGTTTTGTAAGGAGCAATCCAATATTGGTCTTCATAGTTTTACCTCCCAGTCTGTCATGAACGCCGCGTTTTTTTTGTTATGCGGCGAGTCGCTGATTGATCTTGGACATTGGCCGGATCAGCGACAAAATTCAAGCCATAGCCTCGTATTTCACCTGAAGTTTTGAGTGAGCTGTGTGCGCGATACTCGCATTGTGACGTATTTTCGTTGTCTGAGTTCGCCATTTCTTCGTGGTACATCTGTCTGTATCGTCAAAAGTTATCACTTTGTCGAACAACACCTACTTCTTGGCACCCGAATGTGGTAAAAAGCGCGCGCATTGAAAGGGTCGTTTGCCACAAGCAACGGGAATCCCGAGTAAACGATTATTTAGGCGTCAGGTGGTTGGCTTTGTGTGAGCTGGTCATGTGGCATAGCTTGCTGCCGAATACGCAGTGAGCTGACCGAGTTAACGCAAACGACTGGAAGAGTAGAACAATGTCTGCAGACTTAAACCTGTACCGCAATATCGGTATCTTCGCGCACGTGGATGCGGGTAAAACCACAACCACCGAACGTATTTTGAAGCTCACTGGTAAAATCCACAAAACCGGCGAAGTTCACGATGGCGCAGCCACGACGGACTTTATGGAGCAGGAGCAGGAGCGCGGCATTACGATTCAGTCAGCTGCGACGACATGCTTCTGGAAAGATCACCGCATGAACATTATTGATACACCCGGACACGTGGACTTCACGGTCGAGGTGTACCGCTCGTTGAAGGTTCTCGATGGTGGTGTCGGTGTGTTCTGTGGTTCAGGTGGTGTTGAGCCGCAGTCTGAGACCAACTGGCGCTATGCCAACGAGTCAGAAGTTGCCCGTTTGATTTTTGTGAACAAGCTAGACCGTCTGGGTGCGGATTTTTACCGCGTAGTTGACCAGGTGCGTAATGTCCTGGCGGCAAACCCTCTTGTCATGACGCTGCCAATTGGCCGTGAAGATGATTTCGTTGGCGTTGTAGACGTTCTCACCAAGAAAGCTTACGTCTGGGATGATTCCGGTAAGCCAGAAAACTATGAAGTTGTTGACGTGCCTGCAGACATGGTCGACGACGTAGAGACATATCACGAGCAACTCATCGAGGCTGCGGTCGAGATGGATGATGATTTGATGATGGAGTACATGGAAGGCGAGATACCATCCATGGAAGACATCAAGCGCTGCATCCGTGAAGGTACTCGCACCATGCACTTCTTCCCGACGTTTTGTGGAAGTGCGTTCAAGAACAAGGGTATTCAGTTAGTACTTGATGCCGTCGTCGATTACCTGCCAAGTCCGACTGAAGTTGATCCTCAACCGTTGACCGACGAAGAGGGTGAGCCTACTGGTGAAGTTGCGAAGGTTGACGTGAATGAGCCACTTCGCGCACTCGCGTTTAAGATTATGGACGATCGATTTGGTGCGCTCACGTTTATCCGAGTTTACTCGGGCACGATGAAAAAGGGCGACACCATTCTGAACTCGGCTACGGGTAAAACCGAGCGTATTGGTCGCATGGTGGAAATGCACGCAGACGATCGAACTGAAGTCGATGTTGCTCAAGCGGGCGATATTTTTGCCTGCATTGGTATGAAAAACGTTCAGACAGGTCATACGCTGTGTTCCACAGCGTCGCCTTGCACGCTTGAGGCCATGGTCTTCCCCGATCCAGTAATCTCCATTGCTGTAGCGCCGAAAGACAAAGGCGGCTCGGAGAAAATGGGTATTGCGATCGGTAAGATGATTGCCGAGGATCCCTCATTCCGTGTTGAGACGGATGAAGATTCCGGTGAGACTATTCTTAAAGGAATGGGCGAACTTCACCTCGACATTAAGATTGACATTCTGCGCCGTACTTACGGTGTTGAGCTCGAGGTAGGACAACCACAGGTTGCATACCGAGAGACCATCACGCAGGCCATTGAAGACAGCTACACCCACAAAAAGCAGTCTGGTGGTTCAGGTCAGTTCGGTAAAATCGACTATCGTATTACCCCTGGACAGCCCGGCGATGGCTATGTGTTCAAGTCAAGTGTTGTGGGCGGAAACGTGCCTAAGGAATTCTTCCCCGCTATTGAGAAGGGCTTCCAGGTGATGATGCAGGAAGGCCCATTGGCTGGCTTCCCTGTCTTGGATGTCGCGGTTGAGCTCTATGACGGTGGCTTCCACGCGGTTGACTCCTCTGCAATTGCATTCGAGCTTGCAGCGAAGGGCGCATTCCGTCAGTCAATGCCCAAGGCATCTCCACAGTTGATTGAACCCATCATGAAAGTTGATGTGTTCACGCCAGACGATCACGTAGGTGACGTCATTGGTGACCTGAACCGTCGCCGCGGCATGATCAAAGATCAAGAGGCGGGTACTACGGGTGTTCGTGTTAAGGCTGACGTGCCACTTGCTGAAATGTTCGGTTACATCGGCTCATTGCGCACGATGACATCGGGTCGTGGCCAGTTTTCTATGGAGTTCTCGCACTACATGCCATGTCCTTCAAGTGTTGCCACAACGGTGATTGAAGAGGCGAAGGCGCGCAAGGAAGCGAAGTCCAAGTAAGCAAATGGTGATTCGTCAAAGCCCCGCACTTGCGGGGCTTTTTTTTTGCCCGAAGCTTTACATCGGAGTGCCAGAAGGCGAGAGTACTTTTGCAAAATAACCATAAATACGCTGGGAGAAAAAAGATGTTTGCCAAATTTGGTCCGATTGTTATGGGGATTCCTCTGTTGTTATTGGGTGTGATGTGGATTTTTGCGCCCGAAATGGCAGCGGAAAATCTAAGTAGTGAATTGCTTGCAGGCGCCGCTCTGACAACACAGATTGGAGACAGCGCAGCCTTTTTCTTAGGCAGCGGCTTTTTGCTGATTGCCGGGGGCCTTCGCGCTAACGCGACACTGATTTTAACCGGAGGTTGTCTGGTTGGTGCTGTCGCACCAGCACGTCTTATTGCGGCGACCGTTCACGGTGGAGACATGACTGTGGAGCCTATCGTCGTTGAGATCATTACCTTCATTGTTGCCTATGTCGCGGCAAGACAGCTGAACTGCGTCAAGTAGGGAGTGAGCTATGTTGATGCTAACTTTAGGGGTGCTTTTATGGTCTTTTGCGCACCTTTTTAAACGACTGGCTCCGGCTGTTCGCGAGGGCATGGGCGATGGTGGCAAACTGGTCGTTACGCTCGCGCTTATTGGGAGCATCGCCCTCATGACTTCAGGCTATCAGAGTGCGGTCGGATCCATATGGTGGGTTCGCCAGCCATCTTGGGTGCTCCTTAATAATGCCTTGATGGTGCTCGCGCTTTACCTGATGGTGGCTTCGTCACTCAAAGTGCGTGTGACAGGCCTTGTTCGCCACCCTCAGCTCACTGCCATTAAGGCGTGGAGTGTGGGGCACCTTTTGGTGAATGGTGACGCCCCCTCTTTTGTGCTCTTTGGTGGGCTCCTTATATGGGCTGTCGTGACGGTTATCGTTATTAATCGACAAGACGGTAAGCCTGCACTTCCCTCTATTGATACGAGTCTCCCTCGCGAAGTGTTCGCAGTAATTGTCACTGGGGCGCTTTATTTTGGTGTCGCGCAGGCTCACGCTTATTTGGGGTATCCCGTTCACGGTTAGGTCATGGAGTATCAGCTCGCAACCGCAAACATAAAGGCGGCGCTCGACACCCTCGCAAAGCAGCATGAGCGAATCGGTCGAGCGCTCGAGCAAGTCGGTTACCCCGAGGAGCGACGTCGTGAGCACAGCTTTGAGACGCTGGCGCGCATTGTGGTGGGGCAGCAGGTGAGTGTCGCCGCGGCAACATCGATAAACAAAAAGCTCGTCACGGCATTGGGTGGCCAGCTCACCGCGACGGAGGTTCTCAATGCCAGTGATGAGCTGCTTCGTAGTGCTGGATTATCTCGGCAAAAAGTCACTTACATTCAGTCCCTCGCAACGGCCGAGGCAACGGGTAGTTTGGTGCTGGATAGCCTGCCTGAGCTGACTGACAATGATGCGGAGAATGTGATTACGCGCATCAAGGGTTTTGGCGAGTGGTCGGCCCACATGTATCTCATGTTTTCGCTCGGAAGACCGGATATTTGGCCGGTTGGCGATCTGGCCGTTCGTGAGGGGTTCAGGCGTATTCAAGGACTCGATGAGCGACCCTCTGCGGGTAAGCTGAAGCCGATGGGTGAGGATTACAGGCCGTACCGAAGTAGTCTCGCGATGTTGTGCTGGCGGTTTTGCACCGCTGAGCCGCTTTAAGGCTCAGACAGTGTGAGTGAGTTTTCAGAACGCGATCGGCAATTTATGTCCCGGGCCCTTGAACAGGCGTCCAGGGCAGCGCGTCTTGGGGAGGTGCCTGTCGGCGCCGTGGTTGTCATGGGCAATGAGGTTGTTGCCGAGGCTTGTAATCAACAGATTACGTTGAGCGACCCTTCGGCACACGCTGAGCTGCTGGCGCTTCGCACGGCGGCGGCAACTGTCGGAAATTATCGGCTGCCAGGTTGTGAGCTCTTTGTAACGCTTGAGCCTTGCACAATGTGTTGTGGCGTTATGGTTCATGCGCGTGTATCGCGGCTTGTTTTTGGCGCGAGAGAGCCCAAAGCCGGTGCGGTTATTAGCGCCGCGTCGGCGCTCGACAACGACGCCCTCAATCATCGCGTTCTTTGGTCAGAAGGCTTGTATGCCGACGAGAGTGCTGCGCAG
This sequence comes from Candidatus Paraluminiphilus aquimaris, assembly GCF_026230195.1. Taxonomy (NCBI): domain Bacteria; kingdom Pseudomonadati; phylum Pseudomonadota; class Gammaproteobacteria; order Cellvibrionales; family Halieaceae; genus Candidatus Paraluminiphilus; species Candidatus Paraluminiphilus aquimaris. The sequence continues at coordinate 2,415,590 of NZ_CP036501.1, read as the reverse complement.
CTTAAAGCATTCTTTAAAGCCCGCCGATCGTTAAAGGCTTAGCGGCGTCCAGTTAAGCAGATCGCTCGCTTTAGCAGTCAGGTCGTCAAGATTTAGTCGTTGCGAGATCGTTTGCGATGGAATGTCCTGTAGCGCCAAGGTCGCTTGGTAATGCCGAATGTTGTCGACATAGGTGACCGCCTCTCGGCCTCTTGCAAAGCCATGCCTCAAATGGGGGTAAATGTCGGGATTTTGCAGATCGGGCAGGTGTTTTCGCACGTCTTGCCAAAGGTGCGGATCTCCGCCATGCCCCTCGGTTAAACGCCGGGCTTCTTCGAGATGCGCCATACCCACATTGTAGGCTGCCAATGCCATCCACGTTCGGTCCGGCTGCTCAATGTCGTTTGGGAGGCGACGCAGTAGGTTACGTAAAAAGCGCGCGCCTCCTCGAAGGCTTTGTTCGGCGTCTAGCCGGTTTTTTACACCCACCTCACGCGCAGTTGGACGCGTTAGCATCATCATGCCGCGCACACCGGTAGGCGACTTAGCCATCGGGTCCCAGTGTGACTCTTGGTAGGCGATAGCGGCCAGTAGCTGCCAGTCGAGTCTGAATTCTTGAGCAACTGACTCTATGAGGGAGCGCCACTTGGGCAGTGTTTTTTCCACCGCACGCTGAAAGGTGAATAGCTCAATGCGTGACGTATTGGCATCGCTGCCAAAATAACGATCTTCTAAATCGGTAAGGCGGCCGTCAGCAGCTGCACTGTCTAGAAATTCATTGATCTTGGCTTGCCAAGCGGGGGCTCTTGCATCAAGCCCTAGATACCAAACTGTGTTGAGCGTCTCTTTGAGTTGAAAGGCTTTGGCCACTCTTGGATACAGCCGTTGCTGCATTGAGAATTCACCGGAATCTAGAACCGCGACGTCAGCCTGATCCGCTTCTATCTCACTGAGGACAGCGCTGGACTGGGCCGTTTCGAGTACACGGTAGGTAACGTCTGGATCCATCTCACTGAGCATGCTTAGGCGTGTTCTATGATGACTGCCTTGCATAATGACAATATCGAGCCCCGTGAGATCCTCGACACCCCTAGGTCTAAACTGACCTGCCTTGTAGACGACGACGGGATGTTGGGCAAGATAGGGTTTCGTTGAGGTAAAGACCTGATCACGTGCAGTTGATTGCGTTAAGCCAGCCGCAGCGATATGCGCTTCCCCGCGAGCAAGTGTGTCGAAAACTTCCTCGATGGTCGACGCTATCTTGATGCGAAGCGTCATATCTTGTGAGTCTGCGAAAGCGTAAAATAGCTCGTATTCCAGTCCGGCCGGCTCATTGGCGCCTAAGTAATAGGTGGTAGGGCCGTTGCGTGTAATAACAACAAGCTCATTACCGGGAGCAAACGCGTCTAGAACGGTCGGGTTGCCACAGCCGGTTAAGAATAAAGTTGTGATCAATAGCCAATGTCTCATGTCGCGAGTGTAGCCTAGATCTTTGCTTTGGACATTCACCCGGCGACGTAGGCAAGGTATGATACGCGCTTCCAATAGTAGGATTTGCCCATGCTCCTCTTGCCCGGGTCGGACGCGCTGTCAGCCCCCCGATTTAAGCGCCTATCGAACGCGATAGCACAGCACGATTCAACGTTAAAACTGACACGCGCGTTTTTCGTTTACGCGGTCGAAACGACGGGCGAGGTTGACGCCGAACAGCTTGCGGCCCTTTTGCAGCCGGGAACCACACCTCTGCCTCATGGAGACGAGCTCACACAGGACAATATCGTCATTGTGGCGCCGCGTATTGGGACAATATCGCCCTGGTCTAGCAAGGCGACCAATATTGCCAATAACTGCGATTTTGATGCCGTGCAACGAATCGAGCGTGCCGTTGTTTACGTTATCGAGGGTGTGAAACAGTGTACTGAGCAGCGAGCGCTTCAGGCCTTATTGCATGATCGAATGGTCGAGACCGTGATGGCGTCTTATGAAGACCTCTCGATGCTATTTAGTGATGTTTCACCTCGACCGCTCACCTCAGTGCCCGTGATAGAAGCAGGCCGAGAGGCTTTGGTCGAGGCCAACGGCAACTTGGGATTGGCGTTGGCAGAAGATGAGATTGATTACCTCGCTGAGGCGTTTGCCGCGTTGGGGCGGGACCCGTCGGATACCGAGCTGATGATGTTCGCACAGGCCAACTCTGAGCACTGTCGACATAAGATTTTTAATGCGTCGTGGACCATTGACGGGATAGATCAAGATTGGTCGCTGTTCGGCATGATTAAGAACACGTATCAGCAAGGTGGGGAGCAAGTGCTGTCCGCCTATTCCGATAACGCAGCGGTTGTAGCAGGGCACACCGCTGGTCGCTTTTATCCTGAGCCAGCCTCGCAGTCCTGGACCTTCCATGAAGAGCCGATAGCGCTCTTAATGAAAGTTGAAACACATAATCACCCGACTGCGATTGCGCCATTCGCAGGGGCTGGCACAGGCTCTGGCGGTGAAATACGTGACGAGGGTGCGGTAGGTCGGGGCTCTCGGCCAAAAGCAGGTCTATGCGGCTTCACCGTCTCTCACCTCAACTTGCCCGGGTACGAACGCCCCTGGGAGACAGGTTATGGGAAGCCCAGTCGGATAGTGACTCCGCAGCAAATAATGACCGAGGGTCCATTGGGTGCTGCTGCCTTTAATAACGAGTTTGGTCGACCGAACTTAGGTGGGTATTTTAGAACGTTTGAAGTTGCTACCAGCGAGGGTGTTCGGGGCTATCACAAGCCGATCATGATCGCAGGTGGGTTTGGCAACATCAAAGAAGAGCACGTTGATAAACCACCGTTTTCTGCAGGAGCAAAGTTGGTGGTGTTGGGCGGTCCTGCGATGCTCATTGGGCTTGGCGGCGGTGCGGCGTCCTCCATGGCCAGTGGATCGAGTACCGAAGACCTGGACTTCGCCTCGGTGCAGCGCCAGAACCCGGAGATTCAGCGTCGCTGCCAAGAAGTCATCGATCGCTGCTGGGAGCGTGGCGCGAATAACCCTATTGCCTTTATTCACGATGTGGGTGCGGGTGGTCTGAGTAATGCCTTCCCAGAGCTCGTAAAAGATGGTGGCTGTGGGGGCGATTTCGAGCTCCGCAATGTGCCGAGCGACGAAAAAGGCATGAGCCCACTCGAAATTTGGTGCAACGAATCCCAAGAGCGCTATGTGATGGCGATCGATCCGGATCAATTGAGCACCTTCAGCGAAATTTGCATCCGCGAGCGTTGTCCTTTTGCCGTCGTGGGTGAAGCGACCGACGCACAGCACCTTCGATTGGGCGATACGTTGTTCGACAATAATCCTGTCGACCTGCCGCTCTCTTTGCTCTTTGGTAAGCCACCTAAGATGCATAGGGAAACGCAGCGTGTTGCGCCACCGGTCGATGATTTTAACGGTAACGTGCCCATTGCAGATGCCCTAGAGCGCGTTCTCACTTTTCCAGCGGTGGGCAGTAAAAGTTTTCTCATCACGATTGGTGATCGCTCGGTAACCGGTACGGTTGCGCGTGACCAAATGGTGGGACCATGGCAGGTGCCTGTGGCAGATGTGGCAGTCACGACAGCCTCGCTCGATACGCACCTAGGTGAAGCGATGAGCATGGGCGAGCGCACGCCGGTTGCGACCCTCGATGGTCCCGCCTCGGCGCGCCTTGCGGTGGCTGAGGCCGTGACCAATATATTGGCATCGCCAGTACAATCGCTGACTGATATTAAGTTGTCCGCCAACTGGATGTGTGCCGCAGGTTACTCCGGTGATGACGCTGTTCTTTATGACACGGTAAAAGCCGTGGGTATTGAGTTTTGTCCTGCCCTGGGAATGACCATTCCAGTAGGTAAGGATTCGATGTCGATGCGCACTCAATGGGACGACGCGGGTGAGGCAAAAGCGGTCACAGCACCTGTTTCGCTCATCGTTTCCGCCTTTGCCCCGGTGGGTGATGCTCGCGAGACTTTGACCCCAGAATTAGTGCGTGATGAAGCGACGAGCTTATTACTGATCGATTTGGGTCGCGGTGAAAACCGCTTGGGCGGGTCGGTGCTGGCCCAAACCTATGGTCAGCTCGGAAATGCAGTCCCTGACGTCACACCAGAAGATGTCCGATGTTTATTTGAGGCCATTAATGAGCTGAAGTCTGAGTGTCTCATTCAGGCCTACCACGATCGTTCCGATGGTGGCCTGTTGGTTGCCTTGTTGGAGATGGCCTTTGCAGCGAGATGTGGGCTGGATGTTCAAATCGACGCAGAGGTTGATGCGGCTGTCTCGACCTTGTTTAGTGAAGAGATTGGGGTTGTGATTCAGGTTGCGGATTCTACCTTGGATACCGTCCGATCAATTCTCGCCCAACACCAATTGGATACGCTCACCTCCATTGTCGCAAAACCGCGACTCGATGAGCGTGTTGTGGTCAATACCGCATCGTTTGAGTTGATCGACAGCCGACGAGGCGCCTTACAGCAGCTGTGGGCTCAAAATAGTTTTGTCATCCAGCGTGATAGAGATAACGCGGAGTGCGCGGATCAAGAATACGCTGACATCGTAGCTCCAAACCCCGGTTTGAGTGCCTCGCTGAGCTTCAGTGCGTCAGAGGATGTCGCCGCCCCCATGATCGCGACAGGTGTGAGACCCAAGATTGCCATCTTGCGAGAGCAGGGCGTCAACGGGCAAGCTGAGATGGCCGCAGCATTTGATCGCGCGGGTTTTGAATCGATTGATGTGCACATGTCTGACTTGAAGTCGGGCAGACGCCAGCTCGCCGAGTTTAAAGGCCTCGCAGCGTGTGGCGGCTTCTCTTACGGTGACGTGCTTGGCGCAGGCGAGGGATGGGCGAAAGGGGTCCTATTTGACGCTGCAATGAGCGATCAATTCCAAGCATTTTTTGAACGAGACGACAGCTTTGCCTTAGGTGTCTGTAACGGTTGCCAAATGTTATCGGCGTTGGCGCCACTCATACCGGGGACTGAGCACTGGCCGCGTTTTGCTCGCAATGTGTCAGAACAGTACGAAGCTCGGCTGGTCCGTGTCCGCGTTGAAAAGTCATCGAGTATCTTGATGGCGGGTATGGAAGGCTCTGAACTCCCAATTGTGGTCGCTCATGGCGAGGGTCGGGCCCAATTCAGAGACGCAGCGTCAGCGGCTCAGCTCGAGAACGCTGGACGAGTTTCTATGCGCTACATCGATAACCACGGGCAGCAAACAGAGGCCTTCCCAGCGAACCCGAATGGCTCTTTGAACGGCATTACGGGCCTTTGTAATGCGGATGGAAGCGTCAACATCATGATGCCTCATCCGGAACGCGTTTTCCGAACCGTTCAAATGTCATGGGCGCCAAAAGAATGGCCTGAAGACTCAGGCTGGATGCGTCTCTTTCGCAATGCGAGGGTTTGGGTTAACTAAGCATGGCTTTCATTAGCAGAAACCGGCGCCACGCGCTAAACTTCGCGCCGCTTACCCGTGCGGCTAAAAAGCTGGGTGATATGGAGCATCAATGCTGAATCGTTATTCCTTGTGGAAAAATCTTCTCATAGCGTCTGTCGTCGCTATGGGCTTTTACTATGCGGCCCCCAATATTTATGCACCTGATCCTGCCTTGCAGATCGGTGGGTCAAGCGGATCGCAGGGTGTTGATGACGTTGTTTTAGAGCGCGCGAGTTCAGCCTTGAACGACGCGGGTATTGGCCATTTTGGTCAGGAAATTCAACAGTCAGGTAAAACGGGCCTCATCAGACTCGAAGGGCGCGATCAGCAGTTAAGAGCGCAAGCGACGCTGCAGCGGGCATTAGGTGACGGGTATATCGTTGCTCTGAACTTGGCGCCGACAACCCCTGATTGGTTGGTTCGCGGTGCGGCGCAGCCAATGAAGCTGGGCCTTGATTTAAGTGGAGGCGTTCACTTCAAACTCGAGGTCGATGTCGATGCAGCAACCGCTAGGAAGCTTGAGCAATACGAAAACGGCATCAAGCGGCGCTTACGTGAGGAGCGCATTCGCGGTCGCGTTGCGTTGGAAGGTACTCGGGTTGGTATAACGTTCAGGTCGGTTGAGGATCGGGAGCGTGCGCGATCTGAGATTCGCGATCTCTATCCTGAGCTTTTGTTAGACCGTGTCGACGAGACAGGCCCACAACTGTTTGCCGAGGTAACTGAGACCACGATTGCCGAAACAGTGGAATATGCGGTAGCGCAAAACCTTACGACGCTGCGAAACAGGGTGAATGAACTTGGGGTGTCAGAGCCTTTGGTGCAGCGCCAAGGCACGAACCGAATTGTTGTTGAGCTTCCGGGTATTCAGGACACAGCGGAGGCAAAACGAATCCTTGGGAAGGTGGCAAATCTCGAGTTTCGACTTGTCGCCGAAACCAACGCGCCACTCTCGGAGAGACAAAAATTTGAATACCGAGGTGAGACTCGGCAAGGCATGACTGAGTGGTTAGAGCGCGACATCATTATTACGGGTGAGCGCGTGTCGAATGCGGCAGCAAGCTTTGACCAAAACGGCCAGCCAAATGTTCAGATTACCCTCGATGGTGAGGGCGGTATGTTGATGTCGCGCGCCACGAGAGCCAATGTGAAAAGGCGTATGGGCGTTCTATTCATTGAGCGGAAATACCGAACGCTGTACGGCGAGGATGAGAACGGCGAGACGGTCATCACACGCGAGCCCTATGACGAGAAAAGGGTACTTACCGCGCCCGTTATTCAGTCTGCTCTTGGTGCACAATTTCAAATCACGGGACTTGATAGCCCGGGCGAATCCTCTGAGCTTGCATTGATGTTGCGTGCCGGTGCGCTTGCAGCGCCCATTAGTTTCGTTGAAGAGCGCACAGTCGGCCCGTCTTTGGGCGCAGAGAATATTGAGCTTGGCGTGAAGTCACTGCAATTGGGGCTCGCGCTGGTTGTGCTGTTTATGATTGTGTATTACCGGGTGTTTGGTGTCATCGCCGTTGTCGCACTCACAGCTAATCTCATTTTATTGGTGGCCGTGATGTCACTGCTTGGCGCCACGTTAACGCTCCCTGGTATCGCCGGTATCGTGTTAACCGTTGGTATGGCGGTGGACGCTAACGTACTTATTTTCGCGAGAATTCGTGAGGAGCTTGCAGCAGGGACCTCAAATCAGCTGGCTATCCACAGTGGCTTTGAGCGTGCTGTGACAACCATTCTCGATGCCAATATCACTACGCTTATTGTTGCGGTGATTCTGTACGCGGTTGGCACTGGGCCGATTAAGGGCTTTGCAGTGACACTGTCCGTGGGAATCATTACCTCCATGTTCACGGCGATCATGGGTACCCGCGCGCTGGTCAATTTGGTTTACGGCGGAAGGCGAGTTCAGTCGCTCAGCATCGGGCATGTGACAGCGAAACCAACTTCGAAAACTGAGGGAGCTTCTGCATGAAATCGATTGCTTTTATGCGCGGGCGCTTTGTTGCCGCAGCGATCTCAGGTGCGTTACTGCTTACCACCATTGTCTCTTTAGCAACACAGCAGCTCAACTGGGGTTTGGACTTCACCGGTGGAACGCTTATCGAACTCAACTACGAGCAGAGTGCAGACCTCGGGGGCATCAGAGACGAATTAGCGAACAGTGGTTTTGACGGCGCCTTGGTGGTCAGTTTCGGTACGGACCGCGACGTTTTGGTGCGTTTACCCATCAGTTATTCAGATGCGGAAGGCGCTCGTATGGTTGATGTGCTGCGTCAGGCAACAACCCAGTCTATAACGCTTCAGCGTATGGAGTTTGTCGGTCCACAAGTGGGCGATGAGCTACGTGAGCAGGGTGGTCTCGCCATGTTACTGGCGCTTGGACTTGTTTTGATCTACGTGGGTTTTCGCTTCCAAATTAAGTTTGCAATGGGAGCGGTCATCGCTTTGGCGCACGACGTGCTTATCATTCTGGGGTTTTTCTCGCTTACCCGTTTAGAGTTTGACCTCTCTGTATTAGCGGCGATCCTGGCGGTGATTGGCTATTCACTCAACGACACCATCGTTGTGTCAGACCGGATTCGCGAGAACCTTCGGAAGATTCGTAAGATGGAGCCGATGGGCGTCATCGACGTATCACTAAACGAAACACTCGGGCGTACGCTGGTTACGTCTTTAACGACCCTGCTGGTGCTTACGTCGCTCGCGTTACTAGGCGGCGATATGATCTTTGGCTTCGCTATTGCGCTTTTAGTCGGTGTAACCGTCGGTACGTATTCTTCGATTTACGTCGCCTCGACGTCGCTTCTGGCGTTGGGTGTCACGAAAGAAGATGTCGCCATACCGGTTAAAGAGGGTGAGGATCAAGACGCAATCGCGCCTTAAGGCTTTGTTCTGAGCCAGGTCCTTGGATTGAATCCAAGGTTTTACCGTTCAGGTGCCTACCGTCTGAGTGCGGGCGCTTTAGCGAATAGCAGCTGCGAGTTGCTTGAGTAGTTTAGGGTTGGCACAGACGATATCGCCGTTGCCACCCAAAACGTCATCGCTGCCTTGGAAGTTTGTAATCAGTCCGCCGGACTCACGAATGAGCAGCGCACCCGCGGCGATATCCCAAGGCTTTAAACCGGCTTCCCAGAAACCATCGAGCCTGCCTGCCGCCACGTATGCAAGATCAAGCGCCGCGGCCCCCGCCCTGCGCACGCCCATCGAGCTTCCTGCGACTTGCCCGAGACCCTTTACGTACCAATCCATTTGATCGTCGCAGTTCCCGAGCCACGGTGTGCCGGTACCGAAAAGACATTCGCGCATATCCGTGCGATCTGACACTCTCATACGACGGCCATTTAGCTGCGCACCGCGCCCGCGTGACGCCGTGAATTCCTCTTGTTTGACCGGATCTAAGACGACCGCATGCTCGAGCTTCCCTGCTTTGATGCAAGCCATGCTGATCGCGTAGTGCGGAATGCCGCGCATGAAGTTACTAGTGCCATCCAGCGGATCAATAACCCACACGTACTCCGCGTGGTCTGGACCGGTCCTACCGCTCTCTTCACAGATAAATGCATGATCTGGGTAGGTGTTTTGGAGGTTGTACAAAAGCTCTCGCTCTGCAGCCAGATCGACCTCAGTCACGAAGTCTGCTTTGCCTTTTGCTTCAAAACGCAAGCGGGTGAGGTCATCAGAAGCCCGAACAATCAGGTTACCTGCTTTTCGTGCTGCGCGTAGCGCGATGTTGACCATTGGTTCCATGAGCGTGTCCAGGCTTGCGTGGGGGCGCGATCATATCAAGAAGCACGCGCCGCCGTCAGGTTTTGATACACTCGCCGCGCATTATTACAGGCTCTTCTATGAATTCTCAAAACATACAGGTCGTATTGGTCAATCCCTCACATCCAGGAAACATCGGAGCGGTTGCTCGTGCCATGAAAAATATGGGGCTTAACCACCTTGTTCTGGTCGCACCCCGTAAATTTCCCGACCCCGAGGCGCAGTGGCGAGCGGCATCTGCAGTGGACATTATTGATAATGCACGTGTCGTTGAGACGCTTGATGAGGCGATTGGTGACAGTCAGTTCGTCGTTGGTACCAGTGCGCGTGATCGCCGAATCCCCTGGCCTGTTCAAGATGCGCGTCTCACGGCGGCTCGAATAGTTGAGAGATCGGTTAAAGAAAAGGTATCAATACTGTTCGGGCGCGAAGACAGTGGCTTAAACAACGAGGAGTTGCGTCGGTGCAACCTGCACTGTCACATACCGACTCACCCTGACTATGAGTCGCTGAACTTGTCGATGGCAGTGCAAATTGTCTGTTACGAGATCCGTATGGCTGAGCTTGAAGGAACGCTGCCTTCCGATGAGGACTCACATTGGGAGAACCCCTTTGCGACCTCTCAAGACATGGAGTACTTCTATCAGCATTTGGAAGAAACGCTTGTAGAGCTTGAGTTTTTAAACCCTGCAGCCCCAAAGCAATTGATGACGCGCCTTCGACGTTTGTATAACCGAGTTCGCCTTGACGACATGGAAGTCCAAATATTGCGAGGTATTTTGAAGGAAACTCGACGGGTAATTCGCGAAAAAGGCACGAATTAACCCTATAAGCTGGTCCCCAAGGTAATTCTTGACTAAACTAGTCAGGTATTATGTAAGAGCGTCATGCGAAACACATGAAACTGACCACTCGGGGCCGCTACGCGGTGACAGCCATGCTTGATCTAGCGATCCATGGCGACAAGCAGCCGATCACACTTGCCGATATTTCTCAGCGGCAGGAGATCTCGCTGTCATATCTTGAGCAACTGTTTTCTAAGTTGCGCAGAGAGGACCTAGTGCGCAGTGTGAGAGGCCCCGGCGGAGGCTACCAGCTCGCCAGGAATTTCGATGCCATTTTTGTCGCTCAAATTATCGATGCCGTTGACGAATCTATCGATGCCACGAACTGTCAGGGTAGAGGTGATTGTAATCACGGCGAGGTGTGTTTAACCCATCACCTATGGCAAGACCTGTCAGATCAAATACACGGTTTTTTAAGCGGCATAAGCTTGGAAGACCTCGTGAAGCGCGGTGGGTTTAGAGCAAGCAGTTACATGGCGGGCATGGTAGACGCTCAGCCATTAACCATTAGAGATCAATAGACTCAACAGTCTGAGGAAGAGAGCAATATGGGAAAGGCCGAAACGATTAATGTGCCCATTTACCTAGACTACCTGTCTACGACCCCCGTAGACCCTCGGGTCGTGGAGGCCATGACACGGTGCCTTTCCATGGACGGTGTGTTTGGCAATCCCGCTTCTCGGTCGCATCAGTACGGGTGGAAAGCCGAGGAGGCGATTGAAAATGCGCGCTGTCAGGTGGCAGAGCTCATTAACGCTGATCCTCGCGAGGTCGTTTGGACGTCGGGCGCAACGGAGTCAGACAATCTTGCGATCAAAGGTGCGGCCCATTTTTACCAGCGTAAAGGCAAGCACATCATTACCTCCAAAATCGAGCACAAAGCGGTTTTAGATACCTGCCGTCAGCTTGAGCGTGAAGGTTTTGAGGTCACGTATTTGGAGCCAAATGAGGACGGATTGACCACCCCTGAGATGATTGCGGCTGCGCTGCGCGAAGATACGACTGTGGTCAGCGTCATGCACGCCAACAACGAGATTGGCGTGGTGAACGACATAGCAGGAATCGGCGAGGTATGTCGTGAGCGAGGTGTGATTTACCACGTGGACGCGGCTCAGAGCACGGGCAAGCTCCCGCTCGATATGGAGGCGATGAAAGTCGATCTGCTATCGATTTCAGCACACAAAATGTACGGCCCTAAAGGCATCGGTGCGCTGTATGTTCGTCGTAAACCACGTGTGCGCATCGAGGCGCAAATGCACGGTGGTGGCCATGAGCGCGGAATGCGGTCAGGGACGCTAGCAACGCACCAAATTGTGGGTCTGGGCGAGGCTGCACGTATTGCGACGGAAGAGATGCAGGCAGAGGGCGATCGCCTTATGGGGCTGCGACAGCGCTTCTGGGATGCGATCAATGACATTCCACAAGTGCACATTAATGGTTCACGCGATCATCGGTTGCCGGGTGCGCTGAATGTGAGTTTTGCGTTTGTAGAGGGCGAGTCACTGCTCATGTCGCTCAAAGACCTCGCCATCTCAAGTGGCTCTGCATGTACCTCGGCTAGCTTGGAACCCTCTTACGTGTTGAGAGCCCTGGGCCTCAACGATGAGCTGGCTCACAGTTCATTACGTTTTAGTTTCGGAAGATTTACCACAGAAGACGATGTTGATCAGGCGGCACAGAGCGTGCGTCATGCCGTTGACAAACTACGTGAGCTCTCGCCACTTTGGGATATGTACCAAGACGGCATTGATCTCGACACGATTGAATGGGCAGCGCACTAATTAGCGATTTGCGCTTACAGGAGTAAGTTATGGCTTACAGCGAAAAAGTAATTGATCACTATGAAAATCCTCGCAATGTAGGAAAGCTCGACGCTGATAGCGACAGCGTCGGCACGGGTATGGTGGGAGCACCTGCCTGTGGCGACGTCATGCGCCTTCAGATTCGGGTCAACGACGAAGGTGTCATTGAAGACGCCAAGTTTAAGACCTATGGCTGTGGCTCTGCGATTGCCTCAAGTTCGCTGCTCACCGAGTGGGTAAAAGGTAAAAAGCTTGAAGAAGCCGAGGCCATTAAAAACACTGAAATTGCTCAGGAGCTTGCCTTGCCGCCGGTTAAAATTCACTGCTCTGTCCTTGCAGAGGATGCCATCAAGGCTGCGGTTAAAAACTTCCGGGAAAAGCGAGGCGAATAATGGCCATTAGTGTCACAGCCGCTGCCGCCGAACATGTCGGTAAACAGCTTGCCGCGCGCGGACGCGGTGAGGGTATTCGCATCGGTGTAAAGACCTCGGGTTGTTCAGGGCTCGCCTATGTGCTCGAGTTCGTGGACGATCAAGACCCCAGTGACTCGGTCTTTGAAGTCGATGGTGTGCGCGTCTTTGTCGACCCGAAAAGTTTGGTCTACCTAGACGGCACTATCGTCGATTTTGCGCGTGAAGGGCTCAATGAGGGGTTGGAGTTTCGCAATCCCAATGTTGCCGGTGAGTGCGGTTGCGGTGAGAGCTTCACGGTCTAATCAAGATTGACAGACAGAGTTAAAGCGAGGTCCTGTGACCAATCATTTTACGTCATTTGATCTTGATCCTGCGTTCAGTATTGACCTCGATATGTTAGAACAGCGGTACGAGCAATTGATGGCGATATGCCATCCGGATAGATACGCGGGAGCGCCGACCTTTGAGCAGAACGCGGCGGCCAAGCGGGCTGCCGACATCAACGAAGCGTACAATGTGCTCAAACACCCCGTGGATCGTGCTGGTCATTTATTACAGCTCTGGGGTGTGGACCTATCGGTCTTGGAGCGCCAACCGGCAGACCCCGAATTCTTATTCGAACAAATGCTCCTAAGAGAAAAGGTGCAGGAGTTTGAAACGTTGAGCGCGGACTCATCCGCCGATCTTGTTGCGGATATTGATGTCGCGTACAAGCAGACTCAGGAGAAGTTCATTACGTACTTTGAGGCGGGAGATGTCACGCAGGCTTCCGCCGCATGGGTAGAGTTTCATTTTCAGCAGAAGCTTAGTGATGAGCTGAAGCGTGCGCGGGATCAAAGGGGATAGCCGCCGTGTTATTGCAAATTTCAGAACCCGACAGTGGTCAGGTGCCTCAGCGCGAGCGCAAGAGAGGGCTCGGCATTGACCTTGGTACAACAAATAGTTTGGTCGCCGTAAAAACGGCGTCAGGTGTTGAAGTTATTAAGGACGCGACGGGTGAGGTTTTGCTGCCGTCGGTCGTGAACTTTGGTGAGGTTGTCCTTGTCGGCCATGAGGCCAAGGCCACCGCAAGCAGTGATCCCAAAAATACGATCGTATCGGCAAAGCGATTAATGGGACGTTCGCGTGAGGACCTTACGGTATCTCAGACGATGGGTTTGGCCGATTCAGACCGGCTCGCCTTCGATACGGATTTTGGCGAAAAAACACCTGTTGAAGTTTCAAGCGAGATCTTGCGCGCGCTTGCAAAACGGGCCAAGGAAAATGCCGCGGCAGAAGTCGACGGCGTCGTTATAACCGTTCCTGCTTACTTTGATGACAGTCAACGCCAGGCCACCCGCCAAGCAGCCGAGTTGGCCGGCTTGAACGTGTTGCGCATGTTGAATGAGCCTACGGCTGCAGCGGTTGCCTACGGTTTGGATGAGTCTATCGACGAGTCGAGTGTTGTTGCCGTTTATGATCTTGGCGGTGGCACCTTTGATATTTCGATACTTCGTATGGAGCGCGGCCTATTACGGGTTCTCGCGACGGGTGGTGACAGTGCCCTCGGCGGAGATGATTTCGATGAATGCATTGTTGATTGGCTACTTAAAGCCTGGTCTTTGAGTCATCCAACCTACGCTGAGCAACGCGAGTTAATGGGCATTGCGCGTGAAATTAAGGAGTCACTGACCCAGCTTGATGCGATATCGGTCTTGCCTCCATCGTTTTGTTCGGACAGAGAAGAACTGACCTTAAGCCGAGAGGAATTTAATACGCTTACCCGAGGCCTTGTTGTGAGAACGCTTGATGCCTGTCGGCAGGCCATGTCGGATGCGGGCATAACTGATGTGACACAGGTTGTGCTTGTGGGTGGGTCGACCCGTATGCCCGTTATCGGCATTGAGGTGGCAGACTTTTTTGGATGTGAGCCCCTGTGCACACTAGACCCTGATCAAGTCGTAGCCTTGGGTGCGGCGATGCAGGCCGATGTGTTGGTCGGCAATGGTGATGGCGGTGAAGCACTCTTATTGGACGTTATTCCTTTGTCACTCGGTCTGGAAACATACGGTGGGCTGATCGAAAAAATTATTCCTCGAAATTCGGTGCTGCCGGTTGCGAAAGCGCAGGAATTCACCACCGCAAAAGATGGGCAAACCGGTCTTGTTGTCCACGTGTTGCAGGGTGAGCGGGAGCGCGTCGAAGACTGCCGTTCACTTGCTAGATTTGAGCTGAGCGGTATTCCTCCGATGGTTGCTGGTGCTGCACGTATACGTGTGACATTCAAAGTCGATGCAGATGGACTCTTAGAGGTTTCAGCGCGCGAGGAAATAACAGGCACCGAGACAAGTCTTGTCGTGAAGCCCTCTTTTGGTTTATCTGACGATGAGGTCGCCCTGATGTTGCGCTCAAGTCAGCAGAATGCGGCAGAAGATATGCAGGCACGGCAACTACGAGAGGCGAGAGTTGAAGCGGAATCGTTGCTTCATGGTCTCGCGGGTGCACTCGAGGCCGACGGTGATTTGTTGAGTGCTGAAGAGCGTGGCGAACTTGAGAGTACCGCGGCTGCGCTGGTTAATATCATCGAGGGCGATGATGTTGAGGCCATTCGCCAACGAACCGAGACATTGGGACAAGCTTCTCTTACCTTTGCCGAGCGTCGGATGGACAGAAGTATAAAGAGTGCTCTGAGCGGTGTAGCCGTCTCGGAGCTTGATGACTCAGATTAGAGAGAACGTAAATGCCACAGATTATCGTATTACCCCATCATGAGTTTTGCCCCGACGGCGCTGCGGTCGAGGCTGAGAGTGGGCAGAGTGTGTGTGATGTGTTGCTGTCCAATGACATCGATATTGAGCACGCCTGCGAGATGTCATGTGCCTGTACCACCTGCCATGTCATTGTGAGAGAAGGCTTCGATTCGCTCAGCGAGGCCGATGAGCTCGAGGAGGATTATCTCGACAAAGCGTGGGGACTGGAGCCTGAGTCCCGGCTTTCCTGCCAAGCACTTGTCGGGAGTGAGCCGCTCGTGGTCGAAATTCCGCGCTATACGATCAACCACGCGTCGGAGAAGCATTAATAAGCACACTTTTGGTGCAATGACAGGGTGAGTCAAAGTCCGTATACTCCGCGCGCGCTGGCGGTCCTGCGACTTCAAGCGGGCCCCTAATTTTATCGATCCTCAGGAGATGACCATGTCCGTCGAACAAACTCTTTCAATTATCAAGCCTGACGCTGTTGCGAAAAACGTCACAGGTCAGATCAATGCGCGCTTCGAAGCTGCTGGTTTGCAGATTGTCGCGCAGAAAATGCTGCGCTTGTCGGATGACGTGGCGGGCGGTTTCTACGCAGAGCACAAAGAGCGTCCATTTTATCCGGATCTCGTCTCTTTCATGACGTCAGGACCCGTGGTTGTTCAGGTGCTAGAGGGTGAGGGCGCTATTCTAAAGAACCGCGAACTGATGGGCGCAACAAATCCTGCTGAGGCCGATGCTGGCACTATTCGTGCAGATTTTGCTAACTCAATCGATGCAAACGCGGTTCATGGTTCTGACTCGCCAGCTTCCGCTGCGCGCGAGATTGCTTACTTTTTCGCTGCCAGCGACCTCTGTAGTCGGTAACCGCGGGTTACGATGCCGGAAGCGTTAATCGCAACGTCCAATCCGGCCAGCAAAGTAAACTTGCTGGGCATGACCCGTGCCCAGCTAGAAAGCTATTTTGACGAGCTGGGCGAGAAAAAGTTTCGCGCTCAGCAAGTCATGAAATGGATGCACCACCAAGGCGTCCGTGATTTTCAAGCGATGACGAATCTCGGTAAGGCGCTTAGAGATAAGCTCGCCTCTTGCGCTGAAATAACGCCACCGGAAATTGAAAGTCAGCAAGATTCAACCGACGGCACCCGAAAGTGGGCGATCAAGGTCGACGGGGGTGCACTGGTAGAGGCGGTCCTGATACCGGAAGGCGACCGCGCCACGCTGTGCGTGTCCTCCCAGGTGGGTTGTAGTCTTGATTGCAAGTTTTGTTCAACGGGCAAGCAGGGGTTTCAGCGGGACCTAACCTCCGCCGAGATCATTGGTCAGGTTTGGTTGGCCATCAATTCATACGATGGCTGGCAAGCGGGCAACGGACGAGTTGTCACGAACGTTGTGATGATGGGCATGGGTGAGCCCCTGCTTAACTTCGATAACGTCGTCAGTTCCATGGAACTCATGTGTGATGACCTCGCTTACGGCTTATCAAAGCGCAAGGTGACGTTGTCGACCTCTGGTGTTGTACCTGCGCTTGACCGTTTAGCAGAGCTCTCAGATGTGAGTCTTGCTGTGTCACTGCATGCACCGAATGACGCCATTCGTAATGAGATTGTTCCCATCAATCGGCGCTATCCCATTGCCAAACTCCTCGACTCCGCGCGCGCATACATTGATGCGCAGACGGACAAAAAACGCGTCGTGACCATCGAGTACACGTTGCTGGCGGGCGTTAATGACCAAGTAGAGCATGCGCATGAGCTTGCAGTCCTACTCAAGGATTACCCCTGCAAAATTAATCTCATCCCATTCAATGACTTCCCTAATTCTGGCTATCAACGTCCGAGCGGGAATGCCGTCTCGCGGTTTTGGAAGGTCTTGATGGAAGCGGGATTCATCGTCACAGTAAGAACCACACGTGGCGACGATATTGACGCCGCCTGCGGTCAGTTAGTTGGCGATGTGAACGATCGAACAAAGCGGTCAGAACGTTATAGAGCTCAGTACGAAGAATTAGAATAGTTTTCACAACACAGAGGTGGCACTGCGGATGAAAAACCGACTGATAGCACTATTACTCGCCGTAACGGCCGGGTGCGTCACCGAAACCCAAGGTCCTGAGCCCGTTGTCGTTGACGACAAGCAGGCTATTTCTCAGCGTGTCGCACTGGCTCGGCAATATATAGGTGCCGGGGATTGGGACAACGCCAAACGCAATTTGGAGCTCGCAGCGAGTATTGACGAGGATAACCCCGAGGTATTGGAGGCGTTTGCCTTGGTATTTCAAAGCACGGGCGAATTCGAGCTTGCGGCAGCCAATTTCACCCGCGCACTGGAGGGAGGTGCTGGGTCTCGAGCGCGCAATAATTACGCGGCATTTCTGTTCTCGCAAGGTCAATATCAGCAGTCTGCGGACGAGTTTCGGGAGGTAACCGCCGATACGCTTTACAGCGGCCGCCCTCGCGCTTTTGTGAACCTCGGTCTGGCCTTGCTGCAACTCGGTAATACCAACGAGGCGCGTCAAGCCTTTACGCGGAGCTTGTTCATGGATTCGCGAAATCCAACTGCGTTACTCGAATTAACACAGATTTCACTGACTGAGGGTGATGTCGAGGCCGCGAGTGGGTATTATGCAAGTTACCGCCAGAGCGTACGTGGTCAAAGTGCACGGGCTCTGATACTCGGTGTTGAGATCGCGCGTCTTTCCGGCGACGCTGACTTAGAGGCCAGTAATTTACTGTCGCTAAGAAACCTCCACGCTGAGGCACCTATTTACAAGGTGTGGAGTGCTGCGCAGTTGGAGCAGCGATAATACGATAAGAAAAGTAGGGGAACTCTCCATGAGTCAGGCTTCGCCCATTAAGCGCCGTAAGAGTCGTCAGATAATGGTTGGCAACGTGCCTGTGGGTGGAGATGCACCCATAAGTGTTCAAAGTATGACGAATACCGAGACCTGCGATGTGCAGGCAACGGTTGGCCAGATCACAGCGATTGCGGAAGCGGGTGCGGACATCGTACGTGTCTCTGTTCCGAGCATGGAGGCCGCTGAGGCATTTAAAGCCATTCGAAAAAAATCCCCCGTTCCGTTGGTCGCCGATATTCACTTTGATCACAAAATTGCTTTGAAAGTTGCTGAGTACGGTGTCGACTGCTTAAGGATTAATCCGGGCAATATCGGCAAAGAGCAGAAGGTGCGTGAGGTCATAGCGGCCTGCAAAGACAAAGGCATACCGATAAGAATTGGTGTGAATGCCGGCTCCCTGGGTAAGGAGTTGATGCGCAAGTATCCGGAGCCAACATCAGAAGCGCTCATTGAGTCGGCGCTCAAAAACGTCGATATATTAGATAGACATGACTTCCCCGATTTCAAAGTGAGTGTAAAGGCTTCCGAGGTGTTTATGGCAGTCGCCGCTTACAGGGGCCTTGCTGCTCAGATAGAGCAACCGCTGCATCTCGGAATTACTGAGGCCGGTGCGCTGCGCGGTGGCACAGTGAAATCTGCCGTTGGGCTGGGCATGCTACTCATGGAAGGTATCGGCGACACCTTGCGTGTGTCGTTGGCGGCAGACCCTGTTGAAGAGGTAAAAGTCGGGTTTGAGATCCTTAAGAGTCTCAAATTGCGGGCGAACGGCATTAATTTCATTGCCTGTCCGAGTTGCTCGCGACAAAACTTTGATGTCATCGGTACAATGAACGAATTAGAGCGGCGGTTAGAAGATATTCGCACGCCCATGGACGTTGCCGTAATCGGCTGCATTGTTAATGGACCGGGCGAAGCCCGTGAAGCGGATGTGGGCATGACCGGTGCTACTCCGTCTAACTTGATCTACCTCGATGGTGAGCCTGATCATAAAGTGAGCAACAACAACTTTGTTGACCATTTAGAGGCTACCATTAGGAAGCGTGCTGAGAATCTGGAAGCGCAGCGCGCCCGCGATGACGCGGAGATTATTTCCAGTAGTCAGTAGGACACGTAATTCATGAGTCAGTACCGAGCGATTCGGGGAATGGTGGACATTCTTCCCGACGACACCCCGTTGTGGCAGATGCTAGAGCAGACGGCGAGTGACGTGCTGGGTGCGCATGGCTACCAGGAGATTCGAACGCCCATCGTCGAGAGCACTGATTTATTTGCTCGCTCGATCGGTGAGGTTACCGATATCGTGGAGAAGGAAATGTACTCGTTTCCTGATCGCAACGACGAGAGTTTGTCGCTACGCCCAGAGGGCACAGCCAGTACCGTTCGTGCCATGGTTCAGCATAATCTCATACAGTCCCCTCAGCGTGTTTGGTATAGAGGACCTATGTTTCGGTACGAGCGTCCTCAGAAAGGCCGACAACGGCAGTTTCATCAGCTGGGTGTCGAAGCATTTGGGATAGCAACGCCAGACCTGGACGCCGAATTATTGCTAATGTGCCGCCAGTGGTGGAAGCGCTTAGGGATCGATGATGTGCTCACTCTCGAGCTCAATACGATCGGCTCCGGTGAGGCACGCCAGCGGTACAAGGCGGCATTAACCGACTATTTACGAGGCCATTTTGACGCTCTCGACGACGACAGTCAGCGCCGTCTCGATACAAACCCTCTTCGTATACTCGACACTAAGTCCGAATCGACGCAGGCAGTGCTTAAAGGCGCGCCCTCAATGTCGACGTTTCTCGATGATGAGTCGCGTGCGCACCACGATCGACTTTGCGAATTACTCAGCCTTGCGGGTCTCTCGTTTGTCCCTAACCCCAATCTGGTTCGGGGTCTCGACTATTACAATAAGACCGTCTTTGAGTGGACGACCGATAAGCTGGGTGCGCAAGCAACGGTTTGTGGCGGTGGACGTTACGACGCCATGGTGAGCCAGTTTGGGGGTCGCGATACCGCTGGTTGTGGTTTCGCAGCGGGATTGGAGCGCTTAATTTTGCTCCTGCAAGCGCTCGATGTGGAAGCCTCTGCAGATCCCGATTTGTACATTATTAGCAGTGATGAAAATGCACTTGGCAAAGCGATGCTCGAGGCAGATAGAATACGCAGCGAATTTCCCACCCTGAATGTTGTCCAACATTTGGGGGGCGGTAGTTTCAAGAGTCAGTTCAAACGAGCTGATAAGAGTGGTGCAGCATGGGCCATGGTTTTTGGTGAAGAAGAAGTTGCCCAGGGCACGGTTACCTTAAAGCCGCTTAGGTCTCGAGATGAGCAAATGACGCTCGATCGAGAAGGATTGAACAAGTTTTTGGCCCAGCTGGAAGCGCTGGCGCAGGATGTTGAGGAGTAAGGTGTGGCAGATCATCTTCAAGAAGAAGAGCAGATAGACGCAATTAAGCAGTGGTGGCAGGAAAATAAAGTCTCGGTAATTGGCGCGATTGTGCTGACGCTGGGTGGTTCGTTTGGCTGGTCTCAATACCAAGACTACACCTCGGCTACCGCGATTGCCGCAGCCGATACCTACGATGAGATCTTGCTCGAGCGAGCGTCAGGAGAGTCTGCCGATCAGCTCGCTATGCTGGCGGACACAATTCGTGATGAAAACGGGTCGATTGCCTTTGCAGAGTTTGCCGCTTTGCAAGTAGCGGCAGCGGCCGCTGAGGAAGGCGATTTCGAACAAGCGCAAATTGAGCTGGAAAAGGTGATGGCGGGTGTCGAGGTCGATTCCACACTGGGACAACTTGCACAGCTCAGGCTCGCGAAGGTAAAAGCTGCCCTTGGTCAAGAGGAAGCGGCCATCGCAATTCTTGAACTGGGCAGCGATTCGTTCCCAGTGAGCTATGCGCAAGTGCTTGGCGACATCCATCTTGCCGCAGGACGGGAAGCGGCAGCGCTTGAAGCGTATCAGACAGCGAAAGCTGCCTCGTTAATGCTTGGCGGACAATCAGGTCTCATTGATTTGAAAGTAAGCGGTTTGTCACTTCGCACTGAGCAGCCGGTTTCTGAGGATGCGCCTCAATGAGGTTGTCGCGGCTTCTTTTAATTACGGCGCTTACCGTAACAATGACGGGGTGCAGTACCGTTCAGGGTTGGTTTGATTCAGAGGGTGAAGACCTCACTGCACCGGTCGAACTCGAGAAAATCGACGCGCTGGTAAAGGTTAAAAAGCGCTGGTCCACATCGGTAGGTGATGGGCAAGGAAAAGGGTTTTTCAAAATACGTCCGGCTCTGTCAGAGGGCGTCCTGTACGTGGCATCCAGTGACGGTGAGGTTGCGGCGATTGATGCTGTAGATGGTGATAAGCGCTGGAGCGTCTCGCTGGAGCGACCTCTATCCGGAGGTGTGGGCTACCATGCGGGCGGTTTGTACCTGGGTGGCGCTGATGGCTCAGTGCTTCAACTTTCAGCTGATGACGGCTCCATGGTTTGGGAAGCGACCGTATCGGGCGAAGTGCTCGCGGCGCCAGCGGTCTCCGATGACTGGGTCATCGTGCAAACGTATGACGGTAAGCTGCTGGGTTTTGAAACGGGTGCAGAGACACCAACGTGGACTTACACCAGTGATGTCCCAGTGCTAACCCTTCGAGGGACCTCAACCCCTCTGCTTATTGGCGATAATGCGATTGCAGGCTTTGGCGATGGCAAAGTGGTGGCCATTGATTTGGATTCGGGCAATGTCTCTTGGGAGTCTCGTATTGGAATTCCCCAAGGTGGATCCGAGATCGATCGAATTGTCGATATCGATGGAGTGATGACCGTTCAAGGTATTGAACTCTTCGTATCAAGTTATCAGGGGCGCGTCGCTGCGCTTGATATACGCACGGGTAGGAAGCTGTGGCAGCAAAATGTGTCATCGGTCACAGGCACCTCGGTGGGCTTTGGTAACGTCTACGTCGCAGATGTCGATGGCACGGTCAGTGCATTTCTGAGAAATGGGCAGGGTGCCCGTTGGCAGAATATTGAGCTTGGCTACCGCGAGTTGTCCCGGCCAACGCCGGTAAAAAGCTATGTCGCAACGGTAGATCTTGAGGGGTACCTGCATTTGCTTTCGCAAGTTGATGGCGTGATTGTCGGACGCTTGAAGATCGCCGGAGGGCCTGCGCGTGCTGACATGATCTCTGATAACGGTCGGTTGTTTATTCTCGATGACGACGGCAAGTTATCGGCCTTCGACCTGGAATCGTCGGACTGACACAATGATACCTGTCATCGCCTTAGTTGGGCGTCCCAATGTAGGGAAGTCGACCCTGTTTAATCAGTTGACTAAGTCGCGAGATGCCCTAGTAGCTGACTACTCAGGTCTAACCCGAGACCGCAAATACGGTGAAGGGCGGCTGGGTGAGCAGCGTTTCATGGTGATTGATACTGGCGGTATCACGGGTGAGGAGCAAGGAATCGATGCTGCGATGGCAGCACAATCCCTAGCCGCTATCGATGAGGCCGACGTGGTCCTGTTGATGGTGGACGGCCGCTCAGGGCTTCAGGTTGGCGATCAATCCTTGGTGCGGCTATTACGTGAACGCAGTAAACCTTTTGAGCTCGTAGTCAATAAGATCGACGGTGTTGGCGAGGATGTTGCCGCCAGTGACTTTCATAGCTTAGGCGTAGGGGCGCTCCACACGATTGCTGCAACGCACAATCGTGGGATTCGCTCAATGATCACCGAGGTTCTTGAGCCCTTTGATGCTGAGACTCCTGAACCCATGGAGCTCGATAGCGGTATTCGCGTCGCCATTGTGGGTCGCCCGAATGTGGGTAAGTCAACGCTGGTTAATCGCTTACTCGGCGAAGAACGGGTGGTTGTATTCGATCAGCCCGGTACGACTCGCGACAGTGTGTTTATCGAGTTTGAGCGTCATGGGCATGCTTACACCTTGATCGATACGGCGGGTGTTCGGCGACGCAAAAATGTTAAAGAGACTGTCGAGAAGTTCTCCATTGTAAAAACACTCAAAGCCATCGATCAGGCAAATGTAGTTATTTTGCTCATGGATGCGCGCGAGGGAGTTGTCGAGCAGGACCTTCATTTGTTAGGTCAGTGTATCGAGGCCGGAAGGGGTCTCGTAGTTGCCATCAATAAGTGGGACGGCATGGACGCCGATGAGCGCGACCGTGTCAAAGTCGAGTTACAGCGACGACTGTTATTTGTGGATTATGCGGATATTCACTTTATTTCTGCATTGCACGGGACAGGCGTTGGGCACCTATACGAATCAATTCACGGCGCTTACGAGTCCGCGACGCGAAAATTAACGACGCCCCGGTTAACTAAGTTACTCGAAGATATTATTTCCAGCCATCCACCTCCGATGGTCAGCGGTCGACGTGTAAAACTGCGTTACGCGCACATGGGTGGACACAACCCCCCACGTATCGTGATTCACGGTAACTCCACGGAAAACTTACCTCAAAGCTATGTGCGCTATCTGGAAAATAGTTTTCGTCGCGAGTTGGAGCTATCCGGCACACCGATTCGGATTGAATTGCGCACCGGCGAGAACCCGTATGCGGGTCGGCGCAATAAGTTAACTGAGCGACAAGTCCAGCGTCGGCGTCGCATGGTGTCTCACATCAAGAAATCCGAGAAAAAGCGCAAGAGTAAAAAGACGCAGTCGTAAGGCCGCACCGGCAAACGACCATTTATTCATTTTTATTATGAGAAAGATATAACTCATTTATTTTAAAAATAGTGAGTTGTAGATCATAGTCCCCATATGACAAACGAATCCGTGAATCACGGGGGTGCACTATGAGTAATTATGTTGAACAAGTAGAAAAACTGGCCGGTATCGCAACCGCTGCAAACGGGGTAAGCGCCGAGCACGCTGTGCGGATGCGCCTCCAAAATCAGTTCAGAACGGGTTTGGATGTAGCCAAGTACACAGCGGACATCATGCGCCGTGACATCGACAACTACGAAGCTGACACGTCTCAATACACACAGTCCCTCGGCTGCTGGCACGGATTTATTGGCCAGCAAAAAATGATCGCGATTAAGAAGCACTTTGGTGATACCAATCGTCGCTATTTGTATCTCTCGGGGTGGATGATTGCTGCGCTTCGCTCAGAGTTTGGACCACTGCCTGATCAATCCATGCATGAAAAGTCATCCGTTCCGTCGCTGATTGAGGAGCTATACACGTTCCTTCGACAGGCCGATGCGCGGGAGATGGGAGGCCTCTTTCGCGAATTGGACGCCGCACGCGCCGCGAGTAACGAGGTGCAAGAGCGAGCCATACTCAATCAGATCGATAACTTCCAAACACATGTGGTCCCGATCATCGCAGATATCGATGCAGGCTTTGGTAACGAAGAAGCCACGTATCTATTGGCGAAGAAAATGATTGAAGCTGGTGCCTGTGCGATCCAAATTGAAAACCAGGTGTCAGATGAAAAGCAGTGTGGGCACCAAGACGGTAAGGTCACGGTTCCTCATGCAGACTTTCTAGCGAAGATCCGAGCGGTACGTTATGCCTTCATTGAGCTGGGCGTTGAGAATGGCATCATTGTCGCGCGAACTGACTCGTTGGGGGCAGGCCTGACTAAGCAGATCGCCGTGACCAATGAACCGGGCGATCTTGGAGATCAGTACAATAGCTTCCTTGACGGCGACGTGGTGCACAGTGCCGATGATCTGGCAAACGGTGATGTGGTGGTTAAGGCGAACGGTCAACTCGTGCGTCCAAAACGACTAGCGTCAGGTTTGTTCCGCTTTAAGCCCAATACGGGCGAAGATCGGGTCGTACTTGATTGCGTGACATCACTCCAGAATGGCGCGGATCTATTGTGGATCGAGACCGAGAAGCCTCACGTGGGTCAAATTGCTAGCATGGTCAACCGCATTCGCGAGCAAGTGCCTAACGCTAAGCTTGTTTACAACAACAGCCCATCGTTTAACTGGACCTTAAACTTCCGTCAGCAGGTATTTGATTCCTGGGCAGAGGAAGGTAAGGACGTATCTGGTTATACCCGCGATGGTTTGATGTCGGCCGATTATGACGAGACCGAATTGGCCATTGAGGCTGATCACCGCATACAGTCCTTCCAAGCTGATGGGGCGCGTGAAGCCGGTATCTTCCACCATCTCATCACATTGCCCACTTACCACACGGCGGCACTGTCGACGGATAACCTTGCGAAGGAGTACTTTGGCGAGGCGGGGATGCTCGGCTATGTTGCAGGCGTTCAGCGAAAAGAAATTCGACAGGGCATCGCTTGTGTGAAGCACCAAAATATGGCGGGCTCCGATATGGGCGATGATCACAAGGAATACTTCTCAGGTGACGCCGCTCTAAAGGCCGGTGGCTCCGATAACACAATGAATCAGTTTGGATGAACATGCCCAGTGTTCGATACGCCCGGTCGGTTGACCGGGCTTTTTTTTGCCTGTCGCTTGCTATTTTTCAGGGGGAATAGCAGAGTTCCAAAATGAAATGGGAAAACATTAACGAGCAAGTTTGTTCTGTCGCCCGGGCGCTTTCTGTTGTGGGTGAACGATGGACGCTACTGATCATTCGCGATGCTTTCAAGGGAACTCGACGCTTTGAGGGTTTCCACAAAAACTTAGGCGTCACGCGTCATCGACTTGCTGAGCGACTCGCCATGCTGGTGGATGAGGGCGTTCTGACAAAGGTTGCGTACAGCACTCATCCCGAGCGCTTTGAATATCGCCTTACTCGAAAGGGGTTGGGCCTTTACCCCGTGTTGATGACATTGAGTCAATGGGGCGATCAATGGTTAAGTGATGAACACGGTGCGCCCATGCATTATTGGCACAGTGGGTGCGCAAGCGTCTGCGAACCCGTGTTGTCCTGTAGCGAATGTGGAGAGCCTCTTCGTCCTGAGGAAGTTTCCTCCAAGCACGGCGCTGAGATCAGTGAATATGTGGCACACTTAAAACAACACGGCTTACCAATACCGACCGATGCGCAGCTTCCTAAGATGGCAGGAGAGCATCGTAAAACAAAAACCAAAGGAGCGGTCAGATGAATCAACACGTTAATAGTCTTATCATGAACGCGGATGAGAACATGGGCCATGTCGAGCGTTCGCCGGCCGATGAACAACTATTTCGCAAACAGCGTCTCGCCGCCGCTCTTCGAATATTTGGTCGTTTCGGTTTCGATGAAGGCGTTGCTGGCCACATTACAGTTCGCGATCCACTCGACCCAGAGACGTTTTGGGTGAACCCTATGGGACGCTCCTTCAAGATGATGCGTGTCTCTGATCTCATTCGTGTTGATCACGATGGAAAAATTGTGGAGGGCAGCGGGATTCTAAATGGTGCTGCATTCACGATTCACAGCCAAATTCATGCGGCGAGACCGGATGTCACGGCCGCGGCGCATGCGCACTCAATCTACGGTAAGACGTGGTCTTCCCTAGGACGCTTACTCGACCCACTCACACAAGATGCCTGCGCTTTTTATGGTGATCATGCGTTGCTTGATGATTACACCGGAGTGGTTGTCGATATGACAGAGGGCGAGCGCTTGGCGGCGACGTTGGGCGACAAGAAAGCAATCGTTTTGAAAAATCACGGACATCTCACAGTGGGTCAGTCGGTGGAAGAGGCAACGTGGTGGTATGTCACCATGGAGCGTTCTTGCCAAGCACAGTTACTGGCTGAGGCCGCCGGCGAGACAAAACCGATCCCCCATGACATGGCGGTGCACACCCAAAAACAGGTGGGGAGCACGCTCTCTGGGTGGTTTAGTGGTCAGCCTTTGTTTGACGTTATTTTGAGTGAGCAGCCCGAGCTTCTCGAGTAATCTACAAGCGCTTTAATTGATGCGGGGAACCTCGTTAGAGTGCGTCGCCGAACCGCGAGCGGTCAAATGATGAGAGTAGCAGTCCTACATTCACGGCTTGTACCAAAAGCAGTGGGTAATGAATCATTTGAACAAGGATTGTTGATTCGTCAATGTTCAGCCAAAGCCGCGCCCACTGGTAAAACAGAGCGGCGAAGCCAAGCCCCAGCAGGGCGCCAATCGATTTACCCATATCGAGGTGTTTTAGGCTGTCTTTAGCCACGACAAGCGTCTCGAGCCTTCCCAAGTAACTGCCAAAAATCAGTGCAAATTGGAATCCGAGGTATATGCCGGCGGCGATCGCAAAGCCCGGCGGGTAGATCAAAATGGCGATTACGCTGATTAACGCAATGACTTCCACGGCAAGCGAAATGCGAAAGAAGGCGGAGAGGTTAAACAGTCGCGAGTAGGCGAGAGCCACCAGCCACGTACCCAAGCTAAAGCCAATACCGCCTGCAGAGAAGACTTCAGGCGGCAGAGGCGACATGAGTCCGACATAGGCCGTTCCCCAAAGCCCCTGAAAAAAAGCATTCGTGGCCTTGTAACCAATGAAAGGCCTCAGTTTCAGGGCAGGGTGAGTGGCCTCTGACACTTAAAAGTCCACGCCCTTGCGCGCTTTGATGCCTGCCCTAAACGCATGCTTAATCTCTTTTACCTCGGATACCGTATCGGCGAGCTCCTGCAGCGCAGCACCGCCGCCGCGGCCAGTCACCACAACGCTCTGCTGCTCAGGACGCTGATGAATCGCCTCAAGTACAACGCTTTCCTCTAGGTAATCAAATGACAGCATGTAAGTTAGTTCATCGAGAATGACAAGGTCATAGCTTGGGTCGCTTAGCATTCGATGTGCTTCACGCCATGTGCGCTGTGCCGCTTCAATATCGGATTGCCGATCCTGAGTGTCCCAGGTAAAGCCAGTGCCCATCTGGTAAAAGTCGGTCTCTGGGAGATTTTCACGCGCGAAGAGCTCTTCACCAGAGAGTTGTTCGCCTTTGATAAATTGGACAATGCCAACGCGGTGTCCGTACCCCATCGCTCTCATGACCATGCCAAACGCAGAACTTGTTTTGCCTTTACCGTTGCCGGTAAGCAGTAAAACAAGGCTTTTCTCGGTATCAGCTGCTGCGATGGATGCGTCGACGTTCGTCTTTTGCTTTTCCATGGAGGCTTTGTGTTTGGCTGCTTTACTCATATTTCCCACCTAGATGGATACATTAAGGCCGACGTAAAATGTGCGACCGGCACTTCGGTAGCCGACAATATCAGAGTAACCCTCGTTGGTGAGATTCTCTGCGCGCACTGAGACGTTTAGCTCATCCGTTATCGCATACCTGAAGGATCCATCCATCACTGTGTATTCGCTGAGGCGTGTGCCGAAGCCATCACTGCGATCGCTTGTGTAGCGAGCGAGTAAAAGCCAATCGATCTTCGCCGCACTGTATCGTGCTGACACTTGTGCCGTGGTTTCTGGCCGATACGGCAGATCGTTACCGTTTGCATCGTCTGCGCTCAAATCAGTGACAAAGCCCTCTAGTGTTACGCCCTCGCCAATCTCCCAAGCTGCCGTCGCCTCGACTCCGCTGAATTGGCTAGTGCCGGGTATTTGAAGGTAGCCCCCGGCAAACAGTGCCGGGTTATAGCTATAGACGATTGCATCACTTACCTCTTGGTCGAAGTAAGTAAGCTCCCATGATAGGCGCTCTTGGCTGCCACGCAGCCCCATCTCCCAGCCTTCGCTTTGTTCCTCGTTCAATGCAGTCTCTCGTGCCTCAGGCAGCGCAAAGGGTGATTGATTAGAGCCCACTTCATAGGGTGATGGCGCGCGAAATCCGGTTCCATAAGCGGCTTTAAAGGCCACGCCATCAACGCCGGTCTCGGTCAGTGCGGTGATTCGCCAAGAGGTGAAGCGACCAAAGTCGTCATTGTCATCGCTTCTCACTGCGGTCGAGAGTGTTACTTTGTCAGTGGAGCGTCTGACGTTCATAAAGATCGCCTCGTTATCACGACTCCTCGCAGTGCCAAATCCGTCGTCATAGCTTTGCTCGTCGAGATCAACGCCGACAGTTAGGTCGTAGTTTTCAGTTAGGGTCCGATTGTGGGAGACAGACATTTGCTCGTTCGAGCCCTCAAGTGCGAACTGAAAAAGACCGTCCGTAAAGTAAGCACGATCGCTGTCACTTTCACTCATACTGAGTTGGGTTGAATTACCGTCACCTGCGTGACGTACAACGACGGCTCGCGTCTCATTGTTGTAACCGTCTGAACAGTCATTACTCGATATGAAACTGAAGCTCTCGTCGAATCTTCCACAGCCATCGTAGTCCGTCGCTGCGTCTACTTCGCGCGCGCTTATCGTTGCCGACCAACCCTGCCACTGCGGTGTGGTGTAACTGAGGCGGTAGCTGTCGTTGTCATAGCCATCGTTATCGGCCAATTGGGTATCACTTTTTAATGCGTTGAAGCCATCCATACCCACATGGTTCAAAACGGCGGTCATCTCACCCCAAGACGTGGCGCCGCTACTCGCTACGATGGACTCTGTTTCAAAGCCGTAGCCGCCGCGCTCAGCACTCACAGTAATGCTTGACTGCTCTGTCGCGCGGCGACTCGTCAGTGAGATCACACCACCTGCATCTGCACCCCATAGCAATCCTTGTGTCCCTCGCAGTACTTCCACGCGCTCGAGCGCAGGTGCCAGTATGTGCTCCATTCTGGGCGCAATTTGAGGCGAGGAGGGGTCACTTATGTCGATGCCATCAATCAATACTCGGGTTCTAAAGGCATCTTGCCCCCGGACGCGAATACCGCTTACTGCTCCAATACCCCCGTTTTGAGTTGTGGATATGCCGACTTGTGACTTGAGCAGTTGAGGTAATGTGGCAGAGCCCAAGGCAGAAATGAGTTCGCGGTCTAAAACGTTCACAGACACGGCGAGTGAGGTGATGGCGGTGTCAACTCTGTCGGCCACGACAACGGTTTCTTCGATCGAGCCCGCGACCGCGAAATGTGAGGAAACAGCAATTGATACCGCGAGGGTAAGGGGTCTTATTAGCTTGGCCATGTTGGCTCCATGTTTAAAGGAGCAGTGAACAAGCAAAGAGGCCAGCAGCGCACACAGCACGAAGCGGAATCTCCCTGCTGGAGCCCACCGCGCCACGGGTTTGTATTGCTTAGGCAGGTATCGGGCTCTGTACTGTCATAACAATACAATTACCGTTGCGGGGGCAGCGCTGGCTCATCCAGACTTCCCTTTTAACCTACCCGGGCGTTTCCACCTGTAGGCACCTAAGCGGCGGACATTACGCCCATGATCTGTCCGAGTCAATTGCATTTTGTGCTAGGGTTCGCGCATGCAAATATCTGAGCAGAAAGAATCGCGTGTAGCGCAGTGGCGCGACTTTGTCACCGAGCGACTGGGGCGAGAGCCTAGGGGATTCTGCGACGTGTCCGCCTTCAATGCACAGGGCGAACCAGCCGTCATAAGGGTGAGTTCGGTTGTCGACGGGAAACCATTCCCGACCCTATTTTGGCTCATTGACGCCGACATCTCACTGAAGATCGATCGACTTGAGGCGGCGGGCTGGATTGCGAGGCTTCAGAGAGATGTTGATAACAGTGCGACATTGCAGGAGCAAATGGAGCTGGCGCACGAGGCTCACAAACGCCTGCGAGAGACTTTTCTGAGCGAAGCAGAGCGGACACTGCTAACGGATCGCGGCATGATGTCAGCGCTATCAGATCGAGGTATCGGGGGTATTAAAGAACCAGGCAGAATTCGCTGTTTTCATACGTGGTATGCAGCTCATATGGTCGAAGCAAACTGCATCGGCTCAGCAGTCGATCAACTCATGGCGAGTGCCGAGGATTTTGAGTGGCGACTCGGCTAACCCTCGGGCTGGGCGACCCAGCCCGCGAACTCTACGCCACCCGGTTATTACAGCGTGAAGTGGCAGAAACATAACTTATTGCCTTCGGCATCTCTTACATAAGCACCATAAAAAACGCCGGGGACGCGCTCACCGGGCTCTCCGTCGCAGGTGGCGCCAAGTTCAATAGCCTTTGAATACAATGCATCGACGCCCTCTGGACTACCCCCGTGAAATGCCACCATGACGCCATTTCCTGCCGTTGGTGCTTGCTCGTCGTAGGGCGTGCAGATCGCCAGAGCAGCCTGTTCCATTGACGAGCCAAAGAAGACGATACGGTCCGTTCCCATTAGCTTTTTCCAGCCCATCTCCGCAGTTAATGCGGTGTAAAAGTTTATTGCAGCCGCCAAGTTCGAAGTGCCAAGGGTCACGTAGCCAAGCATGTTTGATTCCTATTATGTGCAACTGATGTGTTACTTTAGCGCGAGTCGGACCCGCGCACGAGCGCCAAATGGCAGCGTATCTCAGGGTGTTTTGGTGATGACCATTTTTATTGTTGGGGGGCGTCATGGACTTATGGCTCGCTGGCTTGACGTTGGCTAGCTTGATCAGCGCACTTGTATTGTCCCGCGTCAGCGCGACAATTTTGTTCTTGATGGCGGCACTGTTCTGCCTCGTTACAGGCATGGTGACCGTCGATACTTTTTGGGCAAAGACCACCAATGCAGGGTTGGTCACGCTACTGTTGCTCATGCTGTGTGCAGTCGCTCTAGAACGGCTTCCTTGGCTGGGTATGTTGTCTCGAATGATTGATTCGCCTCGGTTATCCGTGGCGACGGCTCGTATCGTTGCCGTGACAGTGCCCATGTCTGCACTGCTCAACAATACGGCAGTTGTAGCGAGCCTTGCGCATGTTTTACGCCGAAGTGAACATCATGTCCCCTCGCGGTTACTGCTGCCACTCTCTTACGCGGCTATCCTAGGTGGCACTCTCACGCTTATAGGTACCTCTACCAATCTGATTGTGAGCAGCTTTCTCGAGGACCAGCGTGGTACCGGCCTGAGTTTTGGTGATTTTTTTGGTGTTTCCGGCCCCGTTGTCTTAGTGGTCGGGTGTTTGTTGGTGCTTTTATCGAGACGTTTACCTATCCGGGAGAACCTTGAGGGTGCGGATAAGGAATACACCTTAGAAGCTGAGGTAGATTCTGACGGCGTTTTGGTCGGAAAGAGCGTTGAAACAGCTGGACTCAGAGCGTTGGAGACCCTGTACCTGGCTGAAATTCTGCGCGACGGCCGAACGATAACGCCCGTATCACCGACAGAGACACTCCTTCCTGAGGATCGCTTGGTATTCACTGGCGATGTTTCGGACGTGGCAAGACTCGACCAGATATCAGGTCTTAGTACTTTTGCGAAGCGTGAAGGTCTGATGCAGAGCGAGTTGACTGAAGTGCTGATTGCGCCAGGCTCGGTTCTCAATGGACGAACCGCTAAATCGCTGGGTTTTCGCGCGAGGTTTAATGCCGCGATCGTGGCACTCCAGCGGGATGGACAGCACGTGCCGGGCAGGCTGGGTGAGCTGCCGCTAAAGGCCGGTGACTTATTGGTGCTCGCTACCGGTGATGATTTTGCTGATCGCAAGAACTTAAGCCGAAACTTTATTGTTTTATCCGACCGTGTCGATGTTCGTTTGATGAACCCGGCGTCAGGGCTTTTGGCTACCGCGGCGTTATTGGCGGTTATTGTACTCGCCGCAACCGGTGCTGCGCCGCTCTCGCTGGGGCTATTGCTCTTGCTGACGGGTTTTTGGGCGGCAGATGTAGTGAGTGTAGATGACTTAAGACGACGTTTTCCCTTTGATATTTGGATCTTAGTGTCCTCCGCCCTGGTGCTGGCCGATGCAATGATCGAGAGTCAACTCATTGAGATGTTAGTGAGTTCAGTGTTGCCTGTTTTGAGCGGTAGTTCGTCTTTTCTTGGGCTTGTAGGTGTGTTTCTCATTACCTTGCTACTGACTGAGTTAGTCACCAACAACGCGGCGGCGGCGCTGATGTTCCCTATTGCGTATGCGTTTGCCGACGCGGCGGGAGTCGATGTGATGCCATTTGCGCTGGCCGTGGCATTTGCCGCAAGCGGCTCTTTTCTTACGCCCTACGGCTACGCGACTAACTTGATCGTACAAAACTTAGGGAGCTATACACGCGGAGACTATCTCAGATTTGGCCTGCCCATCGCAGTGACGTACTCGGTTGGCATACTCGTTATGCTGCACACGGTGTACTTCGCCTGAGGATGGAAGATCAGGACGGGTAGGTTGGCTGCATCGCTTATACTGGAGTCGCAACTGAGGTCTGCTGGTGTGAGTAAGAGAGCCCTTCAAAAAGAGCACTTCAAAAAGAGCACTTCAAAGAGAGATGAGGAGCAAATGAAGCCAGGTGATGTTCTAACAGTAGAGGAGCGAGAATTGCTCTTGCAGCGAAGCGATGTACAGGCGTGGATACATGTCTTGGGCGCTTGGACACTCATTTTTGGCATCCTCATGCTCGTGGGGTACTTTCCAAGCGTTTTCACATTGCTTTTAGCCTGGATCGTGCTCCCGGGAAGGCAACTCAGCCTCGCGGTATTAATGCATGAAGCAGGCCATGGCAGCCTCTTTAAGACGAAATCGCTTAACGCCTGGGTGGGCCAGTGGCTTTGTGCGCTTCCAACGCTTGGTGATCTTGAATCTTACGCGAGAGGGCACGCCTCACATCATCGCTTCGCGGGTACACGTGAGGACCCTGATCTGCCAAATTATGGTGCGTACCCAATAAATAAACGCAGTCTTTATCGAAAATGGAGGCGCGACCTAACAGGTCAAACGGGCTTGAAGTTACTGATTACCTTGGCGAGCGGTGCTGGCAGTCAAATGAGCAAGGAGACGGTGGGCACGAAAAATTTATTGGCTAAGCAACTGTTCGTGCATTTCGTCTTTGCATCGATTCTCTTAGCTTTAGGTGTGGGATGGACATGGTTTGTTTGGATGGGCGTGTTTTTGACATCTTACATGTGGGTGGTAAGGCTTCGTCAGGTGGGCGAGCACGCCGTGGTTCCCGATTCCCTCGATCCGGACGTGAGGATGAATACACGAACAGTCGAGGCGCCGCTTTGGCAGCGCTTCTTGGTAGCGCCAAATAACGTGAACTTTCATTTGGAGCATCACTTTATGGCAGGGGTGCCGTGTTACAACCTACCCAAGCTTCGTGCACTGCTAAGATCTAAGGGGTGCCTCGATGGACTTACCAACGTGACCGGCTACGGACAGGTGCTTAAGCTCGCGGTCGCTGAATAAGCCTGTCTCTGTCGAGCCAAACGTCAGCCGTGTTCCTTCGTTGCGACCCATACTGAGACGTCAGTGATCGATCATGATCTATCTTAAAATCTATCGTTGAGTTTTGAGCCCCTGTAGCCTTCTACCTAACCTTGCGTTTTTGAGACCCTCTTTATCCCCCAAGTCGGGGTGTGTTTATGGATGACCAAGGAGGGTCAAAATGCAGCGAATAAAAACGATAGCGGTTCTCGCAATATCAATGACGATGTCATTGTCTGCGGTCGCAGCGCCCCCAGATGCGCTTGTGAATAACAACCTTTCGCTTCCGGGCGAGATAACAAAATCGATCATGCTCGATACCGATGTTTCTGAAATTCGAGGCGAGGTATGGCCCGTTATTTTAGGCGTGGTTGCAGTTGATTTGGCGCTTCAGGCCTATTTTTACGGTGTCTACGTTCCCTCGACCCGACGAGGTTAGTGAACCCTTAACCCTTATCTTGCCGCCCTAGGGCGGCTCTTAGCGACCTAGAACGAAGTCCTAAATTCTAAGGAGGTGTCATATTGTCTGCTAGCGATCGACTTCAAAGGATGCGAGCTGAGCACCTTAGAGAAGTAAAAGCGCGTCGGCTGTTCTTTGTCGAAATTTCTGGACCCCTTGTTACCTGGGCAGCTATTGCCATGACGTATACAAGCCTCGAGACAGATTCCAATAATACGCTTGCGTGGGGGAGTGCCATGTTGGCGCTCTTTGCACTTCATATCGGTCTGGCCGGGTGCAAGAGTCGAAGACGCGAATAACCGCCTCAATTGCTTTTGCGCTCAGTACACTCTGCGTGATGGCGTCGCCATCATCGAGTCAGGCGCGTTTAGCCAAGGAGGTTCAATTCGGTAACATTGAAGTGCCTGTCGACGT
The DNA here is from genome assembly GCF_026230195.1 of Candidatus Paraluminiphilus aquimaris. NCBI lineage: Bacteria > Pseudomonadati > Pseudomonadota > Gammaproteobacteria > Cellvibrionales > Halieaceae > Candidatus Paraluminiphilus > Candidatus Paraluminiphilus aquimaris. The sequence goes on along the minus strand of NZ_CP036501.1, from coordinate 2,380,794 downwards.
GCCTTTGATACGGCAATCGACGTCGACGAATTGCGGATTGGCGTCGCTCGCCATGTTGTTGACTTACTTTTCAGAATCACCCGTTTCACTTGCGCAGTTGGAGCAAACTGGCGCGTTGCTGCATCACGACAGTGCTAACAGACGTAGCAGAGACGGTTACTCAGTCGGTGAGTTACAGGCTTTGGCGCGTGCCTATGGTGTCTCGCTCAGCACAGAACGTGTGACCTCACTTAAGTTACGAAGACTTCAATACCCTTTGCTGGCCTGGATTGATCTAGGGGGCAATGGCCACTTTACAGTGGTGCAATCGTTGAGCGACACAAAAGTGGTCCTAGCCGACCCGACCCGGGGATACCTGAAACTTGGACCCGCTACCTGGTCGCGCCTGTGGCTCAAGGGTCCTAAAGGCATTGTTCTCTACGTTAGTGGCAAAACCCCCTGACTCAGCTCACATCATGATGCTGCCAGCCAAGACTGCTCAGGGACTCACTTTCGGCGGACTTGGCGTCAGTTAAAATAACTGAGCATGCCAACTCAGGTTTGAGGTAGGTATCGGCAACGCGGCACAGATCTTCGTGACGGGTATTAATGATCGCCTCACGAAGCGCCCGCTTTTGCTCAAGGGTTCGCATGTACAAGGCGTCATAGAACGCCTTTTTAACCTCGCCCGCAGGAGACGCCGGTTTATCCAAGCTCGAAACGACACTCAAGATAGCCTCCTCAAGTGCATGTGAATCTGCTTTCGAACTCAGTAACCACTCAACCGAGGCATCAAAGTCTGCGAGGGTGCCAATGTTTCTTGGATCACGATATGAGAAGAATCGGAACGCGCCAACATTCGCATCGTGACTGGCACCGCCGCCGTAAGCTCCACCTTGTTCTCGAATGGCTCGATGCAAAAAGCCATTACGTAAGTAGGCTCCGAGGACGGTTAGTGCCGGCGCATCGGGGTGTCCACTTGAAACTGTGGGATACGCTTTCGCGCAGAAATTAACTTGCGTATTTGCGACCCAAATCTGGTTGGTACTGGCTTGCTTCTCACCGGGTGTCCAAGTCGATGTTCTGTCACTTCTTGCAAGGGGTGCGACCGCACCAATGAGGGCTTGAGCGGCCTGATCTAGACTCTGTGAGTCGCTCACCGTCAGCAAATTGACCGATGGAGAAGACAATAAATGGTCCCTGAGTTCCGCAAGTTCAGTGCTGAGATCGCGAAGTGCTGCTGAGTCAGAGAGGGCATTGTCTAGCGAGCGAAGGCTTGCAATGCCCGCAAGACCGCTTTGACTTTGATAAAGGCTCGCGAGGGGGCTCATGCCCGCACTCGCGGCCGTCATGGCAAGGCTGTGGCCTGCACCTGAAATACTTTGATCGCGACGGGCGCGCATTTGACTAATGAGCTCCTTTATACGGTCCGTCTCGTCAAAAGAGGCTCGCATAAGCGTGTCCATCATGAGAGAGACTTGATCAGGTATCCGATTAGCCAGTGCTTTGGAGGAGGTAACGAGATAGCCAAAGGCCTCGTTGACGTCTTCGCGTGAGGCCCGAGTTGAAACACTGAGACTCAAACTGCCGACCGTGGAGGACTGTCGATCCTGGACATCGAGGTAGGTGGAACCACCCAAACCGACTTCAGTCGCGAGTGCGCAAAGCAGTGGAAGCCTTCCCTGCTGCGCTTCGGTGAGTGCCGGTAAATCCATGGCAACTTGTTGATAAACCAACCCATTCGTGCCGCTGGCTCCCACAAAATGGGTACGTCCGCTACCTAACGGGCGTCTCTCGAGCGTTGGCGCTGAGACGTCTTTAGGAATATCGGAAATGCCGACTTTGGGCAAAATACTGGCATCGTCAATCTGGTTCTGTCGGGCCTCTAGGTCAGTCGCGAGTTTGCGAATGGTATTAATGGCCTCCTCATCGAGTGACGCTCGCATAGTGGCTAGGCGGGATGTCTCACGATCTTTTCGTTCTTGATCAAGATTAGCATCCGGTGCGACGACAAGTGTGACGCGGTGCGGGTTTTCAAGCAGCAAATCAGTTAGACGACTTTGAATGAAATTGGGAGCCCGCATCTTTTGGCGCAACTTCTCAACCGCAGGGCTTAAATCAAGCGCTGCCACGGCATCACCGTTGTGTGTTGCCGCGCCTAATGCACGGAGCATGAGGTTGAGCCCGTAGGGCATTCCGTCGCCAGTGACTTCTCGCTGATGCAGTTCGATTTGGTGCAGGATTGCATCAAGTCGCTCTTCAGAAACCCCTTCTTTTGCGGTTTTTCGGATGACATCGAGAACGCTTGCCTCGAATTGATCGGCGCGACTTGCCTCGCTGCCTTCAATCCCGCAGCAGAGAACCATTTCGCGCATCGACTCTTCTAAGCCACAAAGTGGAGACGGCGCCGTCCCAAGGTCGTTTGTTTCCAACCATTGCATAAGTGGTGATGCGCTGTTTTCCATGAGAACTGAGGAGAGGAGTTGAGCCTCGAGCATGGCGTCTAAGTCCGAGCTCTCACCCAATTTCCAGCCCATAATAAGGTGCGTTTTATCCGCGGCATCGCTGTCATCCAATGCATATCGATGCGTCGCACGCTTGGGTGCCTCAAACGATTGCTCAAGATGTACCTCAATGACTTCTTTTGATTTCTCGAATCGGTTTAGTGCTCGACTTTCAAAGGCATCGTGATGTTGTGCGACCGGCAAATTGCCAAAGGTGAGAAGGATCGCGTTACTGGGGTGATAGTGCCCTTTGTAAAACGCCATCAATTCGTCATAGCTAAGATCAGGGATCGCTTCAGGGTCACCCCCGCTGTTGTGGTGATAGGTATTTGTTGGGAAAAGCTCGAAGCAAAGGCGATCCCACAGTACCGATGAAACCGAGGACATAGCGCCTTTCATCTCGTTGAAGACCACTCCCTTAAAAACCAGCGGTGCATCGGGCTCGTCGGAGGCGAGTTCGACTCTATGGCCTTCCTGCGCAAAATCGAGCGGATCCAATCGTGAGAAGAAGACGGCATCGAGATAAACCGACAAAAGATTATCGAAGTCTTTGGGGTTTTGCGTCGCAAAAGGGTAGGCAGTCCAATCGGAGCTGGTAAAGGCATTCATGAACGTGTTGAGCGATCGGCGCAGCATCATGAAAAAGGGGTCACGAACTGGGTATTTTTCACTGCCACACAGCACTGTATGTTCGAGGATATGAGCAACGCCGGTCGAGTCTTCGGGGACCGTTTTCAACGCCACCATAAAGACATTTTCGTCGGTATCGGTGGCCATATGAAGATGCCGCGCACCGGTAGCGCGATGCACATATTCATGAACGTCTAGCCCCAGCGATTCAATAGGGACAGTTCGAATGAGTTCAAAAGCGGGGTGCGTCGACGGAGTTACAACGGCGTTCATAGGATTCCTTCTACTTCTCTTTAGGCACTGAGTTACAAGTGCGTCGTCATTTAGTTGCTGCTAGGTCACTTACGCTCTAGCAATTCTATACGGTACATGTACGGCCATCGTTTACCGGTTACCCATGTGGCATTTGCTTTGGGGTCGTGGGCGATACCATTTAACACATCGGTGTTTCTTGCCCGTTCACTCTTCGGGAGTAGATTTGTCAGGTCTATGATACGGGTGATTTTGCCTGAGGTGGGGGCTATTGTTACGATCTGATCGGTCATCCAGACATTTGCCCAAATTTCGCCGTCAATCCACTCGAGTTCATTCAGTCTAGAGAGCGGTTTGCCCCTCAAGGTCACCGCCAGTGTGCGCTGAAATTTACCGTCGCGCCACTCGCGGATGCGCGATGTTCCGTCTGACATCCACAAACTTGTCCCATCGCTCGTTAAGCCCCAGCCCTCTCCCGGCAGTCTATGAGTGGCTGTTACTGAGAGTGTCTCCGGATCTAGCACGAGCATCTGTCGCGACCTCCAAGTGAGGACGTACAATTCACCCTCATGGTGTGCGATTCCCTCTGCGAAGAGGTTGTCAGGTAGGTCCAATCGCCGCTTATTCTCGCCACTTGGCCAATCAGCGCGCTGAACAAAGGACTGTCCGTAGAGGCCAGAGCTAACCCACAGGTTTTTGGGGGTAATTAGTAGGCCCTGAGTAAAAGTGCCTCGGTCATACGGCCGTCTTTCCACGACAGAAATATCAAAGACGGTGATGGCTTCCGATGCTGGCGTGCCCTGAACGCCCTGAGTGCTCAACGTTAAAAGAGTGAGGAGCAATGAGAGGATCTTTAGCTTCATCACTCGCCCTTTATCAAGTTGCGCCTCAGAAAGCGCGCGGGTGAAACCGCTTGCATCAAGTAGCGCGGTAGTGGGGGCGGTCGCTGGAACATCATCGACACTAACATCTCCGACAGAATTGGTGCTGAAGTGAGCCCTCGAGAGCCCAGCCCTGTAAAGACCCATAGCCCTTCGATGTTGGGTTGCTGCGCGTCAATGTGCCGCTTCCGATCGTGACGCAAACCCTCAAAGGTTCGATTAAACGCAATTTTATCGGGTACGGGTCCGGCGATCGGTAAATAGTCACTGGTGGCGCAGCGAACGGCGGCAATGCCTTTGAGCCTTTGTTTGTCGAGGGCTCCTGTCTCGCTGAGGGCTCCTGTCTCGCTGAGTGCTCCTGTCTCGCTGAGGGCTCCTGTCTCGCTGAGGGCTCCTTTGAGGGAGGGTATATTCGACGCCAGTTGCGACAGATTCAAGCGATGATCGTCTGCACGCTCTTCTAAGGTCGTCTCGTTGAGCCCATAGGTTGCGCCGATACAATGCTCCCCGCTTCGAGCAGGCGGGGTGTAACCATCATGACAAACAGTGCAACGCATCCTGGCCAATACGCCGTTTGAGGACAGCTGCGTCGTTTGTCCCCGAATAGGCTGCAGTGGCAAGAAGTCCAACTCGGTACTGTCTGTTGCCTGCCATGCAGTCGTAAGGATCACCGTATCCCCAGCCGCGATCGTTTGCCCTTTCTGATTCTCGGCAGCCCAAAGCCCTGAATCTAACTGACGCGGCTTTACCGCGCCAACGCCCTCTACAAGCGTAATTTTGGGGTGATTGATGAGTGATCGACAAACGCCGGCGGGGTTCAACCAGCCTGAATCCGGAAAATACATACCACCGCGATCAAGTGGTATACCGGAAATTCGGCTCGCCTCGTCCGGCGTTACAAATTTCACTGGACTGTCTTCATCGGCGAAGGCCGATATCAAAAGAGTAAGCTTGTCAGCGTCGCGCAACTGGATATAGCCCGACATCTCACCGTCGACACCCTCACAAAGCTGCTGATGGGAGAATAACTGCTGGTGATGATCGGTGGATAAACAGTAGGCGGCTAGAGAGAAATCTGCGAGCTTCCCATGCTTATGAGAGGGGCGGGTATAGATCACGCCTTGCGGTTGACTCGACCCGCCAGAGGCCAGGCTATTGCGCTCTATAACCGTTACCGTGCAGCCGGCCTCCGCAAGTTTTCTCGCGATATGAGATCCCGCGAGCCCGGCGCCGATAACCAAGCAGTTTTTCGGTGAAGCGCAATGTTTGGGTTGGTCCCAATCCGTGTCAAAACGAGCCGCTTTGAGAGGGGGGTGGCTTGACCGTGTGGCGGTCATACATTCGCGCTTGCCCCCAAACCCCGTGCGTTTAGTTACGGAAAATCCATTGTGCTCCAAAGCGCGCCTGACATGACCTGCCGCCGTGAAGGTGGTGACAATCGCTTCAGGATTGCTAATCGGCATCAGTCGATCGATAACAGCCGCACCCCACATTGATTCATTGCGTGCCGGTGAAAAGCCGTCCAGAAACCACACATCAATCCATGTTTGTTGATAACTCAAGAGGTCGCTTAGAACGTCGGTTGCATCACCCCACCAAAAGTCGACAGAGAAACCCGGCAGTAGCGAATTTCGGCGATGACAGCCCGGAATCGGCGCCGGCCAACGGGACATGATGACCTCGTTGATTTCACCGAGCGCCTCCCATTGTGCATTGACTTGGGCCAGCTGCGCTCGGCGAAGTGGATACTTTTCGATGCCAATATAATGGCAGTGTGCATCTGGCGGAGCAAAAAGCGACCAAGCCTGCAAGAGTAGCGCCAGGTTGAGGGCGGTGCCCACGCCCAGTTCCGCAATGGTTAATGTTTGACCGGCCTTGAGCGCTTTTATGCGCGGAACGATCTCACCACCTTCAATGTAGACGTAGCTGCTCTCGGCGAGTCCGTTCGTTGGCGAGTAATAGTCATCGTCAAAGTCGACTGATCTGGGCGTCCCGTCCACAAAATTTAAAGTCGGGCGCGACATAAGTCGCCAATCTTGGTTGCCACGGTCAATCATACTGATAAGCTCTCGCATCAGCGCTGGGCCGCTTAGGTCTCGATGTTGTAGGGATAACGTTGAGAGACGGGGTCGGCGATTTTGGAGTAGTCGGTACTAGCACAGTTTTTGGGGAGCGATCATGGCCTTTGGCAATTCTACGATGACATACGACCAGTTGGGCAGTTTGGCTGCCAACTTGTTGCACAAGGCATTTATTGAAACAACCCGAACGGTCTCCAAAGGGCTGTTTCGTCGCCTCGAAGAGGGCGAGACCGTGGGCGTCACGCGCTTGGAATTTGAGGGTGATGAAACGGTTCAGCTGAATATGACTCTGGATGTTTCCCAGTACCGCGGCGACCTTAATTACTCGCGATTTAGGGACAGTATTGTTGCGATCCTTCAAGATTTGATTGAAATCTTGAAGGAGGAGGGTGCGCTGAGAACGTATCAGGAGCGAGGTCCAGACGAACAGGGCACTAATAAGGTACTTATCGGTGCCAGGGGGCCAACTGTGCACGGAAGCGACATCAATGTCTTGATGTGCACAATGACGCCGTCGTTAAGGGAGCCCCTGATCTTGATGGACCTTATGTACATGGATGCTGATCAGTTTATTGCGCCATCCAGTCGAGGCGAGTCGTGATCAACTAGTTCGACGGGTGGGGGTGGCACAACGGTGAGTGTTTGTTTCTCAGTTGGTGCGATGACTTTGGACTCGCCGCGAGATACCTCTTTACCGTCCTGATTGGTGACTTTGAGTGCCATAGTGACCCACGGTTTGCGCGCGTGCTTGTCAGTTACGGTAAGTGACAGGGTGAGCGTATCACCCAGAAATATCGGCGATCTGAATTCAAGGTTCTGCCCAAGGTAGACGGTTCCGGGCCCCATAAACTCCATGCCAATCATGGCGCTGACGAAAGCACCAATCAGCATGCCGTGGCCAATGCATTCTCCAAATGGCGTCGTGGCACCGTACTCCGGGTCAAGGTGCAGCGGATTGTGATCTCCCGACACTACAGCAAAGAGTTCGACATCTCTTGCTGTGACTAAGCGGCTAACTTCGATACCATCTCCAATCGCGAGTTCATCGAACGTAATGTTGGTGATTTCCATGGGGGGATCCTCGCTTCGGGCCAATTAAACGGCCCTCAAAATACCATAACCAAAATAACGGGGTTAACCGAATGCAAGCAGATGTCAGTGCCGCTATTGCCGCGCGATACCAAGACCTAAAAATTGAGTGGGACGTCGACGTCACAGCTTACCCGTCCATTGTGGCGTTGTTTGAGGACGCGATGCAACGGTACCCCGATCTACCTGCTTGCTCGAGCGTTGGGCACAGTATCTCGTACCGGGAGCTGGATACGTTGTCGGCTAATTTTGCAAGTTGGCTTCAAAGTGATTCAGGGTTGTCACAGGGTGATCGCGTCGCGATTCAGATGCCAAACTTGATGCATTATTTGGTTGCCTGTCTCGGAACGTTGCGGGCTGGAATGGTCGTTGTGAATACCAATCCGCTGTACACAGAGCGTGAACTAGAACATCAGCTAAATGACTCAGGTGCGCGATTACTGGTGCTGCAAGCGAACGTCGCAGAGACAGCTGCAAATGTGGTCTCAAAGACGGGCATAGAGAAAATTGTCCTGACGGAAATTGCTGACTTGCACCCCATGCCAAAGCGCTGGTTGTTGAATGCGGCGGTGAAGTACATCAAGAAGATGGTACCGAAGGTTGTCTTACCCAATGTCGTGAAGTTTAACGATGTGCTTAAAAAGGGTGCACGCCGGAGACACACACCGGTTGATATCGCTTTGACCGACCTTGCGATGCTGCAATACACAGGGGGCACCACGGGGGTGGCCAAAGGCGCCATGCTCTCTCACGGGAATATCGTTGCAAACGTCATGCAACTGGATGGTTTTTTTGAAACCTTCGGCATTGAGGCAGAAGGTGCGGTCTTCATGCAGCCGCTTCCGGTTTATCACATCTACGCGTTTACTGTTTCGATGTATTCGCTGCGCAAGGGTGCACACACCTTGTTTATTCCAAACCCCCGAGACTTGCCTTCGGTGGTTGATGCCTTTGAAACATATCAGCCCACCGTGTTTTGCGGGCTGAACACGCTGTTTGTTGCACTGTGCAATGACGAGCGTTTCCAAAAAACAGCGTTTAATAATCTTGAGCTGACAATGTCTGGTGGTATGGCGTTGACGCAGGCGGCGGCTGAGCGCTGGGCTGAGGTGACAGGCTGTAATGTGTATGAGGGCTATGGGCTCACCGAGACATCACCTACCGCGACAAGCAATCCGGGTAATGGGCGCCAATTGGGCACCATCGGCATACCGGTGCCGCAAACCTATGTGAAGACGGTGAGTGAGTCCGGTGAGACGCTCGGTTTTGACGAGGCGGGCGAACTCTGTATCAAAGGTCCTCAAGTCATGCAGGGTTATTGGCAGCGTCCAGAGGCGACAGCTGAGGTGCTTGATCAAGAGGGCTGGTTCGCAACGGGCGACGTTGCTGTGATACAGCCAGATGGCTACGTGAAGATTGTAGATCGTATCAAGGACATGATTATCGTCTCGGGCTTTAATGTTTATCCCAATGAGTTGGAAGATGTTTGTGCAAAGCATCCGGGTGTACTTGAGTGTGCAGCCGTAGGGATCGAATCTGAGGCGACGGGTGAGGGCATTCGCATGTATGTCGTGAAGTCTGACCCCGCGCTCACCGAGGACGCCGTCATCGCGTACATGCGAGAGCAAGTTACTGCGTATAAAGTGCCAAAGTCCATAGTGTTCAAAGATGATCTACCTAAAACCAATGTCGGTAAAATCTTGCGACGAGAGCTCCGTGACGAGGCGGCGCGAGGCTAGATAACCGATAGCGGTGTGATTGAGTTGAGGAGCATGTGAGTAAAGACCGTGAAAGTCGTTTTGAGCGGATTGTTCCTCAGCACCTTTCGTACCCCGAGCAGCTACCTGTTGTTGCTCGAAAAGACGAAATCATGCGGGCTATCGCTGAAAATCAAGTTGTTGTCGTCGCGGGCGAAACAGGTTCTGGTAAGACAACGCAGCTCCCGAAAATATGCCTTGAGTTAGGTCGAGGCCGAGATAAACGCATTGGCCACACACAGCCACGACGTATTGCCGCGCGCGCCGTATCAAGTCGAATTGCCGAGGAGCTTGGCGCCGAAGTAGGCGGACTGGTTGGTTACCAAGTACGGTTTAACGACCAGGTGTCTGAGCAAACAGCGGTCAAGGTAATGACTGACGGTATTTTACTGACCGAGCTCACGCGAGACCGTCAGCTAAATGCCTACGACACATTGATCATTGATGAGGCTCACGAGCGCAGTCTCAACATCGACTTCATTTTGGGTTATTTAAAGCGATTATTGCCCAAGCGGCCTGATCTGAAGGTCATTATCACGTCGGCCACCATCGATGTTGAGCGTTTCAGCAAGCACTTTAACGATGCACCGATTATCGAGGTGTCCGGTCGCACTTACCCTGTTGATGTCCATTACTTGGATGCGGTTGAAGACCGGGATCGTGGCGTGCAACGTCAGGTGGCAGAGCTCGTTGACGAAATTGAGGCGCAAAAGTATGGCCCTCGCGGCGATGTGCTCATTTTTTGTCCGGGCGAGCGTCAAATACGCGACCTAGCGAAAACCCTGCGAGGGCGAGATCGCATTCAGGTTCTTCCGCTCTACGCCCGCTTAAGTAACGCGGAGCAAAACCGTGTTTTCAGTCGGTCGGGATCGGGCATGCGAGTGGTTCTCGCAACCAATGTGGCTGAGACATCACTGACGGTTCCGGGAATACGATACGTTATTGATCCAGGCGATGCGCGCGTAAGTCGTTACAGCCATCGATCGGGACTTCAGCGTTTGCCAATTGAACCCATCTCTCAAGCCAGTGCTAACCAGCGAAAAGGGCGTTGTGGTCGCGTCGCAGAGGGTGTTTGTTTTCGGCTTTACTCAGAGCAAGACTTTTTATCTCGACCCGAGTTTACCGATGCGGAAATTCTCCGCACCAACCTCGCCTCTGTTATTTTGCGCATGCTGGAGCTCGGTCTGGGCGATGTTCGCCAGTTCCCATTTGTCGATCCACCCGAGACTAAAATGGTTCGCGACGGTTTTAGACTGCTCACTGAATTGGGGGCGGTTGGTACCGATGCCAAGCTTACGCAATTGGGCAGAGCCATGGCGAAGTTGCCCGTCGACCCAAAGTTGAGTCGGATCCTGCTCGATGCGGCGAGTCGAGACTGCCTCCATGAAGCACTCGTTATCGTCAGTGCTCTGTCCGTCCAAGATCCGCGTGAGAGACCTCAGGAAAAACGAGCACAAGCAGATCAGCAGCACGCACGATTTAATAATGCCAAATCGGACTTCGTAGCATGGGTTAACTTATGGCAATACGTGGAAGAGCAGCGCCAAGCACTGAGTCAAAATCAGCTGCGTAAACTGTGTGAACGCGAATTTTTGTCGTATCTGCGCATTCGCGAGTGGCGCGAGGTCCACCACCAGTTAGTGCTGTCTTGCCGACAAATGAAGTTTTCTGTCACAGCGGGGAAAGCCGACGACGACAGGTATGAGCCGATTCATAGAGCGTTACTCACGGGTCTACTGGGCAATATTGCGCAGCAAGACGAAGGACGGAAGTTCAACGCGGCTCGTAACCGAAAGGCACAGGTATTTCCTGCCTCGGGTCAGTACAAGAAGCCCCCTAAGTGGCTGGTTGCCGCAGAGCTGGTGGAAACCTCACAGGTATTTGCTCGACAGTGCGCGGCGATTGAACCGGCTTGGTTGTTAGACACCAATCCTGATCTGCTAAAGCGACATCACTATGAACCCGCATGGAGCGCGCGTTCGGGTCGCGTGATGGCCAAGGAGCGGGTCTCACTGTTTGGCCTGACTATCAGTGACGGACAGCGCGTCCACTATGCGGGTATTGATCAAAAGACATCACGTCAGATTATGATTCGTGATGGCTTGGTATCCGGTAACGTTCGAAAGCCTCCCGAGTTTTTGAAGCACAACCTGAAACTCGTTGCTGATGTTATGGAGTTGGAGTCACGCACACGTCGTCGAGACTTATTGGTCGACGAGGAGTCTATGGTGCGGTTTTATGATGAACGTCTTCCGGCGGATTGCGCAAGCGGTGTCGCACTCGACAAATGGCTACGCAGGGACGAGAGCGCCTCGACCAGCTTGAAGATGAATCGTGAGCAGGTGCTAACGCGTGATCCGGGTGGTGAGGTCGAGGATCAATTCCCTAAGACCTTGCGGGTTGGAGAGGTCTGTTTCGACCTCAGTTACCAGTTTGAACCAGGGGGTAACCGTGATGGCGTAACGGTGACGATACCCAGGGCACTGATGAATCGTGCGCCGCGCTATCGCTTCGAGTGGCTTGTTCCAGGTCTCCTTCGAGAGAAGCTGATCGCCATGATCAAGGGTTTGCCTAAAACTTTACGTAAACAGCTCGTTCCCGCACCCGATGTTGCGGATGCCCTACTTGATCGATTGACCTTAAGTAATGAGCCTTTGGCACAGGCGTTGTCGCGCGAGCTAAAAAGTTTGAGAGGCGTTTCGGTATCGCTTGATGACTGGTCACAGGTGGTCATCGAACCCTACTACCAAATGAATATCCGTGTTGTTGATGATCGCAAGAAATTACTGGCTGAGGGCAGAGACCTTTCGAGCCTTATCGCTCAGTTTCGAAGTGACTCTCCCGTAGAGGTTGTGACAACGAAGAATAATCTAGAGCGTGTCAACGTGACGCGCTGGGATTTTCAAGCGCTTCCTGAGGAGTGGCGGGGTAAGTCGGCGGGGGCCGAGGTCATGGCCTATCCTGCGGTGATAAAGGAGGGCTCGGGACAGTTGTCCGTAAGGCTTTTGGATTACGCATCCGAGGCGGCGCGTCAGCACAGGCTTGGTGTGGCAGGTCTTTTACTTCAAGGGGATTTGAAAACAGCCAAATACCTTAAAAAGCAGCTCTTTACTGACAATGCAGCGAAGCTTGCGCTCGCGGGGGCTCAATTAGAGCGAGACCCACTGGTTGATGCGTTGATTGAAGGTGGACTTTGGCAATTGCTCGAGGACATCGCACTGCCTCGATCGCCAGATACGTTTAGTCAGGTGCAGCATCAGGTGACAGCGAACTGGGTACCCCACGTTTTGGAAATGGGTAATCACCTGACACTCGCCGTGAAGACGGCAGCTGGGGTGCGGTCTGTTCTGACGAAATACCAACCTAAAGAATTTTCTGCATCCCGCGTGGATATGGAACAGCAAATAGCTGGACTGTTTGACGCAAAAGCCTTGCTAGAGACCCCAGCCGAGTGGCTGTCTTACTATCCGCGGTATTTAAAAGCGGTTCTCAATCGTGCTGAGCGACTGTCAGCACAGGGGGGGAAAGACGAGAAATCTATGTCTTTGCTTCAGCCTCAGCTCGATCGGCTTTCTAAAGGCCAAAGAGATTATCCGGGACTGGAAGTATTGTCTCGCGAGGCTGTTCGATTTAGGTGGATGCTGGAAGAGTTTCGTGTGTCGCTCTTTGCGCAGCAGCTGGGTACAAAATTGCCCGTATCGGCGAAGCGACTGGATCAGCAGTGGCAATCCGTTGAGCAATGGATGACGAATAACCCACGTTAAAGTGCCGCTTTTTGGTACAGTATCGCCATGTAATGGGAAGGTTTAAATCGTGCGTAGCTTACTCTCCATGCTCACTTATGGGTTCGTCGTTATATCGATAGTTCTCGTACCGGCCTTGGCAAGTGCCAATGACGACCCGTTCGAGTCGTTAAACCGCGAAATATTGGAATTTAATGACGCGGCCGATGCAGCGGTACTGCGGCCTATTGCCGTGGTCTACGATGACATTATGCCAATGCCGATCCGCCGCGGATTAATGAATGCTTACGATAATTTGACTGACATTAATGGCGCGTTAAATGCCGTCTTGCAGGGCCGCCCCGTCAGAGCAGGTAAGAACACCGGGCGCGTGCTGATCAATACGACGCTGGGTTTATTTGGCGTTCTTGATGTCGCATCAGACATGGGAATCGATCGGTACAAGACGGATTTTGGGCATACGCTTGCCCGCTGGGGGGTACCAGAAGGCCCCTATGTGATGATGCCATTTTTGGGCCCGTACACAGTTCGTGCCGGCGTTGGCGATATTACCGATAGTTTCATGTCAGCGAACGACTACCTTGTAGACGACGATCGTATTACGTGGGGGTCGCGCGGATGGCGTGCTCTGGAATATCGAGCGGATCTACTTGAGGCTGAAGAGCTGATTACAGGAGACCGTTATGTCTTTATCCGTGACGCCTACCTTCAGAACAGAGAGGCACTGGTGAATGACGGTGTGATTATCGATACGTTTTCCGACTTTGAAGACGAAGATTGGGACGAGGAGTTTTAGGCGCGACGGCGCTCTATCAGTGCTTGAGTTTGTGCAACCGCCTGCTCAAATAATTCGATACCCGCGCCCTCGCTGTGCATACCTTCGCTCAGAATTCGTCTGAACTGCTTTCCGCCCGGTTGGCGCTGGTACAGGCCGAGTACATGCCGAAGAACGTGATTAAGTTTCCCCCCCTCTGAGAGCACCTGTTCCAAATACGGTATCAAGGCCTCAGCAATGGACAGGCGCGTGTGACCAGAACCGACGCCGTCGAATAACACCCCATCGACGTCACTGACTAACCAGGGGTTCTGATAGGGCTCTCGCCCCAGCATCACACCATCCACATGGGCCAACTGGGTTTGGCATTCCTCGAGCGACGTAATACCGCCGTTAATCACGATCGTAAGGTGAGGGAAATCGCGCTTTAGCTGATGGACCCACTCGTATTTTAAGGGCGGCACTTCCCGGTTTTCTTTAGGTGAAAGCCCCTTTAACCAAGCGTTTCGTGCATGAGCTATAAACACTGCACTGCCGCCCTCGGCCACGGTTCCCACAAAATCTCGGACAACGTCGTAGCTATTGTCTTCATCGATGCCCAGTCGGTGTTTAACTGTGACCGGGATGTCGACTGCGTCATTCATGGCGCTGACACAGTCTCGCACAAGCTCGGCCTCGCGCATGAGGCAGGCACCAAAGGCGCCATTTTGGACCCGATCCGAGGGACAGCCGCAGTTGAGGTTGATCTCGTCATAGCCATATTCCGCGCCCATCTTGGCAGAGATAGCAAGATCGCGAGGAGAGCTACCCCCTAACTGTAACGCAACGGGGTGCTCCTCTTCATTGAACCGTAAGTGCCTGTGCGCATCCCCGTGAATAAGGGCGCCGGTTGTCACCATTTCCGTATAGACTCTGGTGTGCTTGCTCATCAATCGCCAAAAATAGCGACAATGTCGATCTGTCCAGTCCATGCAAGGGGCTGTACTGAATCGCCAGGGTGAATAAGGTTTTTGGTCGGTATCGATACTCATCACACTATTGTCGCACAAGGGCTTGGTCTCGCCTTAAATTCAGGTACTGTTTGTCGACCAAATAACGATAACTTTCACACTACATTCACAGATCTACGCGACATTAGTCTTTCAGATCGCATTCGCTCTGGCCGTGAGAGTGGTGGTTTTAGTAATAGGAAAACGGAATTTATGAACATTAATCGTCGACGCGTTTTGCAAGGAATGACCGCGGGTGTAGGAATTATGGGCGCGAGCCGCATGAGCTATGCATCCACGAGGTCCTATGGGTTTACCCACGGTATTGCGTCGGGCGATCCGCTATCAGACCGCGTCATTCTCTGGACTCGTTATCTTCCAAAGGCGGGTGCTTCCAAAGTGGACGGTCAATTGAGTGAAATTATCTGGCAGGTGGCTGATGACGCGTCCTTTACGCGATTAGTCGCTAGTGGAACTGCGGCCACCCATGCCGGGCGCGACTACACGGTGAAAGTCGATGCGACAGGGCTAGAAGCAGGTAAGCGCTACTTTTACCGCTTCAGGGTGAACGGTGAGTATTCGCCGACCGGCAGTACTAAAACGTTGCCTGTGGGTGATGTCGCGCAGTTTCGCATGGCAGTGGCTTCCTGCTCCAACTATCCACAGGGCTATTTTCATGCGTATGACGATATCGCGAAAAGCGATCTTGATGTGGTGCTGCACCTAGGAGATTACATTTATGAATATGCCCGCGGCGTCTACGTAAACCCTATTGCCGAGGAGACCCTAGGTAGAGCCGTTGAGCCCGAGAATGAAATTCTGACGCTGGACGATTACCGGGCTCGATACGCGGTTTATCGTGCGGACAAAGATTTACAAGCGGCACATGCCTCGCATCCATGGATTTGTGTCTGGGATGATCATGAGCTCATGAATAACACCTGGAAGGCCGGCGCTCAGAACCATAATGAGGGAGAGGGTGACTTTGATGAGCGCATTGCGATGGCGCGTAAGGTTTATCACGAATGGATGCCGATTCGCACCGCAGCGCAAACTGACCAAGCACCAATCTACCGGCAGTTTCAGGTCGGGAATCTCGCTGACCTGATTATGCTCGATACGCGACTCCACGGTCGCGATGAGCAGCTCATTTACCAACGTGATATCCCTAAAGCGGGCGGAGCAGAGGCCTTCGTTAAAGAATTGTTGATGAATCCCAATCGCACCATTTTAGGTGCCGAGCAGGAGAATTGGTTGGCCTCACAACTTGCGGCGGGCCGCGATCGAGGTGCGACATGGCAAATCATTGGCCAGCAAGTGCTGATGGGGAAGCTCATCGCACCTGTCCTCTCAAAAGACGCCATCGATAGCATGGCACTGCCAAAATACTATCGCGAGCGATTAGAGGGTATGCGAGAAATCGCTGAGGCAGGATTACCTATGAATCTCGACGCCTGGGATGGTTATCCGGTCTGCCGCGAGCGCATACACGCCGTCTTTAAGCGGTTTGCCAAGAACCCCGTTGTCCTGGCCGGCGATACTCACAATGGCTGGGCTTTCAATATGCAGGATCAAGAGGGGGACGCCATTGGCGTTGAGATTGGTACGCCGGGCATCACCAGCCCAGGAATGGAGGCTTACTTACCGGCCCCACCAGATGTATTGAGAAAGGCCCTCAAGGCGAGCAGCAAGGAACTCTACGACCTCGATACAGCGAGGCGCGGCTGGACTCATATCGAGTTTACACCTGAGGCGACCACCTCTAAGTGGCGATTTGTCTCTACGATTCTCGAAAGTCGTTACTCGATTTCCGAGAGCGAACCCATTGTTTGCAAAGTCGGCGAAAAGCAGTTCGGGTAAGTCGCATCATTTTCTTTGATGTGAATTTTATTCGTCACTGTGCGCAGGCCCGGCTCAGCCCCCTGACGTCTCTTGGGGGCTCGTCGAAAAATTAGGCGGCTATAGCCGCTAGGCAGCCGTTTTCCCAGGAATAGCGGCTAAGAGGCGCTTTGTGTAGTCGCTGGTAGGGGTATTAAATACCGATGCGGTCTCGCCAACTTCCTCAAGCTTCCCGTGATACAGAACAGCAACGCGATCGGCAATTTGTCGAATAACGGCCAGGTCATGAGAGACAAACAACATGGTCAGTCCGTACTCGTCTTTGAGGTCTTTCAGTAGATCGAGAATCTGGGCTTGAATGGTCACGTCGAGTGCCGAAACCGGCTCATCGGCGACAATGAATTCAGGTTTGGTGGCCAATGCCCGACCAATCGCTATGCGCTGTCGCTGTCCCCCCGAAAACTCATGCGGGTATTTCTTGGCAAAAGCACGCGATAACCCCACGTTATCCATAAGCGATTTGATCGCCGCATCAAGGTTCGAGCGGTCAACAATCTTATGGAGTAAGAGTGGCTCAGCCAGCGTGTCGTATACCGTCATTCGCGGATTCAGGGACGCGTAGGGATCCTGGAATATCATCTGCATCCGACGACGCAGGGTTTTCAAGCTTCCACGGTCCAGCTCCCCAACATTCACGCCATCGAACGCGATCTTGCCTGAGGTGATGGGGGTTAGGCGAAGAAGAGAGCGTCCAAAGGTTGATTTTCCACTGCCGGATTCGCCTACGAGTCCCAAAACCTCGCCACGGTTAATCGTCAGCGAAACATCATCGACGGCTTTGACGGGCTCATCACTGTTTTCGCTTGTGAAGTAAGTCTTGAGGTTGCTCGCGGTAATAAATGGTGTGCGTGATGTGTCTGCGGGCGGTGCCTCGCCACTTGGAATGGCCGCAAGAAGCTTCTGTGTGTACGGGTGCTGTGCGCCCGAAAAAATATCGGTGGGCGACCCTTGTTCAACCACATGCCCCTTCTCCATCACCACAATCTGATCGGCAATATCGGAAACCACGGCAAGGTCGTGACTGATGAACAGCACGCCAATATCACGCTTCTCTTGCAGTGACTTAATCAGTCGAAGAATCTGTGCCTGAATGGTGACGTCAAGCGCCGTTGTGGGCTCGTCCGCTATCAGCAGTTTTGGCTCGGTAATCAGTGCCATCGCAATCATAACTCGCTGGCGCATACCACCTGAAAACTCAAAGGGGTAGGCATTCATCGCCGACTCAGGGTTTCTTATACCGACCTCATCAAGCAGGGCGACAGCACGAGCTGTGGCCGTCGTTTTATCGGCGACACCGTGTACTAGTAAGGGCTCTATTAACTGCTCACCAATGCGCATGTAAGGATTCAAACATGTCATTGGGTCTTGGAAGATCATGGCAATGTCGGAGCCGCGTACGCCCCTTAACTCACGTTCTGAGAGCGCCAGCAGATCTCTGCCATCGAAGTGCGCGCTACCCGAGTCCACACGACCTGGCGGTTGTGGAATGAGACCCAGCAGGGCGTAGCACGAAACGGATTTACCCGAGCCACTCTCGCCAATAATGGCGGTGATGGACTTCGGCTCTACCGAAAAGCTGATGTTCTGGACGGCCTTTGTCGTTCCATTTCGCGTGACAAAGCTGACGCTTAAATCATTAACGGTTAATAGACTCATGCGTTTAATCCTTAGAGCCGCGAACGTCGAGCGCGTCGCGCAAACCATCGCCGAGGAAGTTAAGTGAGAATAGGGTTACGGTGAGTGCAAGTCCCGGGAAGATAAGGAGCCACGGGTACTCTTCCATCGTTTCCGCCCCATAGCTGATAAGCAGTCCCCAGCTGGTTTGTGGTGGCTGGATACCTAAGCCGAGGAAGCTTAAGAAGGCCTCCAGCAACATGACGCTTGGGATGGTCAGTGTGGTGTAAACGATAATTGGGCCGATCGCATTGGGGACAATGTGCTTGAAAATGATCGATCTTGGCGAGAGTCCAAGCGAAATAGCTGCTTCAACAAATTCCTGCTGGCGAAGGGCCTGTACTTGCGTCCGCATGATTCGAGCCATGGTCAACCATTCAACCGCGCCAATTGCTAGGAACAACAAGAGAATATTTCTGCCAAACACCACCATGAGCAAAATGATAAAAATCATGAAGGGTAGGGCGTACAGAATATCCACAAATCGCATCATCGCTGCATCGACGCGCCCTCCAATGTAGCCAGCAACAGCGCCCCAAGTCACACCAATGACGAGGGCCACAGCGGTTGCTATGAAACCCACTGCCAGAGAGATACGCCCGCCATACAGAATCTGGGTCAGTAGATCTCTTCCGAAAATATCAGTGCCTAACCAGTGCGCGGCTGATGGCGGCGATGCGCCCAAATCGAGGTTTTGTGCCTCGTAACCATAGGGCGCAATCAACGGTGTAAGCAGAGCGAGAAGCACCATGGTGATCAATACAATGCCGCCAGCGACGGCCGCTCTATTTTTCTTCAGTCTCAACCAGGCGTCTTGCCAGAGAGATGAGCCATCCTCGGCCTCGGCAAGGTAGTCGATTTGCTCTGTATTCATTAGGCGGCTCCTTTGAACTGCGCGCGGAGACGCGGATTGAGCCACGCCGCGATGACGTCACTGATCAGGTTGAAGAATACGATGAGCGTCGACAAGAACACCGTCGTTCCCAAGATCATCGTGTAGTCGCGGTTGAAGGCGGCCTGGACGTAAAAACGTCCCAAACCGGGTATTTGGAAGATCGTCTCGACAACGAATGAGCCGGCAAGCAGGCCCGCGAAGGCGGGACCAAGGAACGCGATGACGGGTATCAATCCGCCGCGCAAGGCGTGTTGTGTAACGACACGCCATTCGGGCAAGCCTTTGGCTCGTGCCGTGCGGATGTAGTCTTGCGACAGAATTTCGAGCATGCCGGCCCGGCTAAGTCTTGCGATGTACGCGGCATAGGCCGACCCCAGCGTGATTGATGGCAATATTTTATCGCCGGGAAGGTCGCCCCATCCGGCAATCGGCAGCCAATCGAGGTAGATGCCGAAAATGAGCACCAGCAGTGGACCCAGGAGAAAAGAGGGCATACAGATTCCAATCATCGCCAGCCCCATTGGAATATAGTCCTGCCGCGTGTTGGGTTTGAGTGCGGCAAATACACCCGCGAAAACGCCAATGAGGAGCGCGAAGCTTAGCGCGTATAAACCCAACTCAGCGGTTACCGGAAGACCACTGCTAAGGATTTCATTGACGCTGCGCCCTGGGTATTTAAAAGAAGGTCCCAGGTCGCCATTACCTAAGTCGCTAAGGTAGGCAAAATATTGTTCATGCAGCGGAAGATCCAGTTTGTATTGGGCCTCCAGCGCGCGTTTGACCTCGGGTAAAACCGCTTTCTCACTGTCAAAGGGCCCACCCGGCGCAGAGCGCACCAAGAAGAATGTGGCCGTGATGACGACAAAAATAACGGGAATCGCTTGGATTAGCCGCCAGAAAATAAAGCGCAGCATCTCAGTTCGCCTCCTCGTTTAAGCGACGTTCGGGATGCAACGTCACGTATTTAAGGTTCAATGAGTCCATCAGGTTGGGGTAAATGCCTTCTACGCTTGGGTGCACTAAGTGCTTACTCGTGTAGGTGTAAATTGGGATGATGGGCATTTCCTGCATCAGCATAGTCTCAGCTTCATAGAACAACCCATAACGCTCATCTCGACTTTTGGCTTTCGGTGCGCGATTTAAAATAATGTCGTCGTAGACTTCGTTGGCATAGCCCGTATTGTTATTCCCGCCGTCGGTTATGAAGAGATCAAGGAAGTTGTTAGCGTCCACGTAATCACCAATCCAACCTCGGCGCGCCACCTGGAAATTCCGCTGGGACACAGAGTCGAGGTACACCTTCCACTCTTGGTTCGCGATTGTAATGTCGATGTTTAACTCGCGCTTCCACATTTGCTGCACGGCGACAGCGATTTTGCGGTGCGCTTCTTGGGTGTTGTAGATGATCTCAAGTCCCGGCCAACCCTCGCCATTTGGGTAGCCCGCGTCCGCGAGTAATTGACGCGCCTTTTCGGGGTCATGAGCAAACAGTTTTGGCGGATTGTAGCCAAGCGTATCGGGCGGTGTGATGCTGTAGGCTGGAATGGCCGTGTCTTGCAGTACGGTCCGTGTCAGCGTATCGCGATCCAAGGCGAGCGATAGCGCGCGGCGGACTAAAACGTTGTCCACTGGTGGTCGCTCAGTGTTTACGAGGTAGTAGTAGGTGCCCAAATAAGGCGCTTGAACGTAACTTGGGTTCCCGGTCTCGCGGTAGCCCGGAATTTTGTCTAGGGGCACGACTTGGGTGTAGTGCAACTGCTCTGCGCGGAACATGCGCTCTTCACTCACCACGTTTTCGGTTGGGTAGAACACCACACCATTGAGCGCAACATTGTCACGGTCCCAATAGTGATCGTTTTTCTTCATGATAATGCGTCGGTTGAGAGACCATTCTTCCAAGGTGAAGGCGCCATTGCTCACAATGTTCCCAACCCGCGTCCATGGAGTAAATCGATCTGTCATCTTCCCGTGTTGCAGTAAGGTCTCGGGGTGCACAGCAAAGCTACTGTAGTGATCCATGAGCTGCAAAAAGTACGGCGTCGGCGCGTTTAACGTCACTTGCAGCGTGAGGTCATCCAAGGCTTTGACGCCGACCTCATTGAAGTCAGTGATCTCGCGCTTCGAATAGGCCTCTGAATTAGCAATGGGGTAGAGCATGTAAGCGTACAGCGCGCCCGTATCCGGGTGCAGCGCACGATGCCACGACCAAACATAATCGGAGGCGGTGATGGACTCTCCGTTGCTCCACTTGGCAT
Source organism: Candidatus Paraluminiphilus aquimaris (assembly GCF_026230195.1). Lineage (NCBI taxonomy): Bacteria > Pseudomonadati > Pseudomonadota > Gammaproteobacteria > Cellvibrionales > Halieaceae > Candidatus Paraluminiphilus > Candidatus Paraluminiphilus aquimaris. Next base: position 2,359,391 of record NZ_CP036501.1, on the reverse strand, counting down.
CTGGATTGATATAGAACGTGTAGACCGTGCCGTCATCGCTGATTTCCCAGCGCTCGGCAACACCGGGCTCTGGCTCTAGCGTCTTAGGGTTTTTGACCGCAAGGCCTTCAAAAAGTGCGCGAATAAGGTGGTTTTCGGGAACTCCTGTCACCACATGGGGATCAAGACCTTGGGGTTCTGCACCATTTCCGTAATGCAAAAGCCCCTCTCGATTTCCGGACTCCACATTACTCTCACCACTACCACACCCTGCCAGCAGCGCGAGGCAGCTGACGGCTAAAAACGATCGAAAACAACGCATGATTCTTCTTGCTCTTGGGTTTGACACATCCTATCGAATTTTGCGTCGGGCGTGTAATAAACTCACGCAATAAGTTTAGTGAGAAGCGGTGATAGACAGCTTTATTCGGACCCGCTTCTGTTAACATTGCGCGCTTACAAAAGCCCTTCATCGAAAAGAGATTTACATGACCGTCAGAACGCGCGTTGCCCCATCTCCTACCGGCGACCCCCACGTAGGCACTGCTTACATGGCCTTATTTAACCGGTGCTTTGCAAAAGCGCACGGTGGGCAGTTTATTTTGCGCATCGAGGACACGGATCAGGCGCGCAGCACCGCGGCTGCCGAGCAGATGATTTTTGACTCGCTCAGGTGGCTAGGGCTCGATTGGGATGAGGGGCCCGACGTTGGCGGTGATCACGGACCGTATCGTCAGAGTGAGCGGCGCGATATTTATGGTGGGTACGCTTGGCAACTGGTAGAGCAGGGCGATGCCTTCGTTTGCTATCGAACTCCCGAGGAGCTCGAAACATTGCGTGAAGCCCGTCGTGCTGACGGCCGATCAACGGCCTTGAAGCCCGCGGATCTGGAGTTGAGTGACGCCGAGCAGATGGCACGAAAGGCCGCAGGTGCGTCGTTTGTTATTCGCATGCGTGTGCCAGATGAGGAAGGGGCGTGTCTGATTCACGACCGCCTTCGTGGCGATATCGAGCTCGACTGGAGCATGGTCGATGCACAGATCCTTCTAAAGTCAGATGGTATGCCGACCTACCACCTTGCCAATGTTGTGGACGATCACCTCATGGGCATCACCCACGTAATTCGTGGCGAGGAGTGGTTGAACTCAGCGCCAAAACACAAGTTGCTCTATCACTACTTTGGCTGGGATATGCCTGAGCTTTGTCACCTGCCGTTGCTCAGAAACCCTGACAAGTCAAAGTTAAGTAAGCGCAAGAACCCGACGAGCATTCTCCATTACGAGCGCATGGGTTTCCTGCCAGAGGCGCTGGTTAACTACTTGGGTCGTATGGGATGGTCTATGCCCGATGAGCGCGAAAAGTTCTCGCTGGACGAGATGCAGGCAGCGTTCGATATTGATCGTGTATCACTCGGAGGCCCTATTTTTGATGTTGAAAAACTCAAGTGGCTTAATGGCACTTGGCTTCGCGAAGACTTCGACGCTCAGACCTTAAAGGAGCGCTTAAAGTCCTGGCTCTGGAACGATGAGACCTTAGATAAGATCTTGCCGCACGCGCAGGGCCGCATGGATGTCATGTCTGACTTTATCCCAATGTCAGCTTATTTACTGTCGGGTGAGGTTGCGGTGACCGCTGAGGCCTTCGATGGCACGGCGGATTCACAAGAGGAGCTGCTTAAGCGTTTGCAGTTCGTGTTGTGGCGACTAGAGGCACAGCAGGATTGGGAGCGCGGGGCTTTGTTTGCCGCGCTCAAAGGCTTGGCGGACACGTTGGAATTAAAGCCAAAGGTTTTGTTCGCACCGCTCTTCGTCGCAATTTCAGGCAAGTCGAGCGCTTACTCGATCCCAGACTCAATGTCGATTCTTGGGCCTGACCTCACGCGCGCTCGTCTAAGAAACGCCATCAGCGTTTTGGGTGGCGTGTCTAAGAAGGCCGCAAAGCGACTCGAGAAAGAGTACGCAGCGTTAGCCTAACCAACACCGCGCTGCCGCTTTGAATGTGGTGAGTGGCTAGCGCGGCCGGTTGAGAAGTGCGATGAGTGCCAAAATGGCGACCACGATCTCAAACGTTAGAACACCCCACGTATAGCTGGTGAAGCTAGACGTCATCTCAATGCCGACTTGGCTGCCTGCAACCTCTACCGTCGAGTCGAGCTCACGGATTACGGTAAAGGCTCTTGCGGCGCCAATGTAAAAGATAATGACAAACAATAGCCACAGGCCGGCCTTCAAGTATTCTTTGATAACGGCCGAAGCAAGCAAGATAGAGCCTACGGCAATTTCCATACCGCCATACATGGCGGCTATCTCCGCATAGGCGTCTTGAGAGGCAATAAATAAACCCGACCAACCAGCAGGAATTTCTGGGTCATAAACGCTAATGACACCTAAACCGAAGAAAATGGCGCCTGTAACACCCAACAGTAATTGACCAAACATTTTTTGCCTCCCAGATTTGCCTCCGACACCATAGCAAACCTGATTCCGCCTTGACACCGGCCGCGCTTACTCGTAACGTTCGGCCTCTTCGATTTGGGGCCATAGCTCAGCTGGGAGAGCGCAACACTGGCAGTGTTGAGGTCGGCGGTTCGATCCCGCCTGGCTCCACCAAATTCCTTCCGTAGTGATCAGTTCTTTCTGGCTTCCCTCACGGTCGCCGGTCTACGTTCTGTGGCTTTCTTGCATTGTGCTAGGGGAGCTTCCTGTGGGAAATATCATCGAAATTTGCGAAATAGGCATCTGCAATAATGCCATGGCAGCAGTGACCAAGGCGTGACGAGGTAAGCCGTCGTGTCCAAGCTAATACCCGAGCCTCAATGCCCAATCTGTGACATGACGGGTGCTTTGGGGTTAGAGTCGCACTCGTTGTAAGTCGGTTGTGTATGGTCTCTCGATAAAGGGCCAATGCCGCTAACGGTGAGCTATTAATTGGGCCTAGCTTAAGCACATTGGGTCTTTTCAGAGAAGGTAGAGTTACCCCAGATGAGCAGACAGAAACTAATCGTAGGAATCAGCGGCGCCTCGGGCATCATTTACGGTATCCGTATGCTCGAAGCGTTGCGCGCGTCGGACATTGAGACTCATTTAGTCATGAGTAAGTCCGCAGAACTGACGCTTAGTTATGAAAGTGACCTGCGCGCTGATGACGTAAAAGCATTGGCTGATCACTGGTATCCAGTAAAAGACGTTGGGGCCGCGGTCTCCAGCGGGTCCTTTCCGACAGCTGGTATGGTAATTGCACCGTGCTCTGTGCGAACCATGTCGGAAATCGCGACTGGCGTTACCTCATCGCTCCTTACCCGAGCGGCCGACGTTGTCCTAAAAGAGCGCAGGAAACTCGTTTTGATGGTGCGTGAGACGCCGTTTCATACGGGGCACTTGAGAACGATGACGGCACTATCGGAAATGGGGGCGATCATCGCACCGCCGCTGCCTGCCATGTATACACGCCCTGAGAGCGTCGATGACATCATTAACCACAGTGTCGGGCGTGTTTTAGATTTGTTCGAACTTGAGAACGATCTTGTGAATCGCTGGGGTATTACTTCCGGTGTCCGGGACAAAGACTAACCCCTGTCAAACGCACGGCGGCGTGCCCTCTAAAATCCGCAAATAACGTGGAAATGTCAGTAAATAATGGCTCGATAACAGCTGAGCCAACCTATGACTGTGCTTGAATTTGTTATCTAAATCCGTAAGGTTATGGTCAGTTCGGCGTACATAATTAAAAAAGCGAAAGAGTCCGACGCACATCTCTAAAAGGTTTCGCTGAGTCAGAGATGAACAGCCCATAAACAGAATGAGAGAGGCCCAGATGTTCCAAAAGAAAACACTTAGCCATGCGATCTCCGCGTTAACCGTCAGCGCGATTACCGCGACCTCGGCACACGCGCAGCTTGAGGAGGTGGTCGTTACGGCCACGAAGCGTACGGAAAGTGCGCAAGACATCCCCATTACCATCCAAGCCCTGGGTGAAGACACGCTTGAAGACTTGGGTATTGGTAACTTCAAAGACTACATCAAGAACCTTGCAGGGGTGACCTCGGGGGGCCGTGGTCCGGGTCGTAATGAAATTTTCATTCGCGGTGTTTCGACCGGTAAAGGAGGTCTGAAGATCGCGGGTGCTGTGGGTCTTGAGCCGACTGTCGCGCTCTACTTAGACGAAGCGCCGATATCCATGGGTGGTCGAAATATCGACCCCTACATGACCGATATGAACCGTGTGGAGGTGTTGCCGGGTCCACAGGGGACGCTCTATGGAGCAAGTTCTCAGGCTGGAACGGTCAGATTGATTACGAACAAGCCAGAATTCAACGAATTCTCTGGTGGTATCGATTTGATGGGTTCTAACACGTCGTCAGCCGACAACAGCAGCGCTATTGAGGCTTATGCAAACATTCCGCTCGTTGATGACAAACTCGCTGCCCGGGTTGCTGTTTACCGTGCCAAAGAGGGCGGCTACATCAATAACGTGAGTGGCAGTCGATTACTCCCCTACAGCAACCCAGGTCTCGGTGGGCGAGAGCCAGCTGAGCGGGCGATCTCTACAAACGAGGATCTTGTCGAAGACAACTTTAATGATGCGACGTACGAGGGCTACAGAGCGAGCCTTCGGTGGGCGCCTAATGATGACTGGGATGTGCAATTGCAGCATACCAGCCAGACAATTGAGACTGAGGGTGTCTGGGATTACGATCCAACGCTGGGCGACTTGAACTCGGAGTCTTATCAACCTGACTTCGCCGATGACGAATTCGACCTAACGACATGGACTGTCTCAGGTCGTATGGCGAACTTGGACCTTATTTACACCGGTTCGTACCTAGACAGATTGGTCGAAGGCATCTCGGATTACTCGGGTTATGCCAATAACGGCCCGTATATTCCCTATTACATTTGTAATACGTCTTATACGAGCTGTGGTGAGACCGCGTTTTTCCTCGATCAGTACTACAACACGGAAAGAACAACGCACGAATTCCGAGTTAATACAGATGCCGATCGACGTTTACGCGCCATGATCGGTGTATTTGCCGATGATACTGAGAACGTTGAGCAGGGTGATTGGAACTATCCGTCGTCTGTGGAAGCCGGATTCGTACCGAATGCGCCCATTCCCGGAGCGACCTCAAGCAATCCGAATACGCGTCCTCCCGGCGTTGTTTTCTTCAACGACTTCACTCGAAGCAAGAAGGAACTCTCGTTCTTTGGTGAGTTGTACTACGACATCAGCGACGACGTGACCGCGACCTTTGGTGTTCGCCGCTACGACATTGAGATCGGTCTTAAAGGCAGCTCTAACTTTGCAAACCGAGACTACGGCACGGGCGATCTAGACTGGGGCCGTAACGTTGATGAAGTACTGGAAGGCTCGAGCCCTGCAGATCTTAGCGACACGATCATGAAGTTGAATGTTCAGTGGAATATCGACGATAGCACCATGATCTACGGAACCTGGTCTGAGGGTTACCGCCCTGGCGGCTTTAACCGAAATGGTGGGTCAAGCGCTAACCCTGAGGGGCCATTCGTACCTGACTTCTACGAGTCAGATGAGGTGACCAACCTTGAGTTTGGTTGGAAGATGACAATGATGGATGACACGCTCCGGTTTAACGGTGCCATCTATCGTATTGAGTGGGAAGCCATGCAGATTGGTGTCCTAGACTTCGATATCTCGAACCTTACATTCATTGACAATGTGTCGGATGCTGAGATTACGGGCATGGAAATCGACAGCGTGTGGCAGGCAAATGAGAATTTGACCCTGTTCGCGAACGTGTCATTTAACGACAGTGAACTGACTAGAGTACCGGCAAATATTGTAGGTCTTCGTCAGCCCGGAAGTTCCCTCGCCTTGGCTCCAGAGCTGCAGTACGTGCTCAGAGCGCGCTATGACTGGGAGATTGGTAACGGTAATCGCATGTTTGCGCAGCTTGTTCACCAGTATACGGATGATCAAATCAGTGCAATCGTCACCGGTGCCGACTTCCAGATGGATAGCTACCGTACTTGGGATGCGAGTCTTGGGTATGACCTGGAAAATATGACCATCACGGTCTTTGGCGAGAACCTGACAGATGAGCTTGCAGACCTCTTCATTAGTAACGAAGACGACATTATCAAGACCACTCCGAATCGTCCTCGCACGTTCGGTGTCCGTCTGAGCTATCGTTTCTAAGTCGTTTGCAAATGCGGTAAAAATACAAGGCGCTCCAGTGGAGCGCCTTTTTTAGTTTAAAACATCAACTTTACGAGTTTAGTCAGTGACAGTGGAAAACAGTAAGTTACAAGGGAACGACGCAATCTTGTCTGAGGCCAAGCGGCAGCTTCAATCCGGTAATCGGGCTGAAGCGGTGAGAGCCTTGCACGCTATCCTTGATTCGGACCCCACTCACAAAGACGCACTGTATTACTTGGCGGTGACTATGAGGCAGCAAGGCGACTCAGTCGCTGCCCGTAACACACTTCAGTCGCTGTTCGCTGCGCATCCGGATTATGGTCGCGCCTATCAGGAAGAGGCCTACAACCTCATTGCCTTAAAACGAAATGAGTCAGCGCTTGAGGCCTTTGAACGGGCCGTGTCGCTTAACCCCGCACTGCTTGCGAGCTGGAAAGCGCTTCATGGTCGCTATGGACAGTTAGGCTTAGCTGATCGCAAAGTAGAAGCGGCTAATCACATCCGTTGGCTTGACGGCATGCCGAGCGAGTTACAGACGGTCACGAGCTTACTTTACGAGGGCAAGTTGTATGTTGCCGAGCAGATCTGTCGACAATTTCTGCAGAAAAAGCCCCATCATCAAGAGGGTATGAGGCTGCTTGCTGAAATTGGCAGCCAGCTACAAATATTTGACGACGCAGAGTATCTGCTTGAGTCATGTGTCGAATTCTATCCGGAGTATGAGCGTGCTCGACTCGACTATGTTCAGGTTCTCCACAAACGGCAAAAGTTTGATAAGGCACTCAATCAGGCGCTGCACTTGCGGGCGAGGTCTCCCGAAAACATGGTCTATGATGTCACCCTCGCGGCTCAGCAGCAGGCGGTGGGTGATTTCTCAGGTGCGTTGTCCGTGTATGACAAGGTGCTCAAGGAACACGGCGAGATGGCGAGAATATTGACTTCCCGCGGTCATGCGCTGAAAACCAGTGGGCGTGCTGATGAGGCGGTGGAATCCTATCAGCGTGCCTATCGCGCGCAACCGGATTACGGTGACGCGTACTGGAGTTTGGCTAATCTGAAGACCTATCGGTTCTCAGAGTCAGAGTTGGCTCAAATGGTCGAGCAGGAAGCGTCTTCGTCAATCATCACTGAAAACCGGTTTCACTTGTGCTTTGCGCTCGGAAAGGCGTTCGAGGACCTCGGCGATTACGCGCGATCCTTTGGGTATTACGACAAGGGCAACGCCCTAAAGCGCGCAGAAAGTGGCTATCGATCCGAGACAGTCGAACAAGAGCTGACGGCCCAAAAAGCACTTTTTGATGGTGGTTTTTTTGAGGAGCGAAGCGGCTTTGGCCACGCAACCGAGGCGCCGATCTTTATTCTCGGATTACCCCGCGCAGGGTCTACCCTGCTCGAGCAGATACTGGCCTCTCACAGTCTTGTCGATGGGACTATGGAGCTCGCTAATATCATTGGGACAGCGAACAGGTTAAACGGTCAGAAACGACGAACCGGAGCGTCGCCGTACCCGAAGGTTTTGGCTCAACTTACCGAAGCACAGACACGACAGCTCGGTGAGCAGTTTATTCAGGAAACCGAGCACCACAGAGGTGACGGCATCTACTTTATTGACAAGATGCCGAATAATTTCCGTCATATCCCACTTATTCAGCTCATATTGCCTAAGGCAAAGATTATTGACGCCCGCCGCCATCCGATGGCCTGCTGTTTTAGTGGCTTCAAGCAGCTGTTTGCTGAGGGGCAGGAGTTTACCTACGGGCTTGACGAGATTGGTCGGTATTACCGTGCCTATGTCGACGTGATGGCCCATTGGGAGCAAGTGCTCCCGGGGCGTATCCTGCGGGTTCAGCATGAGGATGTCGTCGAGGATCTCGAGCGTCAGGTTCGTCGTATCCTTGATTATTGTGATCTGCCATTTGAGCAAGCCTGCCTCGATTTTCATGAAACGGAGCGGGCCGTCAGGACACCCAGCGCGGAGCAGGTGCGGCAACCCATTTACAAGTCAGGAATGGAGCAGTGGCAACACTTTGGGGCGTACCTTGGGCCTCTTGAAGATGCCTTGGGCCCAACATTGAGTGATTACCGGTAAGTCGTTTGAGAGACCAAAGAGGGTGGCGACCTATTCATCTGAATGACAGATGACGCGCCCAAGCTTGCGTTAATTTTTGGATTTACGGTCAATCGCTACAGCGTTGTGGGCGTGAAGGCTTTCCTGATGATCGACCTTCAACCAGTAATCAACGACATGTGGCATCGCCTCTAAGGCGTGTTTGATACGTCGAGCTGCATCTTCGCAAAACATGAGGTTTTGCGCGTTCAATCTCGCAAATTCCTGCTCATCCACTCGTTTTACGGCCGTCTGAACCGGCGTGCCAATCATGCTTTCAATGGTGCGTATCACCGTGTCAAAAGCAGGCCAAGTCGGCGCGTCAGATACTAATTTTACGTAAGCATAAGAGCGTTGTGCGTGTGGCGTTGCAACGCTTCCAGATTCGCTTTGCATCCATTCAAGTAAGCGCGCCTTGTCGATGACATCACCTTCAAATTGCTCATCTACTGCGTTTGCGAAGAGTTGACGCGCAAGCGATGCAGAGCAGGGGCATGTGCTGGAATAGGGCACTGTATAGCCAAGCTCATAATGGAACTCGCCACTGATTACTGTCCCTATGAGCGAAACGGGGTAGGCTTGATAGCCGACCTCACCACTCAGAAGCGCCGGTTTCTCAAGTAATAGGTCAAAGTGTAATTCGATTTTTGCGTGAGCACTGATTCCCGCTTGCGATTCAACGCACTCAGTCAAAAAGCGGTCGATTGTTTCTCGGCTGCACAGCTGACGGCCTAATTTTTGAACAAGTGCATGCAGCCGGGACATGTGAATGCCTTTGCTGGCTGTGTCGTCGAGGCTTACGAAGACATTTGCCTTGGCAGGCGCCTGCACGGTTTCGCCGTTCTCAAGTGCGATCGAAACAGGCAGATCCAACTGCTCCATACCTACCCACTGCAGCGGCGAGCCTCGCTGGGCAAGCGCTTCACTGGTGATATCAGGAAGGGTGTCGGAAGGATTCATTTAAAGCTTCACTAATACATGTCAAATTTGCGCGGATGCTCAATGAGCCTCACCCGTCGCCGCTCGTGTCTGGCAAGGATTCAAGCCTCGTGACGATTCTGTATGACCTGCGCCCCACATTCGCCCCGACCTTTCCTTGCCATCCTTACTGCGTTGACTCCGTTGTGGTTCATTCACAACTCGTTTGTTCATGCTGTAAGGCGACATATTACCGACAGTGATCTCAACCGTCAGCGAGCGAGCATTCTATACGTTACACTGCGGGATTCCACCCCAATCTGGAACGTTACCATTAGCTGTCGTACTTCAAACACGTGCAGACAAGCTAACACGGACGGCGCAAGTAGGATTTTGGTCAGAGGCGAAAGTGGCTCGATTATTTGTAGACAACCTTACAGTGATGGATTTCTCGTACCTTGATGCCGATCGTGGTGTGGTGGGGGAGTCCTGGATCGTTGATATAGAACTCGGCGGCGAGCTCGATGATCAGGGCATGGTTTTTGATTTTGGACATGTTAAAAAACAGATTAAGCAGCTGATTGACGCGCAAGCCGATCATCGCCTCCTTGTTCCCGCTGCATACGCTGGATGTCGGACGCAGTCGGTGGGTAATGATCTTCTGGTCGAGTTTTCGCTGGCCAATGGTGGTCTGATTCGGCACCAGTCGCCACGAGACGCCGTGCTCCTGGTGACCTGTGATGTGATCTCAGCGGAAGTGGTAGCCGAGGACTTGGCGCTGCAGTTGAGAAGCGTCTTACCTGATAACGTGTCGGATGTGCTTGTAAAGCTGCGTTGCGAGGAAATCGACGGGGCTTTTTTCCACTACAGTCATGGCCTTCAAAAACACCAAGGGCAATGTCAGCGTATTGCCCATGGTCATCGCTCACGTTTGGAGCTCTCAGTTCACGGCGCTCGAGATCGCGAACTAGAAGCTCAGTGGGTAGCAAAGCTCCGAGATATTTACATTGCAAGCGAAGAGCATATTTCGGGGAAGACTGTACACAACGGCATGGCGCACATTGACATGGCCTACGACGCGGCCCAAGGCCATTTCTCACTCTCGATGCCTGAACATCAGGTATTTGTGGTCCCCTGCGTGAGTACGGTGGAAAATATTGCCAATCATTTGGCGTTAGCAGCGTCGACGGACTGTGGCCTTGCTGTTCAAGTCAAGGCCTTCGAGGGTGTGGGCAAAGGTGCGTTCGGCTCAGCTGAGACGGTTTGATCCCCTCAAACTGAGTAATCAGTAAGAAGGCATCCTTCACGCCATACTTGAGTCCCAGGCGAGGGCGCATCCGTCACAGCCGTCTAGGTGAGGCCGCTAATACACTCTGAAGCGTTAAGCGTAGGTGCGTCTGAGATAGTCGAATACAGCGCGCAGAGCCATGGCCTCACCGCCCTCGGGATGTCCGGGTCGGCTGCGTGTATTAAAGGCATTAATATCAAAGTGCATCCAAGGCATGTCGTCAACAAAACGCTCTAAAAATAGCGCCGCTGTTATGGCGCCTGCGTAGGGCGATGGCGCGCAATTCACCATGTCAGCCACTTTTGAGTTGAGCATGTGGTTGTAGTCACCGTGCAGAGGCATTCGCCACACGGGGTCATCCGTATCGCGACCCGAATGTGAAATGGAATCGGCAAGTGCATCGCTGTTACAGAACATGGCCGAGACCTCGGCGCCGACAGCTGATCTGGCTGAGCCGGTGAGCGTTGCGTAGTCAAAGATCGCATCAGGCTTATCTTCGGTTGCAATTGACAGCGCGTCACAGAGGAGAAGTCTGCCTTCTGCGTCCGTGTTGTCGATTTCAACCGTCAGACCTTTGTGCGTGTGCAAAATATCGCCGGGTCTAAATGCGTTACCCGAGATCGCGTTTTCAGCCGTTGGAACGAGTAAGCGCAATCGCACCGGTAGCTGTTCTGCCATGATCAGGTAAGCGAGGCCGATGGCATTGGCCGCACCGCCCATATCTTTTTTCATCATGCGCATTGCCGAGCCTGGCTTCATATCCAAGCCTCCGCTGTCGAACGTGACACCTTTCCCCACGATCGTAATTTTGGGCGCATTCTCATCCCCCCAGGTGAGGTCAATGAGGCGCGGCGCGTCATCAGCCGCACGACCAACAGCATGAATAGCCCCGCAGCCTGCTGCTAAAAGCTCATCTCCCACAGTAACGCTGATGTTCGCGCCAAAGTGCGCTGCCATGTCGCGCGACTCAGCTTCGAGGTGCGAGGGCGCCATGTCTTGCGCAGGCGTATTTATAAGATCTCGGCAAAGTGCGACTGAACGAGTGGTATTGATGACGCGTTTGCTGTCAACACCCTCGGGCATGACGAGACGTGCCGGCGCACGGCTTGCTTTTTTGTAGCGATTGAATTGGTAGCTGCCCATCCCCCAACCGATCAACTGCAGATCAGATACGGGAGTCTCAAGGTAGTAATCACCTTCTGTGAGCAGGAGAGGCAGCCCGCCAAGTGTTGCTAGGTCGTCTTGTCCATCCCAACCTACCAACACCTTGAACTGGTCTCCGCATTTAAGCCAAGCCCTTTGCCCTTTCGCGGCAGAAAAATCTTGCCGCTTAAGTGACGCCTTTTGATAGGCATCAAGGGAGGCTTCACGCCCGTTGAAATCTGCGGTTTTTACGAGCTCGATGGGCGTTGGGTTTTCAGCACTCTCGATAAAGCTTGTGCCGCTAAGAGAAGAATCGGGTGGGGTGATGTACATGTCGTTGTCGCGTGATCCTAAAAATTAAGGACCAGAGTTTATAGGGCGCGATCACTAAGGTCGATGATCATCGCCGTTGGTCGCAACCTTTGGCTGATTAGGTTTAAGAGGTGCTCTGATTGCCAAGCCAATACAGACGAGCGTTCCAATCGGGAAAAGCCACGGCCATGCTAGAAGCGGTGACTGAAAGGAGTGCTGGATAATACCCGTGAAGAGCTCAGGCTCATTCACCGTTAAAACCACTAAGACACTGAGACAGACCGCAGGCGTAATGTGACTGATCCGGTATCGTGCACTGAGTAAACTCAGTATAAACAGGCCGAGCATCGGACCAAGTGTGTAGGTCGTCATTGAGAACGCGAGGGTAATGAGGTCGCCGGTCGATTGAGAAAATTGCCACGCTGTTAAGCCCAATAAAGCGCCCCAAAGCACCACTAAGAAGCGCGACATCGAGAGGTAGTGCGCCTCTGTTCCGTTGGACTTTATGAAGGGGCGATAAAACATCGTGATGGAAATTTGTGACAGCGCGGCGAGTATTGAATCGAGACTCGAGATAGCGGCACTTAACACGCCTGCTATGAGTAAGCCTTTCAGGCCCACCGGCATCTCGCTGAGAATGAAAATAGGAAATATCCGATCACCTTTTTCTGAAACAAGTTGAGCGAGGGGCGAATCAAGCGGATGTAGGCTGTAGAACGTGAATAACCCAACGCCCACTAACAGCATCAGGGCTGGTATGCACTCACCCATTATGCTCCAAAGCAGTGCCTTTCTGGCTTCTTGGGCATTTCGGCAGCACATAAGGCGTTGAGTGAATAGATGGTCTGTACCGTAGACGGCAACGCCCTGAAAAGGCAAGGCAAGCAACGCAGCCCAGAAGGTGAAGGCCACCCGAGGGTCCGTTGTGAAGTCCAGCAGCCGGAATTTTCCGGCGGTTTGACCAAAACTTACTAAGGAGCTCCAGCCGTCAGGCAGCGTTGTTGTGATGAGGAATAAGGCGGCTAAAGCCCCTATGACCAGCACGAAAAACTGCACAACATCGGTCCAGATGACTGCCGCTACTCCCCCCATCCATGTCCACAAAATAGCGAACGCGGCGATCACGAGGATGCTATGGCCGAGACTCCAGCCGGTGAGTAGTTCGATCACTAGGGCGGTTGCGTAGACCCGCACACTTTGACCGAGTACGCCGCCCATCATGAATAGCCCGGCGGTAATCCGTCCGGTCACCGCACCAAAGCGATCACTCATGAAGTCATAGGGACTGTAATAGTTGCCTTCGAAATAACGCGGCAACAGAAAACGCGCAATTAGAAGCCGCGCGAGAATGCCGCCTAAGGCGAGTTGCAGGTAGGTAAAGTTGCCGCCTGCCGCGTACGTTATGGCGGGGACGCCAATGAAGGTAACTGCGCTGATTGTCGTCGCAATAATAGACGCACTAACCGCATACCAAGGGATATTTCGCCCCCCTAAAAAGAAGTCATGCGTTGTTTGCTGACGCCCTTTTTGTCGGTGGCCAATCCATGTGGTGAGCGCAATGTAAAGACCGACTACGGCCCAGTCGATAGTGCTGAACATGCGGCTAGCTTAACGCGTTTTTTGAACAAGGCAGTGGATGACAGTGCCCGGCCTAATTGAGTGATCGCGATATGGAGGCTCCCGCACTAAATTCCGCTATGAAACGTCGTTTTTTTTCGATAAGTTTGTGTAATGGCGAAAATAAAACTTGGCACCAAAATCGGTCTTTTTGCGGCAGCGTTAGCTGGGCTTACGACATGGTATTGGTTCCATTTAACCGGACAAGTTGCATTACCAAGCGATCGAACTGGGTTCGCTTTGGTCTTTATGTTGTGCGCCGTCTTGGGTGTTTTAGCGTTTATCAAACGCACGAGTTGGTTAGGCGCCGTGCCACCGATATTTGCGATTGTGGTGGGGCTGTTTTTTCCAGGCACTATGTTGATTAGCGAACAGATTGTCTCCCCCGACGTAGCGATTGAAGTGGGCGATACGATTCCACGTTTTACATCGGTTGATGACGCGGGCGTCGAATTCGATTCACGGTCACTCAACGGCCACTTGGTTCTGATCAAATTCTTCAGGGCTCATTGGTGACCCTATTGCATCGGCGAGTTGCGTCGAATGGAAGAATTACGAACGGAATTTGACCAGCGTGGTGTCAAAGTGATTACCGTGAGTGTCGATCTACCTGAGGTCATAGCAGAGAAACGGCACTTACACGGCTTACAGGCAACCATGTTGTCCGATCAGCAGTTGGCAGTGACGGACGCCTTTGGTTTACGCAATCAAGGTGTTCACTCTGCGCCCGGTAGCGAGCCCGCGAAGGCGTTACCCGTACCTGCGACCTTGCTAATTGATCGCGAGGGAACGGTTCTCTGGCGTGATTTATCTGAAGATTATCAGCGACGCTCTGACCCGTCTGTGGTGCTTGCTGCGATGCAAGCCCACTTCGAGTCGGTCACTGACTAAACTGCCTTCCTACGGCGTGATGGAGTGCGAGGGGCAGGTCTGCGGGTCTCGCTCGGGTCTTCGTTATTCTAAAGTGAAGCGTCATGGGTAAGCGACAAAGCTGTGCGCATTTAGTGGGGGAAGGGTATGAGAAAAGTATGGTTGACGGGGCTATGCGTTGCGCTCTGGCCACTACAGTCCGGTGCGGCGGTGAGTGATGCACTGTGTCTCGCCTTTACAGATGCGATGAACGAGTTTAGTGATAAGCTCCCAATGACAGTGAGCATGCCGTCAAATACGACGCGGGGTAAGGTCGATAAGTCAAACGTGCTTGTCTGGTTACCTACCACGTACACAGATGTAGCGTTTGATTGCGATTCCGGGACAGTGGTTTACTCCCTCAAGCCAGGGACGGCGGAAGCCTCTCATAAATTACTCAAGCGTTCGTCTCCGAGTGAACTCGCCGCGTTTAAAGCGATTCAAGATGATATGGCCTGTAAGCCGGATGGCTTTGTCCGTAGCCACGGTGTCAGTGAGACGCGTCGTTGGCATAGCTTCAGCGGAGACCCTTGGCAGAGCTTTACGACACGCCCGCAGGACTGCGAGTAATTTTTATGAGCCTTGTGCTTGCCAAGCCTTGGATGCGCTCTTCTGTCAGGGTGACTAAAGCCATCCCGAAAGCTGTATTTGCCGCATGACTCAGGCTGCTATTGATATCCTGTGCCAAGGACGATCTAAGGATTGGCATAATCCAACCTGTTTCGCGATTAATCGCTTGCCTGCCCATGTGCCGCTGCGGTCGTTTCAAATTGAGAGTAAGGCACGCGCTGGGACGGCAGGGTCGCGGACGCAATTGTTGGATGGTGAGTGGCAGTTTCGTCTTTTCGACTGCCCTGAGGACGTCCCCGTGTCATGGCTTGCCGAAGACGCGCACAGCTCTCAACCTATCGAGGTGCCCGGTAACTGGCAGCTGCAAGGCTACGACAAGCCTATCTACACCAATGTGAAATATCCGTTTCCCGTCGACCCTCCGCGTGTTCCCTCGGAAAATCCGACCGGCTGTTACTCCAAGGTATTCAATGTTCCGGTGAGTTGGCTCACCGCAGGACGGACACGAGTGACCTTTCATGGAGTGAACAGCGCTTTTTACCTCGTCTGCAACGAGCAGTTTGTAGGGTATTCACAAGACAGTCGTTTACCTGCCGAATTTGACCTCACAGACTTTTTGCACGGCGGCGACAATCGTATTGCAGTCATGGTCTTGCGCTGGTCGGACGGAAGCTATCTTGAGGATCAAGATATGTGGTGGTTGAGCGGTATTTTCCGCTCTGTCGAACTGCTGCATAAGCCTAATAGTCACATCGCGGACTTTAGGGTGAGCCCCACGCGATGTCTCGAGCAAAAGGCAACTCTAGTGACCGAGGTTGCCATTGCTGGTACTGACGAGGAGGCCCCAACGAGCGTGAGTGCACTCCATCTGCGTCTATATTGGGAGGACACACTTGTTTCTGAGCAGCTTCATCGAGCGGGTGCGGGTACGTGGGGTGCGTATACCAAGCTGACTATCGAGCTCCCCATTGAGGCGCCGAAGCTCTGGAGTCACGAATGTCCCAATTTGTACCGCCTAACACTGACACTTCTCGACGCAACGGGCCATGAAATCGAGTGCGAGGCCTGTAACGTGGGACTGCGCGAGGTGGAGATTCTTGGCGGATTACTGCGGCTCAACGGCGAGCCTCTGCTCATTCGAGGTGTTAATAAACATGAGCACGATCCCGCCACCGGACACGCGGAGTCGCTTGAGCGGGTGGAGCAACAACTTAAGCTCATAAAACAGAATAATTTCAATGCGGTTCGTTGTTCACACTATCCGCACCAGCAGGGTTTTTATGACCTCTGTGATCGCTTGGGGTTACTGGTGGTCGACGAGGCAAACATCGAAACTCACGGCATGAAGCCGATGAATGCACTTGCAGAAGATGCCAACTGGCAAGCCGCTTTTGTCTCTCGCGGTGAGCGCATGGTGCAACGCGATAAAAACCACCCCTGCATCATTATTTGGTCACTCGGAAACGAGGCAGGCTATGGCGCCGCGCATGATGCAATGTATGCCGCTGTTCACAAGCTTGACCCGTCACGACCGATTCAATACGAACCCGGTGGGTCGGGTACGCCAGTGACGGATATTATCTGCCCAATGTATGCGCGGGTTGATGAGGACCTCTGGTACCCGGGCGCAACGCAGGCGGTGCCCTCCATCATGAACTGGATTCAACGACCTGAGGAAAGTCGACCGGTGATTCTCTGTGAGTACGCGCATGCCATGGGGAACTCGCTTGGAAACTTTAAAGACTATTGGGACGCTTTTCGAACCCAACCTCGACTCCAAGGCGGTTTTATATGGGATTGGGTCGATCAAGGGCTCGATTGTGAGACGGAAGATGGGCGTCATTTTTGGGCATACGGCGGCGATTTTGGCGATGAGATCAACGACCGACAGTTTTGTATCAACGGGCTTGTGTTCCCGGACCTCAGCCCACACCCCGCTCTCTTTGAAGCGAAAAAAGTTCAGCAACCCTTTCGGTTAGAACTGCTCGATCGAGGGCCTGCGACGGTGAAGGTCACCAGCGAATATTTGTTCCGATCAACCGATAACGAGATCCTTACTTGGCAGTGGATGAGAGATGGCGTCACCGAGCAGGAGGGCCGGATTCACCTTGACTTAGCCCCTGGCGCGACAGAGGTTTTCAAGCTCCCTGAACCTGCGGCTAATTCGGGTGATTTGTTCTTAAACCTAACCATTGAACAGCCGACAGAAACCGCATGGTCGGACGCAGGACATGTTGTTGCAAGAGAGCAATTTGTTGCCCATAAGCGCTTGCTGGCATTACCCGTGGTCGAAACGCCGGCCACTTTTATCCAGTCGGATGGGGCAATAAGCATAACGGCATCGAAT
The DNA here is from genome assembly GCF_026230195.1 of Candidatus Paraluminiphilus aquimaris. Classification (NCBI taxonomy): domain Bacteria; kingdom Pseudomonadati; phylum Pseudomonadota; class Gammaproteobacteria; order Cellvibrionales; family Halieaceae; genus Candidatus Paraluminiphilus; species Candidatus Paraluminiphilus aquimaris. Next base: position 2,342,024 of record NZ_CP036501.1, on the reverse strand, counting down.
AGCACTTGGCTTATCAATAAGCGGACGGGGTTCATTGAGCAATGGACGCTTAACGGTACGGAGAAATTCAAAAAACCGCTTGTCGATAGCGTGGTGAGAGCCTCGCTGGATAACGACATTGGTATAAGTGAGGTCGATCGGCCCGATCCAAACGCCTGGAGCAGTCGCTGGATCGCAGCTGGACTGTGGGACCTAGAGCATCATTTGTTATCGCTCGAAGTCGATGCTGAGCAAGGAATCGTGCTAGCACGACATGGTTACACATTTGAGGGACGGGCTGTTTTCGAGACGTCTTGGCGAATGTCTTTCTCAGCCTGCGGCAATCTCTCAATCGCCCATGAGATCGCCATAGAAGAGCACGTACCGCCATTACCTAGGATCGGTCTAACCGTCGGTCTGGCTTGTCACTCTGCGCCGGGTCAGACGAGCGTCAGTTGGCAGGGACGCGGACCTCAGGAAAACTATCCGGATCGAAAGACCGCCGCGCATCTGGGATATTGGGAGCTTTCAGCCGATGACATGCACACTGATTACATCTTCCCGAGCGACAACGGGCTGCGGTGTGATTGCAGCCGGTTGGCGCTAGCCGATATTAGCGTATCCGGTGATTTCCAGTTCAGCGTCTCGTCTTACGATCAAACTAAGTTGAATATGGCGAAGCATCCGACAGAGTTGGCACCCAATGACTATCTGTCGCTGTATCTCGATGGCTTTCACATGGGCGTGGGGGGCGATGATTCTTGGTCACCGAGCGTGAAGCCACCTTTTCAGCTTGGCAGGAAGCACTATCAATGGACGGTTTCTCTATACGGGACGGAGTCATCTCACCGGGCTTAACACGCCATTACTGCATCAAGGCTTTGCTCACAACGGCTTCAGAATTATTCAGTGAAACCTAGAAAGGTGGCTGCTTCGTCCACACTTTTTCGCTCAGACACGACTGCATTGGCAGGAAATGTGTCATCGGGCCACCCAAGTGCCACCGCTTTCATAATGACTTGATCATCAGGAATATTGGCGTGCTCGCGCACGACAGGGGACTGCATGATGCCCTGGCTATTGATGACAGCGCCCAGACCTCTCGACCATGCTGCGTTGACCAGCGCTGTGGTCACTGCGCCGCAGTCAAATGCCGTATCGTCGCTATCTGCAAGTACCGCATCGTAGGTGATGATGATGCAAACAGGCGCATCAAACTGGCGGAAACCTCTTAGCACCCAATCCTGACGTTTTTCGGCGTCTTCACGGGCAATATCCATTGCAGCAAACAATTGTTTTGCCACGCCAACCTGTCTATCCCGATGCTGTCCGGTGAAAGCAGAGCCGATTCGGAACTCTCGCGAGTGTGGAACACCCGCTAGATTGCGCTCCGTATTTCCCTGGCGGATAAGATCAAGCACTTCGCCCGTTACGACGGTGAAGTTCCAGGGCTGAGTGTTCATGGAGGAGGGCGAGCGCATTGCCAGGCCTAAGACTTCTTTGATTAGGGACTGAGGCACTGGATCTGATGTGTAACCCCGAATGCTCCGACGGCCTGAGACCACCTCGTCATATTGCACTGTCTCTCTCCTTACTTAATTGACGCGACTAACCTAGAGCAATCTCTCGCCAAACGACAGAAGTATTGCGGGTTTATTTGCTGACAGGGGTGAAAGCTAAGGCTTTACGGCCAGAATATGGCGGAAGAGGTAGGAGTCGAACCCATACTTTCCACCATATATAAATCAACAACTTAGCTGTCTGTCTTGCCCTTTCGACACCATAAATTGTAGCAGCCGATGTAGCAAACCCAAGAAAAACACATACCGGGGGAGGCAGAACTCTTGTCACTGTCGCGGTAGTTACCCACCAGACACATTAGAAGGCAATTTGGAAAAAGTTGGTCTTTAGTAACAGGGCTGTGAATTATGCCGTTTAGCGGTTTTTTGTTCTTAGTAAGTGGCCACGCAGGGTGGTCGGAGGAATTGCAATCTAAAGCGAGTTTCAGCTGGTCACTTAAGACTGGCATCTAGCAACTTTAGTAGCTTAGCTTCAGATTCTGACACCTCACCGTCAGAGGCGCTTAGCTCTTTGACAACTTCTAATACGCTAGAATCACCTCTCAGCGATTGTGCATGGTCTGCAACAAATTGCTTCACTTCGCCTCTGCCTATTGCATCTCTCGCGTCGCTGATGACCTTAGAGTGGAAAGTCTCAATACGTGTCTGCGAATGCCATGGGATTCGTTTTACCAAATCGTCAAAGACTCCTTGTTCTTCAGCGCTGAATTTCCCGTCGATTTGATACGCGAGAGTGCAAATTGCAAGCAGAGACTCTGAATGTTTTTGCTCAACCATTGCAGAGTCGTCAATTCTGCTAAATAGTTTTTCCAGCAACATGGACCTTACCTCCTAAAGTCTGATTTCACGTCGAAAGATAGTCACCAAACTAAAATTTGTAAATGCCATGGCCTGACCAACTAGAGTTAAGATCGCATATAACATCACTGCCCACCCTCTCATTTCCCAAAGGCCGATCGATACAAGTAATCCCATGGCTACAATCACCGCAAGCGCGTACTCATACCAAGGCGGAAACTGCTCGTAATAAGTCGTGAAGAAGGTGGGAGCGATCAAAACTGCACCTAGCACAAAACATAGGGATAGCACGGTGATCGCTAGAGGCCGTTTTGCTTTCATCTCCTCGTTACTCATTAAAGGTCTCCTCTAAGTCCGTAGCGTCTTGTGAAGATTCAGTGTTTCACGGTATTCCTCTTTAATAACGTTAGGCGATGCCCTGTAACGATCTTTGTAATAAATCGTAAATCCATCACCTATCTCAATATTCCAGTCTATTTCATTTTTGTATTCGTTTTTTATATTGACCTCGCCTTTGTGTCGGTAGACCGTTCGCAATACATCATAGCGGGACTGCCCAAATCCCTCGCCGTATTTGCAGCCAAAAATCGCAGGTTCAGAATTAGCAATAAAGATGTTTTTAAACCAGCAGCTCCGTAATAAAGGTACAGCTGACTGCTCCAAGCATTCGTATTTTGACTTTTTAGGAAAAAAGGAACTCCAGCTTAAGTTACTGTCAAATTGCATACCCATACCGGTCGCTAGAGCAGCCAACTTGCGGGATCGTGTTCTTTCGATGGCTTGCTCAACTAAATTTGATATTGAATATGCCAAGACAGTCACAATCACCACAGCCAATTCTGGTATTCTCTTCGTCCCCCAAACGTCCGAAAGATAATATTCTTGCCGAAAATCATCGAAGTGGTTATAGACGACCCACAAACTAATAGAAATCAGTGTCATTGGAAGAATAAAGCTGAAACAAAAGTGCCTAAAAAAGCTCACACCGCTCCTCCTCGTCAAATGATAAAAAAATAAGTTCGTTGATATACTCCACCAGCGCAAGCTGCCCATGCTCGCACGACAGTACCGAAAATATATTTATTGTGAGGCGCCCTCAGATACTCAAGCCGAAGTATCAGTTGTAACTCTAGCCAACCTAGAAACACGGATCTTTTTATCCTATTGACGATGAGCCTTTCTGTAAAGTGGGCCTCAATGCAAACCATTTGAGGCTCAATTTAGCCTTCAACGGTGGATATGTTCCAAGTAGCTAACGGTTACATTAACTGACCATAAAATCACCTTGATAGAACCAGAGGTCGTAATCTGCTGTCATTGTGGTAGTTACCCGCCAGACATATCAGAAGCTGATTTAAAAAAAGAGGGTATTTAGAGACAGGGCTGTGATTACTGGCGTGTGACTGCTGTCGGTTCTGGGTAGATGCATTAGAGGTCGGTTTAAGGTATGGCTGTCACTCTCGTCACACCATGCGCGCACAAACTTGCATTACGAGGAGGGTGATGTTTTTTTGGAGCCTCGTTTTTTACTACGGACGCCCCATGCAACCTCTATCGTATGCTGTCTTTGCTCTTGCCTTGTTCACATCTAATGCCATGGCCAGTGATGACAAGCGGTTCATGCGAAAAGGGCTGGAGACGCTATACCTTCAGGAATTGAAAGCATACGAAGCCTGTCGCGAAAATGAGTCTGAGGAGTGCAGCTTTTCGGAGGTCTATGGGTTTCTTAGGTTGCTGGAGCTAAATTTACCTGAGGAAAAAACTGCTCCTCGTTATCCAACTGCGGCGCAAAGAGCTGGATATGCTGCGGTAGTTACAACCGAACTGACCATAAGTGACGCTGGGGTGGTCGAAGACGTAAAGCTACTGTCTTGCGAGTCTGGATTTGGTGATGCTGATTTAAAGCTGAATTGGAGGCATGACGGGCGTTACTGCGGGAAGTTTGAATTAGCGGCTAAGGACGCGCTGACTTCATTTAAATTCCCTATATTCCCATTGGAACTTCAGGGTGTGCCTAGGAAACAGTTGTGGAGAAATACCTTCTTGTTACAAGGCCAAAATAGTAACGATATAAATGCACAAATCACTGACTTAAAGTCCTCTCAAATTAAGAAAATTCAAAAGCTTTCCAAGGCAAAGGATTGGTCAGCGTTGGAGGAGTACGCCTTCCAAAATAGTGAGGAAAATAATGCGTTTCTCTACTACGCAGCTGACTCAGCTTTGATGTTAGGTGACGGTCCACTGGCAATTTCCCGCTTTACCCAATTCCTAAAAAACGGAGGGCATAGCTATTGGCATTTCGGAGTCAAAGCAGCAGCTATCACCGTGTCCCATTATTATGAACTGGGTAACGATCAAGAGGTGGTTGACCTTGCTAGAGATTCACTACTTGCTAAGTACCTTGAAGAGGGCAACGTTATAAGCAAAGCAGCAATTGCTGACGCACTTCTAAAATACGCTTCTTCTCTAACCCTGATTGAAAAACCTGAAATTGCGAAAGCATTAGGAATATTGGAGAAGATAAAACGACATGGGCAGTTGTATGGCGGCATTCCCAAAGGTCTTATGGATATGGTGAATCAGCAGACCGTTAACATTGAGTCACAGATCATCGCTATTGGAAAATCTAGAGTGAGACAAGAGGAGCAAGGGTAGGCTCAGAAGAACAAGCGTGGTCTATGGGCTGAGGAAGATCCTGTAGCGCCGTGGGATTGGAGGAGATGATGACTTCAGACGTTACGCCCAAAAACATTTTCTTGTTAATCACCTTAATTGTGATCATTTCATTTGGAGTTTATGGACTAATCGTGCTCCCGACGCCGTATGAGAGGTGCTTAGAAACCGCAGAGCAAAGGAGGTTAGAGTGCATTTCGTCGGGCGTAGATCAAATAGATTGCTCAAGAAGATCTGAAATTGAAAAGAAGAGCCGATGTCATAAACCTGCTGGGCATGACTGGTTTAGAACTGACACAACTTAGTAAGCCTCCTCTCCAGCTGCCGCTCCTAAGCTTCCGTCATGCGTTCACCATAGGCATTGCGGTGTGCCTTCATGTACTCGACCTTAAGTTCAGACAGACTAATCAGCCCACTGTGAAACCCTGCAGCCATAAATCCATTGAGCCAACGACGATCTACTTGGGTGACTGAGGCTGACTGAAGTAGCAGGTGTTTCTTCAGCTTATGCTTGAGGCTGACGAGGTAGGCTTTTTTGCTTTTGGTATGGGTGTCAGTGGGCATGTCTAAACTTGTATCCAGTAATGAAGGGACAACTCAGTCACATCAGAGGTCAACAATCAGTAACTTGTTATCAAGCGGACTTTCCATGGACCTCATCTAGTCACCACTACGTGTCTCGTTGGTTTCTCTACTCTAGCCATTTGCCCATCTCGCATCAAAAGACCTAATACGCTGTAAGTTAAGTAGTCTCTCGCTCCACCGCCATAATCAGACTGCAGTCCCAACTGTTTCGCTGCTTCTGCATTTCTTATTCCGGTAGGATTAGCACGTGCTAGTTCAAGAATCGCGTCTTTCAAAAGTTCTAAACCCATCTGTGCTTTTTCGTAGCAACCGTCGGGGACGTTTATACGGCTTTTCCCAGATATGTTGTCAGGATTTGGCCTAACCTTGTTAACTAACAAGCCACCTCTGGACCTGACGCCAAATGAGGCTATCAACTCCGCTTCTATCTTGAGCGCCTCCGGCTCAGTAAGGTTTTCAACAAGAATTGTGTGGATTACTTTTCGGCCTGAGTCATGGATTTCATTGATGAGAGCATTTTTATCAGAGTCACCTTTTTCCTTTTGATGCTCCCAAGCTCTGGTGCCAGTACCTTTGCCAATGTAGAAGGTCTTGGCTGGCTTCTCCCGTGGATCTTTCAAGGCATAAACGTAGAAGGGATTTTTCAAAATGCGGCTCCTTTTTAAGGTATGTCAGTGGTGACTCTGGCCAGCCCAGACATGTCCATCTGCTTGTCCCATTGATAACTCATTTCTTCACACGCCCAGCCTATTTCATCTAAAGGCACAGCAACTGCATCATGGACAGGCAAACACACGATTCCTTGTTTCACGCCCTCCAGCATAACGTTTTTCAGAATCTGACCTTCAAAGTTCTGAGCATAGATGCCCCAGCCATTAAATAGCTCCAGCTTTGGAAAAACCTTGAGCGACGCTTCCTTCAGCTTCTGGAAATTTTCCTTGCTGATACCTTCCTTAAAACAAGCGTGTAACGCACCAACTTCGTTGTCGCCTCCCATGGCAACCGTGAAGAACTTTTTGACCAACTGACGAGACTCAATACCAGCCTCAGTACCAACCGTTGTGTAAGGATCCTCCCCTGCGTCAATGCCACCATTGAACGCTAAATTGAGCCTCAGATGGTTAGCACTAAAGTCCACTTCACAGATATTTTTCCCATCAATGAGAGTGTTAATCCTAAGCCTCATACGACGGTCTGGGAGGCTCTGGAAGGGCGTATACAGGCGACCTCCTTGGAACGCATTGGATTTATATTTCAGCTGCACAGGGCCTTTACAGGCCCACTGGTGGGGCTTCAGGAACTCATTGATCGCTGCCAGTTCCTGCTTCTCTGGATGGTCCGATGGCAGGTCAGCAATGCTGTCCCAACCTCCTTCGGCTTCATTGATAATCAGATACGGAGGTTCAACAGGTTGCTCAATTTCAAGAAAGTAAGACCAGAGTAGCTCCATCAGTTTAGGCGTTGGAAATGCCCGGGCTTTGGCTGGTTGATCCTTGTATTTTCTGCCCGGCAGCAAGACGACGTAGCCATGCTCCTGAAGCCACTCAACGATATGCCTCGTTGGCCTGTAGCTAATACCTAATCGTCTTGGGTAATAGCTGTCTGAGTAATACTTGCTGTCCTGCGGGATTAACAGCCAATGACGCTGGTACATCACAAAAGACAGATTCAGTAGCAGGGCTTTCCAGTGGTGTCGGAGGTTCTCAACTTGGGTGTTGTTTCTGCCCCCTTTGGATGGATCTAGGAAGGTCTGCTCAAGCAGCTGGTTGAAGTTGTCCTCTGACGTTGACCCTTTACGCAGCTTGAGTGGTTTCAACCATTGATGATGTTTGTAGTCATCGGTTGGTAATTCGTAGCTCTCAGCGATGATGGCATACAGTGTCTGTGCGTGGTTGGGACGTGTGTTATGCATAAGTACTATGGGCTGCCAAGGAATATTAAAGTTACATTACCTACTTCTTCTCCTTCAAAATAAACAGTAGGAGTAGTCCTCTTTGTCTCCTTCCTTTGTTATTCGTCTTTTGTTGCTCAGTCCGGAGTAGCTTCAGAGGCACCCACATTGCCACACACACTTGTTGGTCAAAAAATAACCAATATTGACCTAGGTATTACAAGTAGAAACATCTGAAAACACTGGTTTTTCTGCGCATTACGAGTAGTAGGAAAATACCATCTAGATTCCTGCTAATGCGGATCATTTGTTGGTATCTCAACACAATTGAACTCAATGTGGTGCAATGCTTCGTGAAGCCGAGCAATGGAAAATCCCTGTCCATAAGCTTCACCCGTGGTACCTGTAGATCTGCCCACGAAGTTCTCCGCTAACTCGTCTGAGCAGCCTGAGTTACGAAAACCATCTTTAATGTTGTGTCTAAAGGAATGAAAGCTGGTTTTGTCTGTTTTGATGGCGATTTTCTTTAAGTATCGACTGAACCATTTGGAGAAAGTACTTGAGTAGGTTCCATCGGCGGCCATAGGCGCGTCTGAAAACAAACGACCCTTAGCATCCTCTTTTGTCCGGCTTTCCAGAAAACTTAAGAACCCCAAGGAGATAAGATCGTCGTGAAGTGGAACTAATCGCTTCGACTGTATTGTTTTTAGCTTTTTGTCTGGGTGATTAAGATTTAGGTCGAATACCCAGGTGTTGTCATATTGCCTTACGTCCTCCACATAAAGCTGAAGAATTTCCTGCTCTCGCATACCTGAATACAGACCAATTAGCGGCATCCAATACTTGTGCGATCGCGTCGGAATCATTCTTCCGGCTTTGTGGCACGAGGCAAGCGTCTGACAACCCTTGAACAGTGGTGAGGAGAATAAGGTGATTAGTTGCTCCTGACTAAAGGGAAGACGTTGTGCTCGTTTGTTCAGCTTGGTTTTCTTTGTGCTTCCTTTCCCTTTGAAGGGATTTGAGCCAGCGTAGTCTAGTTCTTGGATGGCGAAGTTGAAGAGACTGCTTAACGACTGAAGGTAGTTGTTCTGTGTCGTTGTACTCAGCAGTTTAGCGCCGTCACGCTCTGCTGCCTCAACCATTTCAACTGGGTTTAACGAGGGATAAATTTTCCGGGCATTACTCGGCGATCGTTGAAGTAGTTCTTTAAATGCTCTCGCCGCCTTACTGGATATGCTCCCAAGTGAGAGACTGGTAACAGGTATGCCCTCAGTCACTTCGATGAACTCCACGAAAAAGCTAAACATGGCGAGAACACTACGATGTTGTTTTGTGCTCCAGACGCCTTCCTGCTGAGTTAAGTATTTATCAACTACTCCTTGAAAATTAAATTCGGACTTGTCCGATGTCGTTGGCTCCAGCTCTTCAGAAAATAATTCGTCGAGGATTAGGTCAGGATGCTCCAACTCTCCTTTTACTATTAAGTCCGCATTACTGTAGAAGTCAGCAAGTCCACGGAGGGCTGCTCTGCAGAGTTGGTTGTAAATGGCTTTTGAGAAGCTTTCAGCATTGTCGCCAAAATACTTATTAACAACAGGAGCGGCTGAACCCAGACGTGATTTCTTCAGATCTGCCAGTATTTCGTTTCTGAAAGTCCGCGCCGTGAAGGCTTCCAGTTCCACATCCTCATCTGATCTGTTCTCAAAGGTTTCAAGGGCTTCAGTAAGTAGTCCTTGGGTTTGATCTTGGCAGACTCTGTCGGAAAACCGTTGAAGCTCCTGAGGTGTGAGTAGGGTCGCTCCCTTGGAAATCTTTTCAAACAGTTTGTCTAACATGTCGGCCATTGCGATAGCTGCTCTTTGCGCCACTCTAAGATCAGATGTAATTAACGATCGTATAACTTCCCGCTGACCGAAAAAACCTCTCAAGTTTTTTGGCACACTGCGGCGGAAATAGAACCTTTGATGGCGTATGGACAGGTAAGGAACCGTGTTCATGTTGTATCTCCCGATGTATCAAAACAAGCACTTCGGTCAATACAGACAACTAAATTTCATTTATAAATATTTGATTTATATGCTTTTTATCTAAATATGGCGGAAGAGGTAGGAGTCGAACCCACCAGGCGCTGTCTCAGCACCTCACTGGTTTTGAAGACCAGGCACCCCACCGGGGATGTCGCTCTTCCTGATTAGCTTCGCTAAAAGGGTGTCTGGATGCATCGTAAAACAGATAGGTCGCTAGGTAACCAAGCGTTTTTCGATAGCTGTTTTATTAACGATCACTCGCTGGTCACCGTCTCTTCGCGTAAAGCCCAGACTGTCAAAGTATTCCAGTACTTCGATGGCGAGTTTCCTTCCGATGTTGAGCTCGTTTTTGTAAGCGACTACCGACAGTGACTGATTTGCGGCGATTTGCTCGGCCACTTTTATGAAGGTAAGCAGCGTTCCACTCAACACGAAGCGATCCGCGTTGAGGCGGTGTAAAGCACGCACCTCTCGGCCGTGCTTGATAGCGAGTTTTATATCAAGATCCCCAAGTCCTGCTTGTGATTTCGCCTCTGAAATGACGGGCACGTTTAAACCCGCGGCTTGCAGCGCGCGCTCGAGTGATTGCCAGAGGGCATCATGAGGGTTGGTTGCATCGAAGGCGACAGGGAGTCGGATTCTCCCCTCAGCGCTCTGCAGCTCGCCCTTTTTTAATAAAATGGTCAGCGTTGCCTCTGCGAGGGCTGGATGCGTAGCGCGTCCGGCCGCATCCAGCAGTTGGTCCTTTAATATGCCTCGCGTTGCCGGCACTCCCGCTTTCTTCGTCGTCGCAGGTTCTGCTTTCGCAACCTTTTGCCCCTTCGTCACGTCTGTTATTGAGCGGTTTTCTACAGCGTCGAGGAGAGCTGTCCTCGTTCGCGCGAGCTGTGATGTGCTCGTTATCCAATAACTGCCACCTGTTTGGAAGTTAATACACCCGACGGGTGTAAAGACTGCGGGAGGCGCATCTCTCAGGTTGAAGCACGTCGTCAGCTTTGAGAAATTGATGCAATGGCCTTGATCAATGAGCGCAGTCACCACTGACGCTATGTCGGCCTGCTCCAAAGCCTCAAGCCACTGAATACGATGGGGTTTGGATTTACCGTACTTAGGCCCCTTGGGGTCCAGCACTACGCCGCCACCTAGCGTGTCGGTCTCGGAATCATCCCGAATGACAAAGCGCTCGCCGTGGGTTGTGCACAGTGGCTGTTGGAAGATCAACTGCGCTTTGCTTGACTCCCCGGGGATGAGTTTACTCGCCTTGTTATCGATAAGAGCCACCTGCGCGGCGACTCGTTTGGCGCCTATGTGCACTTTTACAGGTGACAGGTGCTTGAGTGGGCGAGCGAGCTGGGGCAACAGTTTCAATGAGACATCGACACGCTCCGATGTTTCAGAAAAGTTTGAATCAACCAGCAGATCGCCGCGCTCGATATCGTTTAGCTCGACCTTTCCCGAGATACACAGCGCCACGCGTTGCCCAGCGGTCGCCGTCTCGTTTTGGACGTCGTTAGCACGCACCTCCTTCACTCGGACATCAATGCCTCTTGGCAGTAGGTGCAACACATCGCCAACGCTGACTCGGCCAGCGCTTGCAGTACCTGTGGCTACAATGCCGGCGCCTCTGACATGAAAGCGACGGTCAATCGATAAACGAAAACCGTGCTTCGCGCTTCGATCGGTCTGTTCGTCGGCCCGCTTACGGGCGATATTAAGTAAGGTTTCTCGAAGCGTATCTATGCCTAAGAGAGTGGCATTGGAGACCCGAAAAACGCTTGGATCTGCGCCGGTCGTCTCACTAACTAAAGCGCTGACACGGCTTGCAACCGCGGCAATTTGATCCTCAGGCGCCCGGTCGATTTTTGTAACTACGATATCAATATCTTTTACGCCCAGTAATCCCAGAACAGCGAGATGCTCGCGTGTCTGTGGCATGGCGCCATCGTCTGCCGCCACGATGAGTAACGCTCTGTCTATGCCAGACACCCCAGCAATCATGTTATTGATGAAGCGATGATGGCCGGGGACGTCGATAAAGCCGATCGGTTTGCCTGTCTCGGTCGGTAAATAGGCATAACCAAGGTTAATCGTGAGTCCACGCGCCTTTTCCTCAGCTAACGTGTCGGTATCAATGCCGGTGAGTGCTTTAACCAGTGAAGTTTTTCCGTGGTCAACGTGTCCCGCTGTTGCAATGATCACGGAGCGATATCGTTTAATTGCTCAATAAAGTGACTCTCTTGCTCGGGTGTGAGGCATCTGAGATCAAGTAGCAACGCACCATTGCTAAGGCGCCCAATAATCGGGGTCGCCAGCTCCCGAAATTGCTGATGCAGTGTTCGCAACGCCTCATCCTCTTCTTGACGCGCGCGAATCGAGAATCCAGCACTGGGCAGTACCTCCATTGGAAACGATCCGCTACCAATTTGACTGGAAACGGCGATGACATCCACCTTGAACGAGTCGCCAAGGGCGGTGGCCAGCGGTTCGCGTAATCGAGCCGCCTGTGCCTGGATGTCGCTCTCGCTTCGTGTAAGGAGTTTCAGGGTAGGGAGTTCTGATGCGAGCGTGTCCGGGTTGCGATATAACTGGAGCGTCGCCTCTAGAGCTGCAAGCGTCACCTTGTCGAGCCTCAGAGCACGTTTTAAGGGGTTTTTCTTAATCTCTGCTACCAGCGACCGCTTACCGGCTATGATCCCCGACTGGGGGCCACCCAATAATTTGTCACCGCTAAATAAGACAAGGTCAGCCCCATTTTCGAGTGTCTCGCGAGCCGTTGCTTCGTGCGGGAGACCGAGCGCCTTGAGGTTGATTAAATTTCCGCAGCCCATATCCACAACAAAAGGAATACGGTGAGCCCAAGCGAGTTTCGCTAGGTCGGTTTCCGGTACCGTTTTTGTGAAGCCTTCAATGCGATAGTTGCTCGTGTGAACACGCATTAAAAGCCCCGTGTCACTGTCTATGGCGTCTGAATAGTCTGAGAGATGCGTACGATTGGTGGTGCCCACTTCGACGAGATGGCAGCCCGAGCGGCTCATGATATCGGGTACACGGAACGAGCCACCAATCTCAACCAGTTCGCCTCGTGAGACCGGGACATGCTTATTTAAGGCGAGCGTATTTAGCGTGAGCAGCACCGCAGCGGCGTTGTTGTTGACGACGGTTGCCGCCTCTGCGCCCGTGAGCTCACAAATAATCGCCTCTATGTGGCTGTCGCGATCGCCACGCTTGCCCTCGGTGATGTCGTACTCGAGGGTTGTTGCTCCTGAGGCGGCCTTACTCATCGCCGTAATTGCTGTTTCTGCCAGTGTGGCGCGTCCCAGATTGCTGTGAAGAACGATCCCCGTGAGGTTAAAGACGGGTACTAAAGAGGAACGACTCTCGCGTAACAAGCTGTCTCGAACAGAGTTCAAAATGACCGCCATTGCAAAATTAGGCTTTTTACCTTGGTGAAGGTGCGCTCGAAGGAGAGATAGCTGCTCCCTAACCGCGGCTGTTACGGCTTGATGGCCCCAGCGCGCAATGTCGTCATCCAACTCGGCGAGCACGACGCTGACAGACGGAAGATGTCTTAGCTTTGCTTGTATATCGTCGTTCACGCGAATGGGTCCTTTCTTACAGCCGAGCAGTGTAGCCCGATAAATGAGAATTATGCACTGTGCGGCACGGGGTCGTCATGGACGCGATGAGAGGAGACAAGGTAGATAACACTCGACACTAAAAGCGCGGGAAACACTTCGTGGAGCAGGTCACTGAGGCCAAGGACAATCCAAATAATGAGTGTTGCAATGCCCAAAAGCATACTTGTAAAAACGCGGGCTGCAGACGCAATTCTGCCGTAAAGCCCGAAGACAACAGGCGGAAAAAAGCACACAGCGTAGAGGCTGCCTGAGAAGATGGTGATGCCCACAATGTCGCCTGGTGGATTGAGTGCCATAAAGGCCGCGATACAGGCAAAGCCAATTACGGCAATGCGCGACAACCGAACTTCGTTCGCAACATGTTTAAAGGGGGCTATTAGGTTTTTATAGAGTGTTGACGACGCGACGAGTAAGACGCTATCCATCGATGACATGGCGGCTGAGACGATCGACACGATGAGGAGGTCTGTCACCCAAAAGGGGAAGATAGCCGCGTCATTAACCAGTGTTGGTACGATGAGATCAGTGTCGGTTACGTTGTCCAAAATAAGGTGCGCGTAAAGCCCAATGGGGAACATACAGACGAGAATTAGCGTCAATCCCAGTACGGCGATCCACATCCCGCGCTTAACTTCGACATCGTTTTTCAAGCCATAGAAGCGCGATAGTTGTCTGGGATCCACGATGAGCTTCAAAGCACCCGAGAGCGAGACGCCGAGCAAGACGGCGAAGGGTATAGCACCGTTTAGATCAAAGAGATGTTGCTTCGTGGGCATATCGACAAGCTGAGAAATCGCGCCAACACCGCCCGCAGCGCGTGTCACGAAATAGAAAATGGCCAAGGCGCCTAGCAGCATGAAGACGCCTTGAATGGCGTCAGTGCGCACCACCGAGACAAACCCCCCGATCGAGGTGTAAAGGACGACGACAAGCAGCGTTACCCCAACCGCCACCTCATAAGGCACACCTAAGAAAATTTGGAAGAGGTGCCCTGCGCCTTTGAAGATCGCAAGAAGATACAAAAGGCTCGCGAAGACAATCACAGAGGCCGACAACAAAAGGACGGGATGTCGGCTTGCATGGGGGGCGTTGTTGAGAACACGACCCTTGATGTAATCGGGGATAGTGAGCGCATCCCATTCAGCCGAGAACCGTCTCAGTGGCGGGCCGATCCAGCGCCATGAGACCCAAGAGAAAAGCATCAGAAGGAGCGCGAGGGTGAACCAGGCTACGCCGTATTCGTAGCCTTTTCCCGCATGGCCAATAAACGTGTTGGTTGACGCAAAGGTGGCAAAGAAGGAAATACCGACAACCGCGCCTCCCATTTCGCGATTACCCACGTAATAGCCACCCACGCCCGTAGCGGCCTTACTGCCGACATAGGCGTTGTATAACAGTACTCCGACATAGGCGCTTAGCAGTGTGCTGGCGATCCAGTGCTCGACAAACCAGTTCATGAGCTAGTCTCCGCGGCTACGGTGCGAGAGCGGCAAAAAATCAAAGCGCTGATCCCGAGGTTTTGACTTTTTCTACCCCCATATTTTTGAGGGTGAAGCTGTAGATGTCAGTGTATTGATCAATAATCTTGTCGGTGGGTGTTCCGGCGCCATGTCCTGCGTTGCTGTCAATGCGAATAAGAATCGGCGTGTCACCCACATGGTCGTATTGCATTTGTGCCGCAAATTTAAAGGAGTGGGCGGGTACGACACGATCATCGCGCTCGGCCGTAGTAATGAGCGTTGCTGGGTAGGCCGTACCCGGTGTTGTGTTGTGTACTGGCGAGTAGCCAAGCAGGTACTCGAACATCTCTTTGCTTTCATCGGCTGTGCCATAGTCATACGCCCAGCCGGCGCCCGCTGTAAACGTGTGATAGCGAAGCATATCGAGTACGCCCACCCCGGGGAGCGATACTTGGAAAAGATCAGGGCGCTGAGTGGTAACGGCGCCAACCAGCAGACCGCCGTTCGATCGGCCGCTAACGGCGAGGCGCTCCTTACGGGTGTAACCCGCCTCGATCAAAAACTCTGCAGCCGCGATGAAATCGTCAAATACATTTTGTTTTTGGCGTTTAGTTCCCGCGATGTGCCAGGCTTTTCCGTACTCTCCACCCCCTCGTATATTGGGTACGGCGTATATGCCCCCCATCTCTAACCACGCCGCGACCGTACTACTAAAACGCGGACGAATACTGATATTGAAGCCGCCGTAGGCGTAGAGAATAGTCGGTGTTGTGCCGTCCAATTCAGTGTCTTTCCCATAGGTGATGATCATGGGAATGCGTGTTCCATCTTTGGACGTATAGAAGACTTGTTCGGTCTTGTAGCGGTTCCCATCAAATGGAGACTTTGACGCGCGATACAACGTGGTATCGCCGCTCTCGGGGTCAAGTTCGAATATCGCCGGTGCAATTCGATAGTTGGTGAAGCTGAAATAAATCGTGTCCTGCTCTTTTTTGCCTGAGAAGCCCGACGCCGTTCCAAAGTCGGGTAGCTCAATATCTCTCACAAACTGACCCTTTAAATCGAACTGCTTTACCTGACTGATCGCATCAATCATGTACTCGGCGAAAATGAAGCCAGCACCCGCGCGAGCGGTGAGGACCACCTCAGATTCTGGGATAATATCGCGCCAATTAGTCTCCTTGGGATTCTGGGGGTCGACCGCCACGACTCGGCCTTTTGGCGCGTTGTGATTGGTGGAAATGAGGAGGGTTTCACCATCGCTCTCAAGAAGGTAGCCATCTGCTCGCTCATCAGCAAAGAGGGTAATTAGTTCATTGGTATCCGAGCGCAGATCTTTTACGAAAAGCTTGTTTCCTGAGGTGGAGTTCGCGGCACTGATGAGCAAGTAGCGGTCGTCTCCACCCACGTCTGCACCCACATATCGGTGTTTTTGCTCCGCCAGTTCGCCAAAGACAAGCTCGTCCTGGCTCTGAGCTGTACCGATTCGATGGAAATACAGTTTGTGCTGATCGGTTTTTGCCGAGAGTTCGCTGCCCTCGGGTTTGTCGTAGCTTGAGTAGAAAAATCCCTCACTGCCCAGCCAGGAAATACCAGAAAATTTTACGTCGTTTAGGGGTGTCTCAAGTATCTGCCCGCTCGCCACGTCACGCACGACAATTGAGCGCCAGTCACTGCCGCCGACCGACAGCTGATAGGCCACTCGACTACCGTCGTCGGTGAAACTCACTCCCGACATGCTGACAGTCCCATCATCACTGAAAGAATTGGGATCTAAAAACACAGTCTCTGATCCGTCATCCGCTACTCGATAAAGGATGCTCTGATTTTGGAGTCCCGAGTTGCGATAGACATAACGCGCATCCCCCGCAACGAAGGGCGCACCCTCGCGCTCATAGTTAATCAATCGCGCAACGGTTGCTTTGACGTCGTCACGAATTGCAATATCGGCTAGGTAATCGCGTGTGACTGAATTCTGATCGCCAATCCAGTTTGAGGTCTCGTCACTTAAGTCATCCTCTAGCCAGCGGTAAGGATCCGCAACCTCCACGCCAAAGTACGTATCCACATGATTGCCGCGGCGAGTATCGACAGTATTAATGGGCGCGGACGCCGCAATTTGAGCATCGCTTGAGGTGTTGTCTCCACAACCCAAGAGACCCGAGAGCGCTACGAGACAGAGAGTAGTTTTTTTCATTGGATGTCCTTCGTGTTCGGAAGCCTTTTTATATACCGATGGAGAGTGACAAGGGTCTAGGTAAAACGCTGTAGGTTGCCTTCCAACGACTCACGTGTCACCACCTCGCTAAACAGGCATAAACCTCTGCGCTCGCTGACAACGGCAATACCCATTCCCTCAAGCAAGCTTGTCCGGCTAAGGGTCTGAGGTGAAAGCCGGTATATTTCCCGTATCTCCCCGTTGTGCCATAGCCACAGCATTACTAACTCTTCTTCGGTTGTGTTTTCCCATTGAGCGATAAATTCACCCCTCGTCCACTGGTCAGACTTGATCAGTTGCTGCGTGCGACTGCTATCGAGAACGTGGCTCGGGTTGTAGTCAGGAAAGTCACTGGTATTTCTTAAATTGACTGTGTTCATGAGGGAGAGGGTAGTGCAGCGGGTTAGAAAGGTCATTACCTTGGTTAGACTAAAGAACGCCCAACAGGCTGGATTGCTTAGCCAGTTTTCGTTGCAAGAATTAGGCTGATGTCGAGCGATTCACCGGGGATCTTATCGATTTGTTCGACAGATAAATCTTCATTAACGAGCCAACTCATAATCGATTTCATATCGACACTCACCGACACCTGCTGAACGCTATCGCCCTCATGCTGTGTAAATGCCACGATGAGCATCTTGCCACCTCTCTTTAGCACTCGCGTTGCTTCCTGAAACAGGGCAGCGGGATCGTCCGCGAAGTACAAGACTTGATCGATCGTTACGGTGTCGAAGCTGTTGGCGGCGAAGCGCATCTGGTACATATCTTCTTGGCGGACGGAAAGGTGCGTCATTCCCGCTTTTTCGATCGCGTCTCGCGCCACGACCACCATTTTCTTGGACAGATCTACGCCATAGCCACTACTTGCCATGGGTCCCACAAGACCCAGCATGCGGCCTGTTCCCGTGGCGACATCGAGCAGATGCCCAACGTTGTGTCCCTCGAGCAAATCCGTAACGTGTTGAATAAACGTTTGTTCATCACCGTGATAGCGATGGAGCTCAAGCCATTCGGGTACTTCATCCTCGACGTAGGTTTCAGCGAGCTGCGCTCTGGCCTTTCGAATAACGGATAAGCGGCGACTGTCTTCTTCTATTGTGCTGTCAGCCGCATCGATACTTGCGAGCAGCGTATTGAGGATGTCGTCGTAGGGAGGCTGGCGATTTACGCGGTAGAAAATGAAGTGCTGCTCACGAAAGCTTTCGAGTAGCCCTGCATCTTGTAAGATTTTGAGGTGGCGAGAAGTGCGGGGCTGGCTGTGCCCGGTAATCCGGACCAAGTCCGTGACCGTGAGCTCTCCCTGGCTGCAGAGAAAAAGCAGTCGAAGACGACTTGGGTCTGCAGCGGCCTTTAAGCACTGTGATAACGCGTCAATGTTCATGGGTATAAAGATAGCTTTATATGAGCGAAATGCATACGCCCAATGAGGATTTTTCAGTGCACAACCGCTACGCTAGGGTACGACGTGTTTTTATCCAGGCCTGCTGAAGAGAGGGTTTAGGCGTAAGCCTCGAAACACAAAATTAAACTAAAAAAATAAAAGGAATGATCATGCTCAAACTCCACTTTGCACCTAATTCACGCGCTGGGCGCATTCTTTGGTTACTAGAGGAGCTAGCGCTACCTTATGAGCTCAACGCAATGTCGTTTCATCCAAAGGACCTTAAGTCCGATGAACATCGGGATCGACACCCCTTAGGGCGTGTTCCCGTACTGGAAGACGGTGATGTTTCCATTTACGAGTCGGGCGCGATCGTTGAGTACATTTTAGAGCGTCATAAAAATGGGGGCTTGAAGCCCGCGGCAGATAATGACCGCTTCCCCGAGTATTTACAGTGGTTCCACTACTGTGAAGGCATGGTAATGCCTCCTATGAATACGATTGTGGTGCATACAATCCTCTTGCCAGAGGAGCGCAGAGATCCCGTTGTCTTGGGACAAGCACAGCGATTGCTCAATAATGCGCTAAAGCCAGTTAATGAGGCGTTGGAGGGACGTGAGTATCTCATCGGTGATTTTTCAGCTGCCGATATTATGCTCGGGCACGCGTGCTTTATGAGTAACCGCATGGGGTGCGTGTCTGATGATATGGCGAACGTGAAAGCCTACGTGGAACGCATTACGCGTCGCGCGTGCTTCCAAACCGCGATCAATACGCAATAAAACAGGATCACTTGGCAGGTGGCGAGGGTTTCTCTATCGTGGAAGCGCGTAAAAACCTGCACGTATTCGATAGGACTTACTAAATGATGCTCAAGCCATTTATCGCCTTATTTATCTGCCTCAGTGTCGCTGCCTGCGGTGGCGGGGGGGGATCGTCGTCTCCCGCGCCTGTTGCGGGAGGGGGTACGGGCTCCGGTTCCGGATCGGGTTCTGGGTCTGGTTCGGGGGGAAGCACTGACGCGTGCGGACCAGCGGCGCAAGTACAATTCGTCAAGGAAGTCGCAGAGAGTTATTACTACTGGTATGACGAGTTGGCAGAGGTAGATGCCGAGGATTACACGGATCCGGCCGCTTATCTTTCGGCCATCATGCAGCCCATCTGGACAGACGGCACGGGTCGAGACCCCGGCTTCTCGTACATGACGACCATTGAAGAAGATACCCAGCGATTTACATCAGGGGCCTTCTACGGCTACGGCGTACGCTACCGCATTATCAATAACAATTTCTATTTCTCCGATGCTTACGAAGAAGGGCCCGCCCACACGGCAGGCGTTCGTCGAGGACAGCGACTTTTAGCGGTAAAGCGCGATGGTGAGGCTGACTTTGAAACCTGGGATGAAATGGTTGCTCGAAATGCTGAGCTACCCACGGCCGTATTTGGCGCCAGGGGAGAGCTTCAAACGACGGTGTTTCGCGTGGAATATGAAGGCGAGCAAAGTGAGATAACGGTAACGACAGAAGAGACCACGACACCGCCTTTAGCCGGCGACGTGCTGGTTATTGACCGAGCAAATGGCACACCGGTTGGTTATATAAATTTTAGAACCTTCATTGATGCAGCGGATGGCCCCCTGAGAGCGGCAGCGACGAAATTTCGCGAGGCAGGCGTTACGGATCTCATTATTGACCTTCGCTACAACGGTGGCGGACTAGTCAGGGTTGCTGAAACTTTCTTGAACTTACTGGCTGGTGACACCGCGAACGGACAGCTAAGTTACATCGTTAATTTGAACGACAAACATCAAGATCAAAATAGCACCGCAAATTTTGGGCCTTTACCCGAGACCTTCAGTCCGCTGCGCATTGCCTTTATTACAACCGGCGGTTCCGCCTCGGCCAGTGAGCTACTGATTAACAGTGTTGATCCGCATATTGAACTCGCCATTGTGGGCTCCGAAACGTCAGGTAAGGCCGTTGGTCAATATGCATTTGATCTCGACGCAGACAACTGTGAAACACGGATGAGACTCATCGCGTTTGAGATACAGAACGGTGAAGGGCAGGGTGGCTACTTCACCGGGTTGGTGAGCACAGGGCGTTTTACTTTCTTTGAGGCGGCTGATGATGCGACACGTCCGTTTGCCGACGCGGAGGAAGACTCTTTTGCGGCAGCCTTTAACTGGTTAAGCGGTATACAGCCAAAGGTTAGCGATGTTGGCGACAGTAAAGCCTCTTTCGACGAGCCGCTTGCTGTTGCAGGCTTCGATGCTTCTTGGCCGGTTAATAAAGATGCGCCGTTAAACCCAGACGGCAGCGTTCGTTCTTTCTAGCACGACAATTAGGAGAGCATTCGCACCGCGTTTGCGCTATTCACCTGATGAAAGAGTCGGTGTAGCCTCGCTGCACTGATTTGAGATTTTTTAGGAGTGACCATGAACAACGCAGCTCAGACGTTTCAGGCTATTGTTAACGAACGTCGTTCGATTCGCGCATTTAAGTCTGACCCCGTAGGGCGTGAGGTGATCGATGCTGTGTTTGCACCGGCACTTCGTGCGCCCAGCAACTGTAATACGCAACCCTGGTTTGTTCACATCGTGACGGGCGATAAGTTAGAGAAGCTACGTGAGTCGCTGCCAATGGCCTTCGCAACCGGCGATGTCGCCCCCGATTTCCCGTATGACGGCGTTTACGATGGGGTTTACAAAGATCGCCAATACGGTGCCGCAAAGGCACTTTATGATGCGCTGGGTATTCCCCGGGAGGAGAAGGCGAAACGTCAAGAGTGGTTTCTTGGCAATTTCCGATTCTTTGATGCGCCTGCTGTTGCCTTTTTTATGCTTCCAGATGGCTTTGGACTAAGAGAGGCTTGCGACCTGGGTATGTTCACACAAACCGTTATGCTGGGTTTGACGGCGCAGGGGCTGGGCTCCTGTCCTCAGACAGCGTTGGGCTTCATGTCTAAGCAAATTCGTGAAGTTATCGACATACCCGAGCATCACAAATTGATGTTTGGCTTGTCGTTTGGCTATCCGGTGGATACACCCATAAACGATGTTGTAACCGATCGAACCGATCTGAGTTCAGCGGTTACCTTCCACAGTTAAGGGCTAATCAGAAACCGACGAGGCGCGAGCGACAAAGCAGCCAGAGCGGACTGTGCGTTAACAGTAATGCCCTAGCAATTGGTGGCTCATAAGGGTTTTATCAGCCCAAACGCGCGTCTTCAGCGCGGTTTACGGGCCTTTTTGCTCGGCGGCGTAGCGGTTGTAACGCGCGGATCAGCCTGTGTGTTCTCGCGCTCAGGGCCGAGGAATAAAGCCTGAGACTTCGAGCTGGAACCCAGATATTGCGTTGAACTTGATCGGTGCTGACATGACCTTCATGTTCGTCACACCCAAATGGCGGAGCATTTGAGCGCCGGTACCAATGACCCGGTAATTCTGTGGAGGTGCCTCGACGTCAGCGGTGCCCGCTAACTGCGCAATGTTACGCATAATGGTATCGGGTGACTCCCAACCGCCTAACATTACGACCAGCCCACGCCCTTGCTGTGCAATGTATGCCATTGCTGATTCATAAGACCATCCCTGCGATCCATTGGGTAACTTAGTGCCCAGTACATCGCGCAGGGTATTAATCGGTTGAATTCGAACGGGCAGGTCGGGTGCCGTCAGGTCGCCTTGGTGAAGTGCGTATTGAATTTGCCCGTCGACAAGATCCTCGAACGTTGTCAGCGTGAACTGACCCCAACGCGTGTCGATGGGAAATTCACCCGTGCAGCGCACAGATTGCTCATGCAACGCTCGGTACTCAATCAAATCAGCAATGGTGCCAATGCGCAGGTTGTGGTGCTCAGCGAAGACTTCCAATTCCGGACGTCGCGCCATGGTGCCGTCCTCGTTCATAATCTCGACAATGACGGCCGCAGGCTCGCAGCCCGCCATACGCGCAAGATCGACACCGGCTTCGGTGTGTCCAGCGCGCTGGAGGACGCCACCAGGCTTCGCTACCAGCGGAAAAATGTGCCCTGGTTGTGAGATGTCCGAGGGCTTGGCGTCTGACTTTACCGCTTCTAGAATGGTGTGAGCTCGTTGCTTAGCACTCACACCCGGACCAACAGCATGCGTTGCATCAATCGATACCGTGAAGTTGGTTTCGTGCTGCGAGCGATTGTCGCGCACCATAAGGGGAATGCGCAGTTGCCGCGCGCGCTCCGCCGTGATGGGCATACAGATAAGACCGCAGGCTTCGCTCGCGAAGAAGTTGATAATCTCCGGAGTTACTTTCTCCGCCGCAATCACGAGATCACCCTCGTTTTCACGGTCCTCGTCATCCATAAGAATGACCATCTTTCCTTCGCGAATATCGTCCAGAATGTCTGGAACCGAATCTAGCGGCATTAAACCTCTCCTAACTCAACACTTCTCAATGGCGACGGCTGTCGCCTCGCCACCACCAATACACAGCGCAGCGACACCACGCTCCTTGCCGTAGTGATGCATGGCATGCATAAGGGTGACGATAATACGTGAACCTGTGGATCCTATCGGGTGTCCTTGCGCACAAGCACCACCGTGAACATTGACCTTATTCGGGTCCAAGCCGTGCGCTTGCATGGCGAGCATGGTCACCATAGCGAAGGCTTCGTTAATCTCCCACAGGTCTACGTCGCTTGCTGACCAACCGGTTTTCTCCATGAGCGAAGAAATTGCATCGACGGGTGCAAGTGTGAACTCTGCCGGATCACGACTGGCTCTAGCGTGGGCGATAATTTTTGCCATCGGCTTAAGCCCATGCTCCTTTACGGCAGACTCGCTTGCGAGGATAAGCGCGCTGGCACCATCGGATATGGAGCTGGCGTTCGCGGCTGTAATCGTTCCCTCTTTGGCGAAAGCGGGTCGTAACGATGGGATCTTGTCGACGCGCCCTTTATGGGGTTGCTCATCGTCAACCACGGTGACGACATCTCGGCGTGTTTTGACCTCTACTGCGGCTGTTTCTGCCTTTAGGAGGCCTTGCTCAATCGCGGCTTTTGCGCGCGTGAGGCTTTGAATGGCGAATTCATCCATAGCCTCACGTGTAATGCCATGCTCATCGGCCGTCTTCTGGGCAAAACTGCCCATCGCGCCACCTGTGTAGGCGTCTTCGAGGCCGTCCATAAACATATGATCATATATGTGTGTGTGCCCAAGTCGCTGACCTGCGCGTCCGCTGGGCATGAGGTGCGGTGCGTTCGACATGCTCTCTAGCCCCCCCGCGATAGCCACGCTATTTGTGCCGGCGCGAATACTGTCGATGCCAAATATTGTTGCTTGCATGCCGCTGCCACAGGCTTTGTTGACGGTCACTGCGCCAACGTGATCGGGTAGACCAGCATATCGGCTCGCTTGTCGGGCTGGGCATTGCTTGAGCCCTGCAGGCAAAACACAGCCCATGAAGACCTCGTCCACCTTATCGCCGTCAAGTCCAGATCGTTCCACGGCCGCTTTTATAGCCGTACTGCCAAGTTGTGGCGCAGTGACAGGGGCGAGATCACCCATAAGGCCACCCATAGGCGTACGAGCGCCGCTCACAATGTAAATTGCTTCGGACATGAGATGAGACTCCAGTGCGATTTATTATGGTGAGCGATTAAGCCACAGCGGCATCGGCGTCTCAATGAAAAGACGTCCCTCAGTTGGCGGAAAACATCTTACCCCGCACGGCTTTGCGATACTGAGTTGGCGTTAACTGATTGGTTTTTTTGAATTGGCGAGCAAAATGCGCGGAATCGGTAATCCCCACTTCTGCGGCCACTTGTGTGACCGATAAGTTGGTTGTTCTGAGTAGCGTAGCCGCCTCGCTCATGCGCAAAGTGAGCAGGAATTGCCATGGTGTGGTTCCCGTGGCCCGCTGAAAGCGCCGTGAAAGTGTGCGTTCTGACAGCCCATATCGCCCGGCAAAATCAATCGTGGAGACAGGTGCTCGCAGCTTTTCACGCATATATAACTGCAGGTCCATGACGATCTCGTCGTAATGCTCTTGCAGCATATGTGAGCCGAGTTGTGTGGTTCGGAAACGCTGACGGATTTCAGGTGAAAATTGATTTTCGATTCGTCTCGCTACTTCAGGGTTGTAAAAGCCACCCATGAGGTAAACCAACAGGTCGCTGATTGAATTTACGCTTCCAGCACAATAAAGATTGTTAGATTGCACGATGAGCTGGTCGCGTCGAAGATCGATCTCCGGGTAACGCTTAGCGAATTCGTCGAACCAAAACCAATGGGTCGTAGCCGCTTTCCGCCTGAGCAGTCCTGTTTCAGCCAAAAGAAAACTTCCAGTGCCAACGGCTGCAATGGCTGCGCCGGACTCCGCGATCCGGCGTATAAACGGGACTAAACTAGGGTGCTTCGTTAATACACGCCGCGGATCTCGCCAGATGGCTGATATAACCAATAAATCGAGTGTTCCAACACTGTCGATCGCTTTGGTTTCAACTGTCAGTCCGCCGCTCGTCGTAATCATGCCGCCCTCAGGCGACAGCAGTGATACGTGGTTATCAGCGTCGAATACTTGCCCCGCAGCTTGCCCTGCTGCCATAGAGAGCTCCATGGGTAGGGTGACTGAACTCGCTAATGCATTGCTGTGAATGAGTGCAGCAATGCGTGGGATGCGAAATTTTTCCGTCGGTTTTTTCATGATATGTGTCTGAAAAACACAAAATTATAATGTGCTCTGTTCCTACAATCAAAGGGCTTAGTGATAACCGAAGTTAATAAAATCTATGTCTAATTTACCTGTCATTGTTGCATCCGGGGGGATCAACACCGCCGGGCGTTCTTCGCACCGCCATGCTCATAATCGCTTGGTTATAAATTCCATCGATATTGAAGCGAGAAACCGAACCATACAGGCGCTAGGCGTCATGATGGACTCGGACATTGAAGACGAAATATTAGCGCGTACGCTGGTTCGTAGAATCGAGCATCAGCACTTTGATCCCTCTGCAGTGGCTATCAATCACCGTTACCGAATTGACGACGTCCATGGCGTTGTGAATTTATCTCCCGATGGCTTCACCACATCCCGGGCTCAGAACGCACTGCGAGGTCTATCCTCTGGGGACACAATTTTGGTGCCGACTCAGCGAGAGTTCGATGTCAGCGTTGCGGGACAGCTGCCCATGGGTTTCGATCCCGGGGCGCTCTACACGTCGCGAAACCATCCTCGCGGGTTGCAAATGTCTATCTATGCAATGTCTGATGCGCTGGCCGATCTGGGGCTTGATTGGGATCAACTTGCGGGGTCCTTACCGCCTGATGCGGTGAGTGTTTACGTTTCAAGTTCGATGGGACAGCTAGATGAGGCGGCCACCGGTGGCATGATGACAGCGGGGCTTCGAGGTGAGCGCGTTAGCGCGAAAAATTGCCCACTCGGTTTTGCAGAAATGCCCGGTGATTTCCTTAACGCCTACGTCCTCAAGTCGATGGGTCACACAGGGCCAGCGCTCGGCGCTTGCGCCACCTTTCTCTATAACCTTCAGCGGGGTGTCGACGATATTAAGTCAGGTCGAGCCCGCATCGCGGTAGTCGGTGCGGCTGAGGCTCCTATTCTCCCCGAGCTCATGGACGGCTACGTTGCCATGGGTGCGCTCGCCACCGATAAAGAGCTGCGCCAACTGCAAGGGGTAGGGGAGGAGGGACTGATCCATCATCGATCGGCTTGCCGACCCTTTGGAGACAATTGCGGGTTCGTAATGGGTGAATCGGCGCAAGTGATGATTCTAATGGACGATGCGCTCGCACTTGAGCAGGGTGCACCCATCCTTGGGGCCGTGCCGTTTGTCTCGGTACATGCCGATGGAGCAAAAAAATCAATACCCGGTCCAGGCGCAGGAAATTACATGACGATGGCGCGCGCAGCCCAAGCAGCACGCGATATTTTAGACGAGCCGTCGTTTGAACGAACCGGTGTGGTTATGGCACACGGTACCGGCACCCCGCAGAACCGGACCTCTGAGTCAGCGATTTTCAGTACCATTGCAGGCGCAATGTCAGTGGAGAATTGGCGTGTCTCGGCTATCAAGAGTCATACCGGGCATTCATTGGGTGCGGCAGCGGGTGATCAAATGGCAGCGTTACTGGGAATATGGGAGTCAGGCTGGGTGCCGGGCATCGGTTCGATAGATAGGCTTGCGGACGATGTGGTTACCGATCGGTTGACCTTCGCCTTGCGCGATGTAGAGACTGAGGACTGTGCTTATGCGCTCGTCAACAGCAAAGGCTTCGGCGGAAATAACGCAACCGCCACGGTGTTGAGTCCCGATGTTTCGATGAAGCTCCTTGCCCAATGCCATACCGCTAGGGCGATCTCTGATTGGCGCGCTAAAAGCGAGGCAGTAGATCAGTGCCGCGAGGATACTGAAAAAGCGCGCTTAAATGGAGACTGGCAGCCCATGTACCGATTTAACGATGGCGTGCTGTCTGATGAGGACATTCACATGGAAGATGATCACCTCATGATCGGTGATGTGGCAATCGATATCACGCAAAGGCTGCTTCCCAAGGATTGGAATTTGAAAGTCTGATGTGTCAGGCGGGCATCTTAATGTAACAACGCCGCAGAACCCTTGATAGACTGGTGACATGAGACAAGACGACGTACTGACACTGCTGACCGAGCGGGTATCACATGGCAGCCTCGACGCGCCAGGCCCAAGCCCCGATGAGATGGCTCAGATTGCGCGTGCGGGTTTGAGAGCGCCCGATCACGCACTCTTACGCCCTTGGCGCTTTGTTGTTATTGAGGGTGATCGCCGCGACGATTTCGGTGTTGTTCTTAACGAGAGCTTGCGTTTGCGAGGGGTGACGGATGAAGCGCAGCTAACCAAGTCGCTCAAGGCACCGCTTAGAGCGCCGATCCTCATTGCCGTTATGCTCGATTTTAAATTACACCCCAAAGTTGATCGTAACGAGCAGGTCGGTTCGGCGGCATCAGCCACTTACGCCATGTCGCTTGCAGCCAACGCGCTGGGCTACGGAAGTATGTGGCGGACAGGGCAGTATGCAACCGATCCTCATGTGATCGAGGCGCTGGGGGGCAGCCATCAAGACGAGGTCATTGGCTTCTTGTATATCGGTACGCGCAAGGGGCCCTCTAAAAATCTCCCAGACCTTGACCCCGAGGATTTCCTGACGCACTTTTAGCGCACCTTGGGGGAGTGTTACATGCGGTTTTATCAGTCCATAGCTAACCAGTTCGTTTTTGCTGGTGTTGTCCTATTTATTCTTAACCTATGGTTTTTTCCAGAGCCTAAGCCGCAGTTGGGTCCACCGAACCCCGAGCGGGTTGCGCTTCAAGCAGAGGCGATACGCCAGCTGCAGCCTACGGAGCTCACAGCGCAGCAGCTTGAGTTGATCAAAAAGCGAGAGCTTCGCGAGGAGCTCCTATTTATTGAGGCCGTCGAGCGCGGTGTTATTGAGCAGGACCTCGTTGTCCAAAGGCGACTCATCCGCAATATGCGCTTTATGAACCCAGAGCGTGACGTACCCGATGAGATGCTGCTATCCGAGGCGTGGGAATTGCGCCTGCATCTTGCAGATGAGGTAGTGCGGCGACGAACGGTGCAAGTAATGGAAACCCTAATCGTGGCCACGCAGTCTGCTTTTGAGCCTACAGATGAAGCACTGCGCAGCGAGTACAACCGCCGGTTG
The DNA here is from genome assembly GCF_026230195.1 of Candidatus Paraluminiphilus aquimaris. Classification (NCBI taxonomy): domain Bacteria; kingdom Pseudomonadati; phylum Pseudomonadota; class Gammaproteobacteria; order Cellvibrionales; family Halieaceae; genus Candidatus Paraluminiphilus; species Candidatus Paraluminiphilus aquimaris. Next base: position 2,314,097 of record NZ_CP036501.1, on the reverse strand, counting down.
TCGGAGTTTGAGGAGCCCGAGCACTTCTCCTTTTCGCACGTATTTTTGCGGCCACAGACATCAGAAGCACGCATAGACTCACTAGCGAAGTCACTGAGGGCTAACGTCTCTCCTGATGAGGCGCGAACTGAGAGTGATGTGTTCCTCTCGGGCTATCGATTCCGCAATGTAAGCCTGCTGGATATATCGAGACAGTTTGGGGATCAATTTGCCCGCGAGTTTGCCGAGGATCTCATCGACGCGGATCCTGCAGTAGAAACCTGGCTGGGACCCTTTACGTCTGTCTTTGGGCAACATTGGGTGTGGCTGGAGGATCGACTGCCGCAAAGGGTGAAAACATTCGATGAGGTGTCCGCTGACCTGCAGCGTGATTTACGGCGGGCTGCCGAAGATGATGCCATTGAGCAGTGGGTTGATGCGCGCTTGGCACGCTATGAGGTGGTTCTGTGATGCGTATTTTGGTAGCTCTCCTGATCTTGCTGACGCCCTTGGTGACTCAGGCTCACAGATTTGCGCCGTCTGCGCTTGATGTCCGTGCATTGCCAAACGGCGAAATTTCTGTCGTCTGGAAAACGCCTGCTCAAGCGACCTCCAATGTGCCAATGTTACCCGTATTGCCAGATGAGTGTGCGGTTGTATCGGAGACCCCCTGGTTTCCAGAGGGGACAGGGAAAGTTCTTCGTCAGCAGTGGCAGTGTACCGGCGAGTCGATGGAAGGTTTACCGCTAAGTGTCTCGGGACTCGCGGCGAACCAGTCATCTGCCGTGGTGTCAGTGAGGCCGCAGCCGGGGGTCTTTTTTCAAGAGGTGCTCACGATTTCCGACCCGGTATTTGTCGTGCCCTCGCAGCGATCCTTATTGGATACGGCGTTACATTATCTCTGGCTAGGTGCAGAGCACATTGCCGTTGGCATCGATCATCTGTTTTTTGTCGCCGGACTCCTGTTGTTGGTCAGCTGGGGAAGACGATTGGTGTACACCATAACGGCATTCACGGTAGGGCACAGTATTACGCTCGCACTTGTCTCTTTGGGTATCGTCACAAATCCGGAGGCTTTAATTGAATGGTTGATCGCCGTATCAATTTGGGTGTTGGCTTATGAGCTATCCAAAACCCAGAGAAAAAGCCGCCTTTGGGCACGGCCGTGGTATTTGGCTGGAGGCTTTGGTCTGTTGCACGGTATGGGGTTTGCTGGAGCGCTTGCGGAAACAGGTTTACCTCAGATGCACCTTCCCGCGGCCCTATTGTTTTTCAATGTGGGAATCGAGCTAGGCCAGCTTATTTTTGTGGCATTTCTCACTCTGGTAGGTGCTGTTGTGACCCGCTTGAGCTCCGCTTCATGGCTGCGTGTAGCGCCTGTATATGTGTTGGGTGCAGTCTCGACGTTTTGGGTGCTAGAGCGAACAGGCGCGCTGCTCTCCTGAGCTGCGCGCGGTGGGGTTTAGTCAGGGTCGCCAGGCCAATTTTTCATGGGGAAGAGTGGGTGAAGTGCTAAGGCAACACCCTCACGGATGTGCGTTTCGTTACCTAGAATTTCACGTCGGCGAACAAAGCCAGTCCCACTTCGTGTATCCACTGCCTCGTTTAGGGCAATGCCGCCCTCGCCAACAAACATACGCTCGAGGTTTCGGTTAAAGATTGAGATGCGGATTGTCGTCGCGGCAACCGGCACACTCCAGTTAAAATTCACGGACACGCCGTTCCCGCCGCCTTGGGTTGGGGGCTTGCGCGTTACACCATCCCATCTCGCGACTCGGTTAACACCCTGGGAGAAATAGACGTCTTTTTCTAACAGGTCGGTGAATATGAGGGCGTCGATATTTGAGGACTCCATCATTTGGTCTTTGATCGTATTCACGATTCGGGAAAAGGTGCGGCTATTAACACGCCCTGTAGTAGGGTCGACAGGGTCGCCGTGCATCGATACCGCGTTTCGCCAGCGCTGTGTGAACTCTCGGGTGGAAACCACCTCCCAACCCTCACGCTCAAGGGCGTCGGCGATAATCGCGTCAACGGCATTCTCACGCTTCTGAAGGTACTTGCGCGATGGTGAGCCGAGATTGACATCAGCAATAACGACCCGCTTGATATCGGCACTTTGCACAGCAGTGGCATCGAGCGCATTTTTGGGTGTTGTGGGGTTGAAACCGCTACCGCTCACATTTCCACCTGAGGCACATGCATTGAGTAGCGCAGCGCAAATCGCTAGTGTTGCTATGAAAAGCGTTTTACTGGCTGATGTTCCCTTGGACATGATTCCCCCTGTCATTGTCGGCAAGTAAGTCCTGCGCGATCCTAACAAAGGAGGCTGCTAAGTGGCAGAAAATTTGAACGTTAAGGTTACGGGCAGCGGCGAGAGGCGCCTTGTGCTCTTGCATGGACTGTTTGGGTCTGCCAATAACCTTGGGCAACTGGCGCGAGCGTTTAAAGAAGACTACGTCGTATATAGCGTGGATCTGCCAGACCATGGAAAGTCCCCGTGGCTGTCAGAGGCGTCGGTGCAGGTTTATGCGCAGGCGTTAGCCGCCTGGCTGGCTGAAAATGAAATAGGGCAGAGTAGGGTGATCGGTCACTCCTTGGGGGGCAAAGTTGCGATGCAACTAGCGCTGGACTTTCCCTCTCTTGTCGAAAAGCTTGTCGTTCTCGATATCGCCCCAGTGGCTTATCCGAGTCGTCACGATGCAGTCTTTAGCGCACTGAACGCGGTGCGAGAGGCAAGAGTTGGGTCACGTTCCGAGGCAAGAGCCATCATGCAGCCACTGCTTGAGGACATTCGGATTGCCGACTTTCTACTAGCGAGTGCACACATTAGCAGTGAGGGTTACGTCCAGTGGCGCTTTAATCTGAACGGGCTGAGGATTGGATACGAGAGTATTTTGGGTGCCATATCCGCGCGATGCGGTAGAGCCAAGCAGTTTTCGGGTCCCACACTTGTGGTTCGAGGAGAGCTTTCAGATTATGTCACTGATGAGTCTGCCAGAGCGTTTTCCCCGCTTTTTTCGTCTTTTGACATGGTAACTGTCAGAGGAGCTGGACATTGGTTGCACCAAGAGGAACCGGTTGCTGTGAGTGCTGCCGTGCGACAATTTTTTGACGCAGAGATTTGAGTGCCAAATTAATCATATCTGTCCACATAACCTGTGGATAATTTGGTGGGTAATTTGTTTGTTCGGGCGTCAAAGCCCTTAAATTCTTCACCGCAAACAAATTGGTTAAATTTTAACCAATCACTAATTATTAAATTAAAACAATAACTTACATTGCTTTATTTAAGTGAATTTGCGCCTATCTAAACTAAGTGTCACAAAGTGACAGTTTCATGTCTGCGTGTGAATAAGATTTTTCACGAGTCAATAGATTTTTATAAAAAAAAGAAGAAAAGAAGCTGGATTGGAGAGGATTTAGCTGATAAGAGCAGGCTTCTAATCCCCGCGATATATGCAGCCAACATCGCAGGTTTCTCGTATTTCTACGTAATCGAGCGAGGCTAATCGTGGTTTGAGGTGACTCCAAATCCAGCGAGATAAATTTTCACTGGTTGGGTTTTCAAGACCCTCGACCTCGTTCAGGTAGTGATGGTCTAGCTGATCATAGATCGGTTCGAACGCTTTTTGAATGTCATCAAAATCAATAACCCAGCCCGTTGCCGGGTTGACGTCGCCAACGATACCTAGACGGACAAAAAATGAATGTCCATGTAAACGCGAGCATTTATGGCCCTCGGGTACAAAGGGCAGCCGGTGTGCGGCTTCAAATCGAAAGTCTACGTACAGTTCCACGATATCACCTGCGTTGCACCAAAATCGCCGCGCGAGTGTACACAAGTTGGAGGTGCTAAGTTACACAAAAGGCAAAAATCATGATTTATTATTCAAAGGTAATTGACACCAAAGCAGGCGTCTCTATAATCGCCGACTCTTTCAGGGGTGATTAGCTCAGCTGGGAGAGCATCTGCCTTACAAGCAGAGGGTCGGCGGTTCGATCCCGTCATCACCCACCAAACTCTCTTTGAGTTTGGACCTTGCGACACCGAAGGTGTCGGCTACCTGGAGCGGTAGTTCAGTTGGTTAGAATACCGGCCTGTCACGCCGGGGGTCGCGGGTTCGAGTCCCGTCCGCTCCGCCATTACTTCTAGACTGCATACCTACGTAGGTTTCTCTCAACTCTGTGTAAAGAGTCTGTGTACTTCAACGGTTCACGGAGACTTTTCAGATGAATCTAACGTGTTTGAAGTCCGGCATATGGCAGGTTGAGTTACGTATCCCTTCCGATGTCCGTGTTGTCCTAGGTAGAACTAGGTTTGCTCAATCAACAGGCACCAGAGATAAGCGCAAGGCTAGTAACAAGGCTTTACCCATTCTCACTGAGTGGCAACAGTTGATCACGACTGCTCGACAAAGCCCTGAGTTAATACAACCAAAACCCGATCGAACTGTCTGCCTCTCTGATGCGGCTCAGGGGCATGATGGTAGAGGGGACAGTAGTGTTTGGTTGGATGAATTAAAGCCGTCACAGGCGAAGCTGTACGATGCTATTGAATGGGGTGAGGGAGTGTCTCTACCAACCCATATGTCTGAGTTCATCGAAGTGCATTACACGCGGCACAGGACGCAACTCGAGGCGCGACGATACATTCTCGAAGCAACACTCTTCATCCACACACTTGGAGATCTTAATCGTGGAAATGCCCAGCGATAACCACGCCAAAAGCAAAAAAGCCTACCTAGTCAGCCTCAAGCATAAGCTGAAGAAACACCTGCAACTCCAGTCAGCCTCAGTCACCCAAGTAGACCGTCGTTGGCTCAATGGGTTTATGGCTGCAGGGTTTCATAGTGGACTGATAAGCCTGTCTGAACTGAAACTTGAGTACATGAAGGCACATCGCAATGCCTATGATGCGCGTATGACGGAAGCTCAGAACCAGCAGCATTCAAACAACAGCCATCACGGCCCTGTCTCTAAAGACCTACTTTTTCAAATTGGCTTCTGATGTATCTGGCGGGTAACTACTGCGACAGTGACAAGAGTCGCCCAACTGACCAGCGTTATCGTCTCCTCCAGTCCCATGGCGCTAAAGGGTCTTCCTCAGCCCATAGACCACGCTTGCTCTTCTTAAACTCGTGCTGCGCTAGCCGCACTTAAAGCTTAGGGTGTCAGGTCTCTCACATATCCAAATTTGCTCTGAAAATGTGATGTGGGCGTACCTGTTGATCTAAGCATATTGACGGCCTCAGCAGAAACTTCGCCATACAGCTCAACCGTGAAGTTATCCAACAGTGGACTTACTTCAGTTAGATACTTTTGTAGCGGAGGGTTTTCTAGGTGAAATATAAGGGCAGCACTATTCGCATAAACCTCAGTCCAGACAAATCCTAGTGGGTCGCTTGGGTCTTGATCAAAGGTATGAAGGAGCATGCCCGGTTCAGATGCTTTGACCGCCTCGTCAGCAGCCTCAGAGAGCCTAAGCACCTCTCCCGACGCATTTGGCAATGCATGAAGTCTAGCAATCAGAACAAAGGGTTTCTCACCAATTGCCGTCGCACTTTCGGCGGCATCTGCCCAAACAGTTAACGATGAACAAAGTGTTATTAGCAAGGTGATCAGGGTTGTTACAAATTTCATATGAAGTCTCTCCCGGTTGTCGCCGCATGACTATAAAGTGTAATCGTTAAAGTCAAAGCTTCCACTGCGTATGCTGAGAATACGTGTACGTCAGATCAGTCTCCAATTTATCTACCAAGAAACAACAGCAATCACGGCCCTGTTTCTAACGTCTCCTCCAACCCCATGGCGCTACAGGGTCTTCTTCAGCCCATAGACCACGCTTGTTCTTCTGAGCGTCTTCTTGACATCGTTTGAATTGAGGTCGGTCAAATCAATGGCCGTGAATTTTTGCCAAACGTTGCAATATTGTAGTCGATGATTTCTTCATGCTTGCCTTCTGGAAGCTCAAAAGACAGAAGCCCGTATGCTTCTTGATTACAAGACCATCTAAGATTTTTGGGGGTACTTCCGTCCGGTCGCTTGCGACTAATACAGTCTCTGTATTGACCATAACGAACCGACCACTCTTCCATATTCCAGCCATAGGAGATAACGGGTGACAGCAGTGGCGAGTAGTAAAGAATGGAGCAGAGCAGCATCGCTTGTGATAACCAGAAAAGTGACTTCATTTGGCTCTCCGTCTTCTTATTCCAGCCTAAGCAAAGGTGACCCTTAAGTCTCATTATCCTGTGAGCATGAGACAAAAGTGTCAGGAAAATCTAAATTTCCTTCTTAATTACCGTCGTAGACTCAACAAAGCGGTAATGTCGTTAGCTTGGTTTACGGGGATGCTATCTTCTTTGCACTTGCACTTGCGCTGTGAAAACGAGGTTAACGCCGACTGATGATAAGCAAACACAGGATTTTGTGGGCTGAGGCGTTATGTGTCGGCGTGATTTGTTTGGTATATCCAAGGTTTTTTGGCTGGATAGACTTCTACGTGTTCTACCTCGCATTAGCCTTTCTAGTGCTTCTAGCGATGCATGAAGAATGTAAGTCAGTGAATGAAAAAGTCCCCAAATCCTCAATGGCACTCATATTACTGGCATTCATTATGTTTTATGCCGCTCCGTTTTTCCCAGCATTGGATATAGTCCCGGGTAAGTTTACCGGACGGTCCAACCTATTTTCCTTTATCGGATTCGTTAGTGGCTGTTTTGGATTCTTCATTTGGAAAGGAGAAATCTCTGGAACGCTTGATGATGAAACTATCGAGAAATAACGTACTGTAATTTCGGTATGAACAAAAAGGTATTGGCTCCTCTTTTTAAAGGTCCGGTTAAAGACCAAGGTTTTCTTTGAAAAAGGTGACAACGAAACCGCTATCAACCCAAAACCAGCAGCAGATAAACAACAGCAATCACGGCCCTGTTTCCAAAGACCTACTTTTTTCAAATTGGCTTCTGATGTATCTGGCGGGTAACTACTGCTATGTGATAGGTGTGATCCCCCCACAGGGGTTCCGTTCTGGGTGATAAGCAGGCGTTCCGCCTCCCACCTGTAAATTCGTCGCAGTGCTGAACCGCTATACCCTAGTAAAACCGCCAGAAAAAGCCCGAAAATCTGGTTCCATTGAAGCCAGCGCTTCCCGTAACTCGTGACTTGCGTCACCTAAAACAGTAAAACTTTCCACTTCAAATCTCTCCATCCATTCGGGGGCGATGGGGCTGGATATAAGATTATTAAACCTAGTTAAGGCACCCTCGCTGTCATCAAAAACCTCTATCAGCGTGGCCATAGATTTGTTGGTCGACAAAAACCATTCGAAACGACGAGTTTTCATTTCTTCAAATTCAAATGTTACGCGACTACTGCGTTCGGTTATCCATGACTCGACATCGTCAGTTTTAGGCGTGACAGTCATTTGCAGGATGAACGTAATGGTTCCATCATCGTTGTTCAGCATAAATTTAGCTCTTGGTAGATTACATCCGGACTATAACAAAAAAAATTTCAGCCACGCTTTTTCAAATTAGCTTTTGATGTATCTGGCGTGGAACTACTGCGACAGTGAGAAGAGTTTTGCCTCTTCTTTGCATATCGCGTCAGGATAAAGGTACAGCGTCCTACTTTGTTCTAAACGCTCTAGACAAAGATCATAGCGTGTATCTTCTATAAAACTCACGCTCCAAAACAGAACACCCATAACGAATAGCGTAACAATGATTAATACGCTTTTACTTTTACGGCTTTCATTAATCGAACTTTTATTTGCCTGACGATCACTGGTGCGGTCTCTGCTGGTCTGGTCGCGACCGGGCCAAAAAATCAAAAAACCCACTGATATTAAGGGGAGGATCATAAAGTATAGTGGGGTACTTTGAGCGACTGTAATGCTTTGCGCCGCAAAAACTGGTGCTAGCCACCACTGTGACACTTCGATGTCACGAAGGCGCTGACTAGCCAGCAACATCTCCATACCAAAATACAGAAAACCTAACGCACCCGCGAGAATGAAGCTGAGATCTCCCAGCATCCACGTCAACATCAGCAATATCGCAAAGGAGTACATCGCTAATAAAATGGTGGCAAAAAAGTAGTTTAGCCGCTGCCTTTTGACGCTTAGCGAAAACCAGTCTGAGTGAGCGTGAAGGGCGTAGGTTGCTGTTTCCGTAATAGGAGCCTCCAACCAAGTATTTGAGAAGACACCAAGAAGTGAGTCTTTATTGGAGTCGCCAGTGTGTTAACCAACATTAAACAAAAGTGGTCCTGAAGTCTCATTATCGTGTCTGCGTACGACAAAAGTGTCAGCCAAACCAAACTATCCCGTAATTTACCCACCCAAAACCAACAGCAGTTAAACGACAGCAATCACGGCCCTGTTCTAGCGACCTACTTTTTCAAATTAGCTTCTGATGTGTCTGGCGGGTAACTACTGCGACAGTGATAAGAGTTCTGCCTCCCCCCGGGGGGGGGGGTCTCACGAGATTCCGAAAAGAAGCTTCGTCAAAAGTCTGTGTAGAAAGTCTGTGTAATTTAGGTGGATCTGGTACGATTTCAACTGGTGCAGACTTTTGAGTCTGAGAAAAAACCTAGGTAGTTCAGTTGGTTAGAATACCGGCCTGTCACGCCGGGGGTCGCGGGTTCGAGTCCCGTCCGCTCCGCCATTTCCTTAAAGTCCAATAGTGGACGACCCCTACTCATGATTATCCAATAGATCGCTCATGTGCTTCAGGTAGCGCTGCCAGGCTGATCGCCCCGTGTCACTTATCGAATAGAGCGTCTGCGGTTTTCGTCCGCTAAATTGCTTGACCGATATGAGGTAGCCTGCGTCTTCCAGCTTTCTCAAGTGAACTGAGATGTTTCCGTCAGTAGCCTTAACAACCGCTTTTATAGCGTTGAAGTCTGCAGTGCCAGCACCCGATAGGTAGGCCATTGTGGCTAGTCGAACGCGGCTGTGAATGAGGTCGTCTATCAGATCAAATTCAAAGGTAGGTTTGGGACTGTCTGTCATGAGGGGTGCTCAGGCTCGGCGCAAACTCAGTATTCCTGGCAGTACCGCACCAAAGAATACCCCAGCGGCCAGCACTAAAAACATTTCCAACTGACCAATAGCGAAGACCGTAGCAACGGCCATGAGTAAGCCTATAGCGGCATATACATACTGAGCTTTGTCACCGGTAGTTTGCGCTGTGATGCCATATGCGACGCTGTACATTGAAAAAATAGCTGCTTGTAATACTCCCCATATGACCGCCTCGTCTGCGTTAATAAAGCCGAGTACTTTGCCTAGAAATATGCCGAGGAAAATAATGAATCCGGAGACGCCAACGGCAGTCCAAGCTGCGCTCGAGGTCCGATTGCCGAAGGAGTGTGCCCCTGATTTTTGAGTAAAACGTTTTAGGAGGAAATACTGCCCCGTTACTCCAATCGGAATGGGAAGGGCAAATGCTATGACAACTGTAGAACTCGGAAATGAGAATAAGCCCGAGAGGGTTGCATAGGCGTAGAGGGACGCCACGAAATATAGTGTGCCCCATAGAATGCCAAACTCTCCGCCATGAACGGGCTGTTTTTCGCCTTGCTCAGCCACCTGCCTTAGATACTTCAAATCGTCTTGTGCGTTCGTTTCCATTGTCTTATCCAAAGTACTTTAAAAAATAAAGTAAAAGTATATGAAGCCGCGTGCGGTTGCGCAAGAAAAATTGTTATCGGTGAATTGCGTGCATTGGCGCGGCACAATTTCGCGCTCAGCACTGTGCGAAGCCGTGCGAACCTGCAAGGCGCTGCGTCTTTGTTAAAGGAGGCGTTGCGCCTTTTTTGAAGTAAAAGATGCGCTGAGAGCCATGACAGACGCTTCTGCCTAAACTGTACGTCACCAGCACCAACGTTAGCTAGATGCCAGCCATGACGACCCCGTTACTGTGCTGTTTCAGCATCAATGGGGGCGTAGATAGGTTGGTCGGCAATGTGCTTATGCTAAAAACCGCGAAATAAGCCCTTTTTTTAGGCTCGGCCGTACGGGTTGTCAGCATCGTGGTCAGAGTGTTTCAACGGATTCCGCCAACCAATCCATACGGGTATCCAGCCACGTGACGAGGTGCTCTACCTCTTCTTCGTACGTGTCATAGACAACTGGGTTAGGCCACACATAGTTACCCAGTGTTTGCCATATTGAGTCATTTTCAGCTTGCGACAGATTCAACTGCTCCGCCCATGCATAAATTGCTTCTTTTATTTCGGGGCGCTGAGAATCCATCAGCGCGTATCGCTCTTTGACCCTAGCCGCGAAGTAGGGATCTTCAAGCATTCTTGCAATCCAGCTATTCCAGCGGACCCACCAACCCTCAGGGAAGGTGGCGTCTGCGTAGTCAACGTTTCCAAACCCTAAATCAAAGTCCCAGATGGGCCCCATGCGGATTTTCTCTCCCGGAATCCAGTGGAAAAAGATACTGGAGTACCACTGAGCATCGACGTTTTTTGCGATCTCATTAACTAAGAACCAATCGATAAAACTGTCCACGTCGGCGTAGGCGCGATAGCCAGCGACTGGGTCAGCAAAGTTGTCACCGAATAAAATGGATTCGAATTGATTGATGTGCGTGCGGACTTGGTTGAATTCTGAATCCGAGTAGGCAAGGCCGGGCTCTTTAATATTGATGAGATAGGTATCTGTTCTAAACGACACGTCGTCAGGATCTAACCGGTTTGGCTGGTCTATCTCGAGCAGGAAGCCCGTATCGCCTATGTCGACCCGGTTACTACCGTCCTCGACTTTTTCTGAAATGTGATAAAACCCGTCATGTTCGCCGTTGACGAAAACCTCTGCAAAATGCCCACTCGGCGTCCATCGCAGTGAGGTTCGGCGACCAAGTTCGAAGGCGAGATGATTCCTCAGAAGTGTCTTGTCTGAGTACTCGGCAAGAAATAGCCATTTTTTATCCTCGAGCATCCCGAAGAGGTCTCGCTTGGATTCAAGTTTCATTTGGTAGGGTTTTTTAGGATGCAGGGCCCAGGTTGAGTTACCACGGCCTCTGATTTTCATATCCATTGGGTCTACGGAATCATAGTTCCTTCCACCGTCGAGCCGGAAAGTGCCAGTGACGTAGTCGTCTTTCGAGACGACGGGTTCCTCGGTAGTGAGGAAGATGATGGGAAGACCGGTGAAGTGGGTCAGGTCAATTTGGTAGTCTTCAGTTGTACCTGCTTCGTTGGAGACCCGGTAGGTTAGTATCTGTGTGAAGTCCTGACTGGTCGTGCCGGACGTTTGCGCCACCTCTTCTAGTGTTACCTCTGTGCCATCGAAACTGAAGGTGGGCGTCAAGGAGGTCACGGGTAGTGCCGTTTCGAGTCGAGCCGCAAAGGTTGTGCCGTCGCGCACGAATTCTATGTCTTCCTGCAGGTCCGGATTATTGTCTTTAAGCAGCGAAAAGGTCTTGAGTGCCGGGGCTATGGGGGTTACCGGAGCTGCGGGGGGTTCGGTTATGACGGGCTCGGGAGAGCTACTTGAGCCTCCCCCGCAGCCATTGATTAACGCCAGAAATACAGAAGCAACGACCCACTTTAATATGTCTCTTTTCACTCTTACTTACCCCCAACACCACATTTATTGCTATGTGAGCCTAGTATGACGGTTTTTCTTCCAGGTCGCAGTTGTAAGGGAGGCGAAAGGGGCCAATTGCCAGAGGACCATGACTCTCTTTAGTATTCACTCTGTCATTATGGCAGTGATATCTCGTTCGCCCCGTCAAAAGAGAGCCAAAATATGAAAGCCGAGCTACAAGAAGTGATGAACAAACTTCGCAGGTTGCAGGGGGCGATTGACTTCAGTAACGCGCCCGCAGCTGAGCGGGACGAATTGGCTGAGGACGTTGCCAAGATTATGGATGAGTTGTTTGACCTTATGAAAAGCCTGCCGGACAACTGATTTAAGTGATTTAAGCCGTTGCGCCTTACTTTCTCGCTATAGGGGCTCGCTGCTCGGCATAGGCAGCTCATCCCTAATAACCGCTAAACAAATACGGGCAGAGGAGCTGGTGGCGCTATGCTCGATTAGCGATTTTTAACGCGTTCGTTAACAAGTCCCGAAAACATCATCACGCATTGAAGCCAGAGACTTGATCAATGCTAACTCGTCTAGGCTCGCCATGGCGCCCTGGAAGTCCTCGCGCTCGCCATAGATCCGCCATCGACATAGCGACCAAACAATGTGTTTTTCGAGCGTATTGCGCTCAGCGTCTAGTAGTTTGTAACCAAGCTTTGAGTGCATCATCGGTCTGTCACATCACTTGATTTGAGAGTGTCTCTTACGGTAGCAGTTTTTTGCTGTTAAAACACAACGATGTTTATGCAGCTCCGGAACGGCTTCACCGGGCGTTTTCAGGGCTTATGCACGTCTGAAATAGGGGCTCAAATTTGCCATCACAAGCGGTAAGTGGAGGCATGGTGCTCAAAATGCCTACTTATCATGAGGTGGTAGGTGGTTACTTGGCCACAAGGTTTTCATGCGGTGAGGCGGGCGAGCTCGGTTTGGGCGACGCTAAGTACGGACCGCACAAAGTGTCATTCGCTGTGTCCATCCTGGGCGGTGCATAAAGTGTTTAAGAGGCGAAGGCCAAGTCATTTAGGGTGCAGGGACGGGATGGGTGTGGGCGCTTAAAATTGCTAACCGCCTGGCGATCGATCCTTCAGAGCAAGCGCAATACATTTTCAGGCGGACGACCGATAACAGCCTGATTTCCTGCAATGACAATGGGGCGCTCGATGAGAATGGGGTTGTTAACCATGGCTTCTATCAGAACCAATTCATCAAGGTCTTTGGATAAATTAAGCGTCTTAAACGTTGGCTCTGTGGTTCTCATAATGTCGATAGCCTTAGCATTTAAGTAAGACAGGGTCTGGGTAATTTGATCCTTGCTAGGGGGTGTCTCCAGATAGAGTACTTGCTCAGGCGTAACGCCGTTTTCCTCGAGCAACGCTAACGAGGCCCTCGACTTCGAGCAGCGTGGGTTATGCCATATGGTGATGCGGTTCACTGATCGTTCTCCTTTGGGCTGATGACGCGTTACAAAATCATCCTTCATGTTAATTGAGGGAGTGGCTTAGTTCGAGCGCGATTGCCCATGCCGTGTATTTTTCGTTACTGTCTCAGCCCTTAATGTCAGATAAAAGGGTTCCGGTGTGGCAGTGATAATTGATCATAAATTTGCGGTGGCTCCAGAGACGCTCTGGGAAATCTTAGGAACCCCAGATAGGGTGGATTGGGTGCCGGGCGTAACGAGTTGCTCGTTTGATGGCGAGGTCCGATCACTTGATTTGCCCGGCGCAGGTGCGATCAAGGAGCGAATTTTACGCCACGATAATGACGCTAGAATCATTGAGTATTCGTGCTTTGAAAGCCCCGGAAACTTGGAATCTCATCGGGCAAAAATGGAGATCACCGCGGCCGACGGTGGCTGCAGACTCCAATGGGAAGCGTCCGTAGAACCGGTGGCGATCGAGCCTTTTATCAAGGGGAGTATGGAGGGCTGCATTGTCCGTTTGGAACAAATGCTGAACCCGAGTTAGCGAAAAGCGAATCGCCGGCATTGTGGGGAATCTGTCTAGCTCACCACGTAAGCCACGAGTTAAAAAACGATAAGAGAGTGAAGGAGCAACTCGGTAATGGACTTTAAAACTATTTTGTACGATGTGCAGGACGGCATTCTAACGATTACGCTCAATCGTCCGGAGCGGTTAAACGCCTTTAACAACGCCATGCGCGATGAGGTGATTGCGGCTCTTGATGCGGCGGATGCAGACGATGAGGTGAAAGCCATTATCTTTACGGGCGCAGGCCGCGCCTTTTGTGCCGGTGCCGACCTAGGGGGAGGAGGAGATACCTTTAATTACAAGCCTAAAGATCCCGGTATACCGCGTGACGGCGGCGGCTTGCTGACGCTGCGAATATTCGAGTGCTTAAAGCCTGTGATTTCAGCTTGTAACGGTGCGGCTGTCGGCATCGGCGCCACGATGCAGTGCGCGATGGATATCCGGCTGGCGTCGGAAAATGCGAAATACGGCTTTGTATTCTCCAAGCGAGGAATTGTTCCGGAAGCGGCTTCAAGTTGGTTTCTTCCGCGGGTGGTTGGCATCAGCACGGCGTTGGAGTGGACATTTTCTGGCCGCGTATTTCCAGCGGATGAGGCGCGGAGTCGAGGCTTCGTCCGAACCGTATACCCTGCCGATGAGCTGATGCCTGCAGCGCGGGCTTTGGCGAAAGAATTTTGTAACGAGACATCTGCCGTTTCTGTCGCTATGGCGCGCCAAATGATGTGGAAAATGCTGGGTGCTGACCATCCTATGGAAGCGCACCAGATAGATTCTCGAGGTGTTTACTTCACTGGCAAGTCGGAAGATGCACAAGAAGGTGTTAAGTCATTCTTAGAAAAGCGGCCAGCCAACTACCCCGGGAAAGTAAGCAGTGATATGCCCGAATTTTTTCCATGGTGGGAGCCGCGCGACTTTAATTGAAGATCATCAGAGCTGAAGACTATCAGAACTGAAGGGATCCGCGAGAACCAAAGGGCATTGGCGAGCAAGACCGAGACGGGTTTAGTGATCTGAGAGCTCTGTGAATCGATAGATTGTTCGCTGGCGATATGTTCGCCCGGGCGTTAGGACGATGCTGGGGAAGCCGGGTTGATTTGGTGCGTCTGGGAAGGCTTGTGCTTCAAGGCAGATGCCCGCTCTTGCGCTGAAGGGGGCTGTTAAGCCGTCGCCGGTGTACACCTGAAGTGCAGGCTGCGTTGTGAGGACATCGAGCTGCAGTTGGGTGTCGTGTAGGCGAAGGCTGGCGGCTTTTTGTAGTTTGTTGTCCTTGCGCAAAACGAAATTATGATCGAGCACGCTATCGCCGAGGCGGCGCCATTGGCGAAAATCGAGCTCGCTCCCAACGAGCGAAGCAATTGTTCCGATTGGAATCGATTGCTCATTAACAGGGGTAAAATGCTCCAAATGAGTTCGAAATTCATGGTCGGCTAAGCGTCCACCCAAATTAAAATAAGCGTGATTGGCTAAGTTAATAACGGTTTCGCGATCAGTGGTTGCTGCAAAATCACACTGCAAACTGGTGGCGTCAGTAAGCTCATAACGCACCGTGACCAAACGGTTACCTGGGAAGCCATCTGATAGATGAGGAAGTTGGCGCGAGAGCGTCAGACTTTGAGCGTCGCTCGTTGGGGAGGGCTGGAATAGTTGTTGATGCAAACCCAGCTCTCCACCATGCAACGCGTTCGAGCGTGACGGCTCATTAATACCTATAGAGAAAGTGCCGGAAGCTAACGCCACCTTACCGTCCGCGATTCGATTGGCCACTGGCCCCACTGTCGAGCCGAGATAAAACGGGTCTCGGTCGTAATCCTCGGTGGATGCATAACCAAGAACAACATCGATATCTCTTTGGCGACCCATTCCGTGCAACTGGATTCTGCCAATGGCCGCGCCCCTATTAAGGAGGTCAACAGTAATCCCTCTCCGAGCGTCGGGAGATGTCTGTGAAATCGTATGACGGTTACTCATACCTTAGCCTAACTGAAATGGGACTCATCTATCGATGATGACGACGATGTTCGATACCGTTACTCTTGAATAAACCAAGAAAAGTAACCGCGAATGCCTACCAGCGAGCAGAAAATCGTTAAACGCGTATCCGAACTCGTAGCAGCAGATTCCGTCAGCTCGCCCGACCCTCATTGGGACAGCAGCAATCGACAGGTCATCTCTCATCTCTCGAGCTACGCAGAGCAAGACGGCTGGTCCGTCGAGGTGCAAGCGCTCGATACAGGTGTCGATGGCAAGGCGAACTTGATAGCCACGCTGGGCGATGTGACGAAAGAGGGGGAGGAACCAGCGGGATTGGTGCTCTCGGGCCATACCGATACGGTCCCCTTTGACGCGCAGGGTTGGGACACTGATCCGCTGCAACTCAGCGAGCGCGATGGGCGTCTGTATGGACTTGGCAGTACCGATATGAAGGGTTTTTTTGCGATTGCACTGGAGGCGGCGTCTGCGTTCAACCCAAAAGACTTTAAGGCTCCGCTTTACCTCTTAGCCACCGCGGATGAAGAGAGCACGATGCACGGAGCGCGAGCGCTTCGCAGAGACCACTTGCCGCTGGCACGCGCTGCTGTGGTGGGAGAGCCAACGGACCTTCGCCCAATGCGCATGCACAAAGGCATTATGATGCAGGGCGTTAAAATGCGAGGGCGCAGTGGTCATTCGTCAAACCCCTCGTTGGGAAACAATGTGATCGACGCGCTTCCGACCTTGTTGTCTGTTTTGTCGACCTACCGAGACGAGCTGGCCCAAACGTTTAGGTGTGAATTAATGGCAGTGCCCGTGCCGACGATCAACTTTGGTTGCGTCCATGGTGGTGACAGCCCCAATCGTATTTGCGGTGAGCTTGATTTCAGCTTCGACGTGCGAATGCTTCCCGGTCTTGAGTATCAAGATGTTGAACGAGCGCTGAATGCCCGACTGGTCGAAATCGCGGCGCTGCACGATATCGATATCGAAATGCGGCGATTAGTTGAGCCAGTCCCGGCTTTTGAGCAAGCCGCTGACAGTGAATTAGTCATTGCCTGTGAGCAGGCTTCAGGTCAAACCTCCGATGCAGTGAATTTTGCGACTGAAGCCCCGTTCTTGAAGTCACTCGGGTTAGAGACCATTGTCATGGGGCCTGGCTCGATCGATGTCGCTCACCAACCGAATGAATACATGCCGATGGAGCAGATTCAACCGGCGATTGAAACGCTGCGTGAGCTCATTAGGCGCTATTGTTTATGAATACAAACGATTGGGAGTGAAGCTGTGAGTACGATCAGAGCGGTAAGGGTAGAGACTTGTGGCGCCGCAGAACAAATGACGGTCCAGGCTATTCCTGAGCCCGCACCGGGTCCAAAAGAAGTGCGAATTCGAATGAGCGCCTGCGGCATCAATCTCATCGATACCTATCACCGGTCTGGTCTGTATCCGCTGCCGTTGCCCACGGGTCTTGGCTGCGAGGGTGCGGGGGTCGTGGACGCTGTGGGTGAGGGAGTGGATGACCTTGTCGTGGGTGATAGGGTGGCTTTTGCGATGGCTATGGGGGCCTATGCGGAGTCTATTGTTCTACCGAGAGCCTCATTGGTTCGGGTGCCTGCTGACGTGTCCGATGAGCAAGCGGCCGCCGTGTTGCTCAAAGCCATGACGGTGGATTATCTCTTCAACGATACGTTCCCTCTGAAGGGCGGAGAGCGGGTGCTTTTCCATGCCGCTGCAGGCGGTGTTGGGCTGATTGCTTGCCAGTGGGCCAAGCACATAGGCGTTGAGTTAATTGGTACCGCCAGCACGCAAGAGAAGTGTGAACTTGCCGAAAGTCACGGCGCGTCACACTGTTATCTGAGCGACACACCCGATCTGCCTGACAACCTCCGAGCGCATGCGCCACAGGGTTACCCGGTGGTTTACGACAGCGTTGGGAAATCGACTTATCGCTTAAGCTTAGGGCTACTGGCGCCTCTGGGTACGTTCGTTAGCTTTGGTAATGCCTCGGGTCCCATTGACGCGGTTGTGCCGGGGGAGCTTGCGCTGGGTGGCTCTCTTTACTTTACGCGACCGACTTTGGCCACGCACATGGCGCGACCTGGCTGGATGCAAGCATCAGCAGATCGAATTTTTGGTTTGATTGCGGCTGGGGCCCTAACTGTAGAGATTAATCAACGATATGCCCTGGAGGATGTGGTTCGAGCACATAAGGATCTTGAGGGCCGCTTGACGACCGGCAGCTCGCTCCTCATCCCTTAGGCCTGTAACTCGAAGTCGCGCGCGCATTTGCCTTGTGATGATCAGCCGCTTACCGTTAAGACGCTTGTTGGGCGCGGCTGAGACTGGCGGTTTGCTGTTGCAGCGCCGGTCCGCTGAAAAGGAATACGGCGCGCCAGCGTCGCGTGACGGAGCAAAAATGTGAACATGGTGACTCGGGCTGAGAAGCACGAGAACTCCAAACAATAAAAATGAGCCAATGGCCGAGTGACAATATGCGAGCAAGTTACCAAGCGATGAAACCATTTATGACGTCCGTTGAGGCGGAGCGCATGTTGCGTATCGCTGAAGAGCGGGGCGTTTTTCGAACCTATGCCGAAGAAGCACTCAATGAGGGTATTGGCGAGGCCTTACCCCAGCGCTTTGATGCGGCATTTAACTACATTCAGCACGGTATTGATGGCTTGGGTAACAGCGACGATGTGAGGACTGCAGCCCAGCGCACGAACTACTTCCGTGAAACCTATGCATACGGGACTGATATCCAAGCACCCGGCGTAGAACCCTTCTTTACACACCCCGATCTGCTGCGCGTGGCGAGCGAAGTTACCGGCAGAGCGCTGGTTGTTCCTGCGATTGTCTATGCCAATATTCTTACACCTGGGCAAGAGCTAGCGATTCATACGGACGTGCCTGAATTTCGTGGTGCCGATCGTAAGCGCATGCCTCAGTGGCTGCTTGTAACGATGCTTCACTCTGGCTTATTTGATGACTACCGTATCCCTATCGCAACCTGTGTTTCTTGGTTTGGCGCAAATCCTGGCGGGGCGTTTGCCTATTATCCTGAGGGTGGGCAGGGGCCACGCGAGTCCATGGCGGCAACGCACAATACTGCGATCCTTATTGATACCGATAAGGTATTTCACGGGGTCGAGCGCGTGACGCCAAAATCGCATTTCCCCGAGATTGATAAGGGAGCGACGCTCACGTTTGAAGGGGATGGACACTGGTCGCTGGCTGATCCGAAGGGTGTTGAAGTTGCTCGGTACGATTGGTCGGATCTTCGCTATTCAATTTCTTGGAAAGCTTACTGCTTCCAGGATGAGTCGGAGGAAGCAACGTGGGCGAGCAAGTCAGATGACCTGACCCTGGCGCTAATATTGGATGTCCTCGAGCGAGAATTGAGACATCGAGGGGTGTTGTCTACGTCTCGACCGGAGCCGACCACCTTCGCACAGTTACTCGTTGACACGTTTATCCGCTTTCCAACGAAAAAGTCCGCGTAGTTCACCTCGCCTCAATGGTCGGGCTTTACCCCGCGATAAATAAAGCGGCGAACGATCATGGGTAATAAAACCGTGTCGACGAGACGTTTCGATAGTCTTATGCGTTTGCCATCCGCCTGATGAAGTGTGAGGCCATTTTCTTGTGGCCCGACGATAGAGCCCCAGCGGTTAGCCGGCGGAACATACGCCTTGTTTGCCGGTTTTCCCTTGGCTTTGCGCCTCAAATTGTGCACTAAGACGCCGTAGGCCCAATTGCGGGCTGATGAACGCTCGGGGTCGGTCGACGCCACATCACCTATCGCAAAGATGTTTTCAGTGCCCTGAACCTCGAGCGTGGGTAGTGTTTTGACGAATCTGTCTTCGTCCAGCAAATGCTCGGGCAGAAAGTCCGTGTGAGCCTTTCGGTTACCTATGGTCCAGATGATGGCATCGCTAGAGATGCTTGCCCCTGATGCGAATTTTACGGAGCCCGATAACTGTTTTTCATCGACTGCGACCACGCGATCCTGACATAGTAAATCCACACCAGCGTCGGAGAGAGCCTGTTGGTAGAACGCTCTTGCGTTGGAATGGTAGCCCGGTAACGGCAATGTACCGGACACGCACAGTGAGACTTTCTTACTCGGATCAGCCCGTTTTATATTGAGAGCCACACTAACCCCAGTAGGACCGCCGCCAACGACCGTAATCGATGAGGCCGCCTTTACCCGCTGAGCCTGGTGAGAGAGGTCTGCGGCTATCTCACTGGCGGATTGCACTGTGTCGGTTCGCCAAAACCCATTGGAGGTCCCTGAGGCGATTACAAGATAGTCGTAGTCAATCGACTCAGTCTCACCATTAGAGAGCGCAATACGAACTGAATTAGTCGATATATCGAGGTGCTCGGCCTTGCCGTGTACAAGGGTTACGCCAGCGAGTGCTTTGAACTGGCGAAGGGGCGTATTGTAGTTCGTTTGCCACCAGGGCAAATCGGCGAGGCGCTTCCCAAGCTCCTGACCGCTGACAAGGTTGGTTTTTGTACTAACGCCAATCACCCGAAAGCGCTTATTCAATCGAGAGGCAACGAGTACACCGGTGTCACCCATTCCCAAAATGACAACCGTCGGTCGTGGTGTCGGTTTCTTATTCATTGCGTTGTTTTCAATCCAGCCAGGTTGTCACGTTTTACACTCTCCATTGGGCTTTTAAATTTCTCTTTGTAAGTTGAAAGCATGGTGGCAGTGTTTGATCCTTATCTCGCCGCGAGAAAAACATGCCGCTGTCGGGACGATAGGCGGTGCTTGAGTAAATTGGAGGCCTTATGCGGATACGATTAGCAGGACAAAATGATGTGCCAGACATTGTGCCTTTATTTAATGCATACCGGGAATTCTACGGTGAGAAAAGCGATTTGGACGGGGCTAATACCTGCATTACCGAGAATTTGGCCTTGGGGCGCTCGACTATTTTTGTTTGCGACGTGGCGGATTCCACCGTTGGTTTTACGCAGCTTTACGAGGCATTTTGCTCGGTTGAAATGAAGCCCTTCTATGTTCTTTATGATTTATTTGTAGCGCCAGAGAGTCGGCAGATAGGCGCAGGTTCTGCGCTTTTAAGCCATGCGCATGCTTGGGCTGCATCGCAAGGTGCGTTTCAGGTTGTGCTTGAGACTGCGCATACCAATCAAAAAGCTCAATCAGTCTACGAAAACATAGGTTATAGGCTCGATATTGAGTTTAGGAAATACAGTTTTCCAATCACTTCTGGGTAGCTTTTCTCCAGAAGGTTGAATAAGTGGCCGTGTTCCAAGGGTGCCTTGAAAGGCCAGCGCCGAGCTGTTGTTCCTCATCGTTTAAGCACAGTCGCCATAGAGTCGTCATAGAATCACGATAATGGAAGGACGAGGAATACAGTGACGACTTCTCAAATTGAGTAGAGCCCCGTCCAAGTGAGGGGCGCCGGCAATAACCTAAACTAAAAAACACTTAGGGTTTTGCGAAGGTCTTTTCCTCGCCTTTGAGGCCTAATTTCGCATCCACTTGGGTTACCTTTCGCGCAATGCGCTCCCTGAGTCCTTCGCCCATTCTGCGTCTCAGAAAGATCGCTGAAACGGCACCGGCTATGCCAATAATAGCTAGCGTGGCGAATAGGTAACGATACCCGCTGTCGCCGGGGAAGGTATCGAGCAGATAGCCCCAGAGCAGGTACCCAAAGGAAGAGGGTGCGTACACGACGAAAGCAGCCACGGCGATTACCGACCCCGAGAAGCGCGGAGGTAAGCCCATTTCTCCGTAAGGCGCAAAGTACAGCGCACGCATGAAGAAAATAATGAAAACGAGCGGCATCAGTAAGCTCATTGCGATCCAAACTAACGATTGTGATGTCGGCATGAGAGCCAGTGCTGTACCCAACAAGGCAATCAGGATGAGTCCCGCCTGCATACCGCCCGCTGAGCTTCCAAACAGACGATTAGTGACGAATCCTGCGACAAAGGCTGAGCTTATGCGTCCCACCGAGGTCGATAAAATTGCAAAGATCGATGCGGCGAGAGCCGGCAAGGCGAAGCTTTCGTCAAGGTAGGTAACGTAGAACGGTAGGCTGGTATAAGCAAAGTAGATGAAGAATCCACTGACCCCCGCCAACCAAATTTCAGGCATCGCCAATGTGACCTTCATCCCTTCTCGAACCTCTTCCATCATGTCACCAGAGGTATCGCTGGACTTAAGCAGGGGCTCTCTCGGTAGGACAAACCAGCATATGATGCCAAGCAACACCATGACGCCGCCGTTCAGCATAAACGCCACTTCGAGTCCAAGGACACTGTTACCCAACCACGCGTAGAGCCCAAGCGTAATAGCATTTTGCAGAAATTCGATGAGCCCTCGCCCCCCCTCAAGGATGCCAAAGACTTTTGACTGGTTTTCATCGGAGGCGGACTTTCTTACCGAAGACAAAATCGCTGGCCAGAACGCACCTTCGCAGCAAATCGCGAGAACCAGAAGTAAGCTCAGAAGAACGTAGAAGTCGGATGTCTTACCCAAAAACGACGTGGTTATGCCGCCTATGATCATGGTCACCGAGATAAGCTGGCGCGGCGCGTAACGATCCTGCGCCCAACTGAGCAATACATACATGAAGTTACTGGCAAGTCCGTAGATTGAGAGCAGTAACCCAAACTGGGTTTTTGAGACGTCCCATAATTCGAGTATTTGGGGGAGTAAGACCCCTTTCATTGCCAAAAGCGCAAAGGTGAATTGAGAACAGAGTGTGATCAAAATGAAATTAGACAGAATACGCCGAGAGGCGAATACGGGCGTCTGCGCCATCTGTTGGGTGTTGGTCATAGCGAAGTCGCCCTAGTGTGGTCAAGAAGCACTATACCAGTGATAGCGATTACCGGTGGCGGTCAATAGGCAATACTAATCGAAGTCTAAAACGGGTTAGGGCGACTGATTTGGACTATGTGGTGAGGCCGCTTTTCGCGATAGTCTTCAGACGTCGGGTTACGGCATCGTGATACCGACAGGTGAATGACAACAAAACCACAACGACAAGAATAAGGCGGTCTAAGTGTGACTGACACATCTGTGTACCAAGCGACGGCGGCTCCGCATGAGGCCTACACAAATAGGTACCGCTATTACGTACTGGCGTTACTTACCTTGGGCTATGTCTTTAACTTTGTAGACAGACAGGTCATGACGATCCTCATCGAGCCGATAAAGATGGAATTCGGTGCGTCTGATACACAGATGGGGCTGTTGTCAGGGCTCGCCTTTGCCCTGTTTTATGCGACGCTTGGTATCCCGGTGGCACGTCTTGCCGACCGCTGGTCACGCCGAAATGTACTCGCCATTTCGATGACCACCTGGAGTGCAGTCACGGCGCTCTGTGCGACAGCCACGGGCTTTTGGCACCTTCTATTATTGCGAATCGGTGTGGGTATTGGCGAAGCGGGTGGAACACCACCTTCTCAGTCGCTCCTTGCCGATTATTTTCCTCCTGAGAAACGTGCTTTCGCACAGGGAATTTTGGCTACGGCGCCAAATATTGGCATTTTGGTCGGATTATTCGGTGGAGCCCTGATAGCAGAAGCATACGGATGGCGATCGGTATTCCTCGTCTTTGGTATTCCCGGGATCCTCCTCGCCATTCTCATTCAATTGACGATCAAAGAGCCCTTAAAAGTTACTGCATCAGCGTCTGAAGAAGGGGCTGGGCTGTTCTCTACCTTGGGTAATATCTTTAGGCTTCCCTCTTTCGCACACATCATGGTGGGGGTTGGTTTTACGGGCATAGCGGGTTATGGCCTCGGCGTTTGGTCCCCAAGCTTTTTGGTGCGTGTACACAACATGAGTCTCGTGGATGCGGGGCTCTACTTGGGCCTCATTGGTGTTTTTGGTGGCGGGCTTGGAACAATTTCCAGCGGGCTGCTTGTCGACAGGCTCGCGCGCCGGGACAAGCGCTGGCAATTATGGTTGCCGGCTATTGGGATCTTTTTAGCCTTGCCAACGCAGCTCGCTTTTTTACTGTGGCCCGCTGAACACAGGCTTGTCATGGGAGATGTCGACGTACCCTTCGCGCTCGTCTTTATGGCGCTCTCGGCTGTTTTCGCAAGTTTTTGGATCGCGCCGAGTTATGCCGCGGTGCAGAATCTCGTGCCTCAATACTGGCGCACGCAGGCGTCAGCACTGATGCTGCTGGCCATTAACCTCCTGGGTATGGGGCTCGGCCCACTACTGGTTGGTATGCTGAGTGATCTTCTCTCGCAGTTCGGTGATAGTTCCGTACGTTATGGTCTGTCTATCGGGGTGAGCCTCAGCCTTGTGGGCGGTATCGCATACCTGCGCGGGAGCACGCTTTATGCCCGTGCTGTCGAAAACAAAGGCTGATACCGCGGACGCGTACGACCCGCTAAAAATGCGTGGGAATGTGATTGCGCAGAACCCCTAGCCGATCAAATGCGTCGGAATAGAGCCTAACGTGCGTTATTTCGGTTGTTCTCAAGGGGGGGCTTATAATTCTTATGGTGGGTTAACAGAAATATAGCCGAGGGCTTCATCTCGTATTATCCAGAGATGACCAGGCCGATTGATGGGAGCGGGTTTTGTGAAGGTCTTTCGATGGCATGAATGCCAGACAGACCGGTGGCTGAAAAAATTGGGGATGTCCTATTACGCGGCGCTTTGGTATGCCTATCTAAAAGGGATCGTCACGTAACTCATTGGTGTGTGGCTTTTGGGGTGCTGTTAGCCGTCACGCTTTGCCTCAGCGCTTTTTGGCTTTCCAAGTACCTCCGTACTGGTAGTCACTGGGGTGGCTTTCTTTGAGGGCTAACAGGCAAAGCTCACATCTGAAACGCCAAGGCTCAGATTTGCGACAGCGCGATCGAAACAGCACGGGCTGTGTCTTACTGCAATCGTGGCATATTTTGTCTCGGCTCATCCCGGAGTTTTACTGCCACGGCGTCTAAGCAGTTCACCAAGACCTGATAACCGGAGCCTCTAACGCCAACAACCATCGGCCGCTGTCCAAAGGCTTGAGATGCTTTGGCGTGTCTCAATGTTGAGATGGTGACGGTTCTAAGTTGTATCGGTGCGCCATTAGGCTGAGCGGGGATTTAGCCCGAAGGAAGTGCTACTGCTCACTTTTTTGGGGCAGTAGTTGAGGGCCACATTGGTGTAGACTTCGCATGAGAAATGGGTGGTCGGGCGGAGTTGCCAAAACATGGTTGAAAAAGTCGAGTCAAATTTAATCCCTGCGGTCAATGTGGCTAGTGGTGAGAAATTTGTTACGCCTTCTGGTATCCACGCTATCAAGGACGGCATTAAGACAGGGAAGTCTGACGCCACACGCCTAAAAAAGCCTGATTTTTTGAAGATGCGCGTGCGTCATTCTCCGAAATACGAATCAGTGAAGGACATCGTAAAACAGCACCGGTTAGCCACTGTTTGTGAGGAGGCAAAGTGCCCAAATATCAGTGAATGCTGGAGTGCTGGAACAGCCACAATTATGCTCATGGGCGACGTGTGCACTCGTGCCTGTCGGTTCTGCTCTGTAAATACGGGCAATCCTAAGGGATGGCTAGACCATGAAGAGCCCGAAAATACCGCGAAAGCGGTTGAGTTAATGGGCTTGTCCTATGTCGTTTTGACCTCAGTCAATCGGGATGATCTACCCGACGGTGGTGCGGGACATTACGCCCAGACGGTAAGAGAGGTAAAGCGACTCAACCCCAATACAGGTGTCGAGGCGCTGACCCCCGATTTTCTGGGTCTTGAATCCGCTATCGATACGCTTCTCGATTCGGGCCTTGATGTGTTTGCCCAAAATGTAGAAACCGTACAGAGGCTCACGCATCCAGTGCGTGATCCGCGCGCCGGGTACCGACAGACGCTGGACGTTTTGGAATATGCTGCGAGAAACTCTGACGTCATCACTAAAACATCGCTCATGTTGGGCCTTGGTGAGACCGACGATGAGCTACGTGAGTGTATGGATGATCTTCGAAAAGCATCGGTCGATGTCTTAACGCTGGGACAGTATCTTCAACCAACGAAAAATCATCTGCCTGTTGAGCGCTTTGTGACGCCTGATGAATTCGAACGGTACCGTGTATGGGGCTTGGAAAAAGGCTTCAAAGAGGTTGTTTCAGGCGTTTTTGTTCGATCGAGCTATCGTGCAGAGCGCGTTTTAGAATTCAATAATGTTGGCCTCGAGTCCCCCTAGGAGCGCCGGGCGGTGAGACGAAAGCTACTCTACATCACGGCTGTTGAACCTCGGGCAGAAGAACCGGCGCTCACGGCGGCGGCAAGCTCGATTATCAGTATTCTCGCACGTGACTTTGAGATTTCTTTAGCCGTCCTGGGGCCCGTAAATGCTTCGGGTCTCAGCGCGTTGCGTGGAGAGCTTGGTGTCGTACGCGTGGCGGGTGGATTCGATCCGACCGATGACGACACACCTGTGGATACTGAGCTCAAACTCCTGTCTGAAAGCTCGGGGCACACACCGAATATTAACGCCCGTCTCAAGGCTGCGATTCAGCGGCGAGCGGCAGACTTTGAGTCTGTCGTTGTGGACTCCTTAGAGGGAGTAGCTTACTTACCGCTGGGCGTGACAGGGCAGACTGTCTTCTTTGCGCAGCGCGTCGAATCGAATTTACCCGCACTTGCAAAGGGATTGTTGGGATCAAAAAGGGTCAAACGTGTTCGGCGGTTCGAGCACAACAGCCTCTCTCGCTGTGATCGGGTGTTCTCAACAACGGAAATGGCAAAAGAATTGTTGGCATTGGGCATTCCACTTGGGAAGTTGGTCGATGAATCGACACCTCCCTCACTCGCTCGTCCAACGGCTGTGGTGTCAGGTTTTACAACCACTCGCATGCGAATCGGCTATGCCGGCTACTTAGGGGACGCCGACAATGTCAGTAGTTTAATTTGGTTCTTGGATCATGTTTGGAGCGGTATTCGTGATGCCATCCCGGGTTTAGAGTTCCATGTCTTGGGACTCGACGCGAGTGATGAGTTGATCGCTGATTTGGCGTCTAGAAGTGACGTGGTCCTCCATCGTGGAAGTAACGACCTGAAGATTACTGAATTGGGTATCCGTGCAATGGTTGAACCGTTGTTAAATGAGACCCATATCGAAGCAAAGCTGGTCAACGCGATGGCAAGAGGGATACCCGTTGTCACAACACGTGAGGCGATGGCTACAGCACGCCTTGAACTAGGTGATAGGGTGTCAGTAGCCGACAGTGTGGCGCATATGGTTCTCAATCTTAGGCGTATCTTGTCAGAGGCCACGCTTTGGCAGGCCCTGAGCGATCGGTCATTGCAAAGGGGTAAGGAATTGCTGGCTTATCACGAGGTGGCGCATGCAATGAGACGTTATTTGAAGCGGGACATCGCAACGCAGAATTCAGGCGAGTAGGGATGCAGAACATGAGCGAATTTAAACGAGTGGGCTTGCTGGGGCGACGAGAGCATCCGGGCGTATCACAGGTAGTTGCGCATCTCTTGGAACTATTGGATAGCCGCGGTATCGACGTTGTTTTAGAGGATCGGCTGGCGACATTAGCCCATTTTGAAACCCGAGCCATGCAACCCAGAGATGCGATCGGGGCCAATGTTGATTTGGCGATTGTTATCGGGGGTGACGGAAGTTTGCTGAGTGCCGCGCGAACATTAGTGCGCCATGATTGCCCGGTTATTGGCGTCAATCGCGGCCGCTTGGGATTTTTGACTGATGTGAGTCCCGATGATGAGTTGACTGCTCAGGTAAGCAGTGTCCTCAATGGTGATTACACAACGGATCGCCGTTTCCTGCTCGATGTTGAAGTTACCAGTGGAAATGAAGTGACCGGTCAAGCTGAGGCGCTCAATGATGTTGTCGTTAACTCTGGGACCTCAGCGCAAATGATCGAGTTTCAGCTGCAAGTAGACAATGATTTCGTTTATCGAATGAATGCAGATGGCTTGATTATCGCGACACCGACGGGCTCCACAGCCTATTCGATGTCTGCGGGTGGCCCCATCATGAACCCTCGTCTCGATGCGGTCGCTCTCGTACCAATGTTTCCGCATTCCCTGAACAGTCGTCCAATGGTGGTTCACGGTGACAGTGTTATTCAAATTGATACGCTTGAGCGGAACAAAAACAATCCGTTGGTCACCTGTGATGGTCAAGTATCGCTCACCTTAAAACCGGGTGACTCGGTAATGGTTAAGAAGAAATCCAGAGCGCTTCGGCTGCTGCATCCACCGGGCTATAGCTTCTATGCGAGTTGTCGAGACAAATTAAGATGGTCTGATGCACTCACATCCTGACCTCATGGCGCACTGGCGTCGTGTTCCCATCACTGTTTTGGTTCTCGCGCTGGCTGGCGTGGTGTTTCTCCTTATGGAGGTTCTTGGAGAGGCTGTTGTCTTAGATTGGCTGGCCTTCAACAAGGTTGAATATAACGGTAGACGCTTCGAGCTTGTAAGTCCGGGCACAGACTATTGGCGATATGTAAGCCCTGCCTTGGTTCATTTTGGTGTAATGCATATCGTATTCAATGCCTTGTGGATCTGGGAATTCGGCAGCCGGCTAGAACTTCGACTTGGTTCTATTTTTGTTTTGAACCTCTTTCTGGCAGGTGCTGTTGGTGGAAATCTATTGCAGTACTGGTGGGCGGGTCCGTCTATTTTTGGCGGGCTATCTGGCGTCGTTTACGCGTACATGGGCTGTCTCTGGATACTTTGGCGGCTTCGGCCGGGGCTTGTGTCCATTCCAGTCCCATCTATTTTTACCTTCATGTGGATCTGGTTATTCGTGGGATTTACCGATGTATTAAAGTACTTGGGCCTTGGATCGATCGCCAATGGCGCACATTTGGGTGGGTTATTGGTTGGTATCCTAACAGGCGTCATTATTGCCCGAGTTTTCCCTAGAGGGTCATGAGTCACTATGTCAAATGCCTATGAAGACGCAGTCAAATCTATGCCAAGAGAACTCTACCAGCGAATGGTCGATGCGGTATCGACTGGGCGCTGGCCAGACGGTCGAACGCTGACTGAGGCGCAGAGAAAAGAAACCATGGACGCGGTGTTGTTGTGGGGCGAATTCCACTTGCCGCCTGAAGAGCGCGTGGGTTTCATCGATAAGGGCGAAAAAGCGGGTGATACCTGCGATGATCCCGTCCCACTGAAATGGCAATAAGAGAGAACGCGTAAATGATTGCTTCGGGAAATCTACGAAAGATGCTCACGCAGTTGAGTACCCAAGTTCACTATCAGTTACCGATTGGTGAAGAGCGAGTGGACCTAAATCCACTCATTGGCAGTCACCTCGCGTTTGAATTCACGGGAACGATAAATTGCGTTGCCTGTTCGCGAAAGACGAGTAAAAGCTTTAATCAAGGGCACTGTTTTCCCTGTTTTAGGAAGCTTGCAGCCTGTGACACTTGCATTATGAGCCCCGAAAAGTGCCACTTCGACCAAGGAACATGCCGCGAGCCCGAATGGGCTGAAGACAATTGTTTTGTTGATCACATTGTTTATCTTGCTAATACCTCAGGGGTAAAAGTGGGCATCACGCGCCATTCCCAAGTGCCAACGCGCTGGATGGATCAAGGCGCTACCCAAGCGCAGCCCATTGCGCGTGTTCGCCACCGTCAGCTTTCGGGACTGTTGGAGACGGCGCTCGCGAATCACGTAAAGGATAAAACCGCATGGCAGACCATGCTCAAGGGCGATGGAGAGCCTGTCTCGTTAGAGGAGAAGAGACAGCTGCTTATGGATCTGTGTGCCGATGATATTTCAGCTTTACAGGATCGGTTTGGCCTGCAAGCAATTACGTTGCTAGAGGGTGAGCCGACGGTGGATATTACGTACCCAGTTATGGAGTTTCCAACGAAGGTGAAAGCACACAATTTTGACAAGACACCGAGGGTGGAGGGACGGCTTATGGGTATTAAAGGTCAGTATTTGATGTTTGATACCGGCGTCTTGAACATTCGTAAGTTCGGTGGGTACCACGTTCACTTGGAGACCATGCAATGATGAGAGATGGGGCACCCAAAACGATTTATCGGAAGGATTACCTGAGCCCGGACTTTCTGATCGATTCGGTAGAGCTCGCATTTGATATTTTCGATGGTAGGACTCGTGTATCGAGCAAGCTTCATATCCACAGAAACGGCGCTAATAACGCACCTTTGGTGTTAGATGGTGAGGCTCTGGAGATTGTGGGTCTCAAGATCGACGGTCGCGAGCTTGACCAGACAGACTTTCGATACGTTCACGGCAAGCTGACGATCATGGATGTGGCTGATCAGTTCTGCTTCGAAGCTGAGGTAGACATTGTTCCCGAGGAAAATACCTCGCTCGAGGGTTTGTATCGCTCTCGAACAATGTATTGCACGCAATGCGAGGCAGAAGGGTATAGAAAGATCACTTTTGGATTGGATCGTCCGGACGTATTGTCAACGTACACCGTGTCCTTAACGGCCGATAAGGCAAACTGCCCTGTGCTGCTGAGCAACGGCAATGAAGTGAGTCGATACGACGCCGAAAATGGCCGACACACGGTTGTGTGGCATGACCCCCATCCTAAGCCGAGCTACCTTTTTGCTATTGTCGCCGGTGATCTAGAGGTTGTATCAGACACCTTTACCACTCTGTCCGGTAAGGTTGTCGATCTACGTATCTGGGTCGAGGCAAAGGATATAGATTATTGCGCGCATGCGATGCGATCCCTACAAGCGTCGATGCGTTGGGATGAGGAGCGTTACGGTCTCGAGTATGACCTTGATCTTTTTAACATTGTCGCCGTTGATGATTTCAATATGGGTGCAATGGAAAACAAGAGCCTCAACATTTTCAATACATCTTGCGTTTTGGCTCATCCAGACATCACGACTGACTTGGGCTATCAGCGCGTCGAATCCGTCGTGGCCCACGAGTATTTTCACAATTTCTCGGGCAATCGAGTCACCTGCAGGGACTGGTTCCAGCTTAGCCTGAAAGAGGGCTTTACGGTTTATCGTGACGCCGAGTTCTCGGCGGATATGAATTCACGTGGTGTGAAGCGAATCGAGGACGTCGCATTTCTGCGAACACACCAGTTCGCTGAGGATGCGGGCCCCATGGCGCACCCGGTTCGGCCGGACTCCTTCATTGAAATATCCAACTTCTACACAATGACCGTTTATGAAAAGGGCGCAGAAGTTGTACGGATGCTCAATACGCTGTTAGGTGACGATGCCTTCTATCGCGGCGCGAAGCTCTATTTTGAGCGCTTTGACGGTATGGCCGTTACCTGTGATGACTTCGTGGATGCGATGCAAGAGGCCTCGGGTAAGGATCTCAGTCAATTCCGTCGTTGGTATGAGCAGGCGGGAACCCCCATTATTTCCGTGGACGCTACGTTTAACGAGGCATCGGGTCAGCTCGATATGACGTTGACTCAGCGCAATCCGCCGACACCAGGTCAAGATTCGAAACCACCCTTGCACATACCGGTTGCCTTATCGCTACTGGTAGATGGGAAGCACCATGAGTTTGGCGGCGGCCAGACTGAGCAGGTATTAGAGCTCACAAACGAATCAGAAAGGCTGAGTTTTACTGGGCTTTCAAAAGCACCTGTTGTTTCGGTTTTACGCGGTTTCTCAGCGCCTGTTCGTCTAGAGTTTGAGCAATCGCAAGATGACTTGGTTTCGCTTATCGGCTTTGATGACGACCCTTATGTCCGCTGGGATGCATCTCAGCGGCTTGCTTTCGAGGCTATTGATGACGGTACAGGACATCTAGCGGCCGACTATGTTGATGCATTGCGTCGCGTTTTGGATGGCTCTTCTGAGGCTGCAATGAAGTCCCAATTACTCGCACTACCGACAGAGGCATCAATTGCCGACCGGCATGCGCAAGTGGGACTTGTGGACGTGCATGCCATTCACTCAGCAAAAATGAGAGTCGCTGCTGCTTTGGGAACGGGGCTTAGGGAAGAGCTTACCGATATTGTCAGTGCGGGTATGGCGAGTGCTGAGGTGTACGCTCCCTCGGCGGCTCAAATTGGTCAGCGCGCTCTAGTCCACACCGCGCTCAGTTTGCTGGTGGCGAGTGACGCAAGTTGGCTTGCCACGGCTCGCGAGCTTTATTTCGCGGCAACGAATCTCTCTGATCGTCTTTGCGCAGCTCGGCTTGTCGTTCATCACGGTGACGAGGTGCATCGTGCTGAGGTTCTTCAGCATTTCTTTGACCGATGGAAGTCAGAGAATTTAGTGGTAAATCAGTGGTTTGTTATGCAATCGACACGACCTGCGCCGTCTGCTGTTCAAGATGTCATGGCGTTGACCGAGCATGAAGCATTCGATTGGCGAAACCCGAATAAGGTGAGATCTCTGATCAGTTCTTTCGCCGGTGCTAACCCCGTCGCATTTCACAGTTCTGATGGCAGTGGCTACACACTATTAGGTGATGCAGTAAGGCGGTTGCAGTCCGGTAATCCGCAGATTGCCTCAAGAATGCTCGCTCCGATGACGCGTTTTCGACGTTATGCGCACGGGCAAGATCAAATGCGTGCCGAGTTAGAATCGATCGCCGCGTTGAAGAACCTCTCTCAAGACGTTTTCGAAGTGGTACAGCGCTCACTGGGTGATGATTAGGTTTTATCCGCGCCGACGCTTACGCTCTGAAGCCGCACGGGTGGCTTCGTTACAGGGCGCCGGGGCAGGTGGTAGGACGGTCAGCGGTCTGTTGCGCCCGCGATGTATCAAAACCCCCAAAGGTACCCGGTGACGGGCCATGCTTCATGGCTTAAGCGGTAGGGTAGAGTGCTCGGGATTGCGTCGCGTTATCCTCAGAGAGCCATACCGACTCGCTCGCTACAGCGCGATAGAGGGCAGCTCCCCTGGACCAACTTGAATTCTGGGGTGAGTAGAGACTCTGCTCTAAGTTATCAATCTCATCTTTTAAGCTGCTTGAGCAGAGAGATTTTATCGCCTCAAATGTCCTGACAGGACGCCCCGCATGTAATGATGCCCAGCGAACCAGTAAGTCTCGAGTTTTTAATCCGTCGTTTTGTCCCGTGCTTGCTTTCAGCGCCGACATTAATGGACGTAGGGTCTCTTCGACATTGTGAACGGGCTCGGAGCTCGCCTTAATTCTCGTAGCACGCCACAACAACAAGCTCAGTATAAGGGCGAGACACCAACCCGCCGCGGCAACGAAGCCTATCCACGAAGGCAGTTCGCCTGCGGCTCCTTTTTCGGGCGCTGTAGCTAGGGCTATATCGGGTATGGTGACGGCTGGGCTACCCACCGAAATTGTCGTCGAGGGCAGTACGGCGTATTCAAGACTATTGGTTTCTGTATTCCACCAAGGGACCCTCACTTCAGGGAGTGTCCATGAGCCGGATCCGCTAGCGACAAGCGCTTCGCTCCGGGTTCGTTTACCAAGAAAGCCCTCTGTTCGCTCTATTTGATCACTCGATTCTTGATCGGGGTAGACACGAATTCCCGTTATCGAGCCACTCTCGCTCACACTGGTTATGGGCGGTAGCTGGCTGCTAAGAAGCCCATCTGCGGTCAGCGAGAGTGTTCGCGTAGTGGAGTCGCCCACCTCCATAGTTTCCGGCGGTTTTGACCATGACTGCGTTAGCTCAAGTGAGGTCGCAGGTAGCCAGATACTGCCGGGGAACGACTCAGGTACAGGTTGTATATTAATTGTGACGGGGTCTTCGGATAATCGAAAACGTTTGCCCAATCTCGCTCCAAGTAGGGATCGTCCGGGCAGTACCTCTCGCGCAGTTAATGCCAAGGCGGGAATTTCGAGTGTGCCTCGCTGTTGAGGGTAAATGGCGTATCGAAGTTGTGTCACTCGCCAGAGGCGGCCATTGATCTGCCGTTGAAAATTCCGGCGTGTAAGCTCTTCTACAATGGCATTTTCGAGCTCTAGCTGTGTTACCTCCGCACCGTCGAGGTTGATAGCCTGTTCTATGGTGACGGTGAGGACAATTTGCTCCTGGATGTAAACGGATTGCTTATCAATATCGATGCTGAATCTCACCGAATCGCCGCCCCCAGCACTTACAGTTTGTGGGTTCACCGTGACACCAATCGGGGTGGTTCGCTTTCCGCCTGTACTGAGCGCCGGAATCGATAAAAGACCGTCACGCAACGGAAGAAGATCAAGCGTGAGTGTGCGTGTCGTACTTCGCGACCCATTGATAAAGGATGTGTTGGTCGAGCTACTGCTACTGAGTATCTCCCAATCAAACTGTAGCGCTGCAAGGTCCAGCTGATCCAACCGCTCGCTCGCATCACCCGTAATAGTGAGCCTTAAGGACTCCCCCATACTGATCGTTTTTCGATCCACGTCTGAGCGAATCTCGGCGCTTGCTAAAGAGCTCAGAAGCGTCAAGGTCACGAGCGAAATCGCCACTAAAACCCTACCAGCGAACGTCGTCATCAGGTTCCTCTCCGTTTCTTAGGCGTTGAATAGTTTGATATCGAAATTTTCTGCGCAACAGGCCGCCTGGGTCATCCGGTACGCGACGCAGCCACTGCTCAAGCGCTTGCTGTTCTTCGAGAGCTTCATCAAAGCGCGCCATCTGCTCTTGTGTGGCTTGCTCTAGCTCAGACATCTCCATGTCTTCACTCATTTCCCCTTCAGCCCCGGGCTGCGCGTCTTGGTCACTCGGCTGTTGATCTTGCGACTCTGACTCTCCCTCTTGCGACTCACTCTCACTTTGCTGATCTTCTGCTGATGAGTCACTCTGAGCGTCTTGGGAGTCACTCTGATCCTCGGACTGATCGCTATCACCGTCTTGTTCGGTGTTCTCTTGTTGCTGCTGTTCTTGCTCAAGAAGTGACTTCACAAGCTCTCGATTCGCAATGGCGTCTTGCTTGTCTGGTTCAAGTTCAAGTGAACGATCGTAGCTACTGATGGCACCTTGTAAATCGCCGGCAAGCGCCAGCGCGTTCGCACGATTGTAGAGTGCATCGGCTGAGTCCGATTTGCCGAATTCTGCCGACGCTGATCTGAAGTCACCCGCGGTGTAGTGAGCCGTACCGCGCCAGTCCGTGTTTTCAAAAAGTGTAGCGGCTCTTTCTGCCTCACCTGCTTCGAGTGCTTTTGCACCCTTCTGGTCGGGTGTAGACCAAAAGTTGTCGAGAACGCTCGCGTCGCTCGTGTCTGCATGCGTTATGAAGAGACCCGCGAGGAGGGCGCTCAAGGCACCTCTGCGAAAAAGCGGCAGCATCATTAGCGCGGCGAGGGCGGCGAGCCAAAATCCCAGATCAATCCACGTATCTGTTTTCCGCTCAAGTGAGTCCTCCGCGGTGATACTTGATTCATTACCCGCCAGTAAGTATCGAATGTCTGACTCATCCACAGAGACTTCGGCTGTTTTAGCGGCCAGTTGTGACGCTATTCGCTCAATGACCTCTTTATCGACAGACGGAATGACGATTTGATCGTCGCTGTCGCGAAGGAAGCCCCCCTCGGGCAGGGGAATGGGCGCGCCCGTTGTCGATCCAACGGTCAGAATACTCAAAGTGGCATTTACACTGCGTAGCGCATCGGCTGCCTCACTGACCGAAAACTTCGGCAGACCATCTGTTATAAGCAGAATATTTCCGTTTGTAAGGCCTGCTGTTTCCAATAGTCCGGCGGAGAGTATCAATGCTTCGGTAGCGTTCGATCCCTGAAGCGGCATGATATCGGGTGACAACGCGCTCAGTAGGTTTTCGATAGTGCGCGCATCGTCTGTTAATGGCGTGACGACATGCGCGTCACCCGCGAAAACGACCATGCCAGTAACACCCTCGGCACGTGTATCCAATACATCCATAATTTTCTGGCGCGCACGGCGCACACGACTTGGCTGTGTGTCCGCTGCCCACATGGACTGACTCAGATCTAACACGATAACCAGCGCATCTGACTTCTCAAAAACGGGTAGCTCAGCTCGCTCAAACGAGGGCCCTGCAGCGCCTATGACAAGGATGGGTAGCGCGAGCCACCAGAGTTGCCGCAGACGATTTCCACGTGTGCCTTCCTCGGAAATCAGATGCGGGAGAAGATCGCTGTCGATCGCTTTGGACCAATCTCCGCCGTGTACCTGCCGGCGCCACGCAATGAGCAGAAGGGGCAGTATGGCGGGTAAGAGCCATAAAAGCTCTGGACGGATAAGGTGAATATCCATCATGACGTGGCACCGACATTACGTGGCGTAAGACCAGTCAACACACCACCCGTCAGCAGTACTAGGCTACCCAGCAGCAGCCCTGCAAGCATGGCCCAGTAACTCAATGATCTTCGTGGTCTAAAGGTGCTCGCATCTTGTTCGACGGGCTCTAACTGATCAATGATGCCGTAAATGGCTTGCAGTTCCTTGGGGTCTCGCGCGCGAAAGTATTCGCCGCCGGTAGCCTCTGCAATCGCCCGAAGAAGGGCCTCGTCTACCTCTCCGCCCCGGGCACTTGTGGTGCCCAGATTTCGACTGATGCCGATGGTGTATACCTTCACATTTTGCTGCGCTGCCAGTGCTGCGGCCTCAATTGGCTCAACACTGCTCGCTGTGTCTTGACCATCGGTTAGTAAAATAAGCACGCGGGACGCTGCCGGTCTGTCGCGTAGGCGCTTGATAGCAAGGCCTAAGGCATCGCCGATCGCGGTGTCCTCGCCCGCAAAGCCAAGTTGCGCCTCTCGAATAAATTGCGTGACCGTCGTCGTATCAAAGGTCAGCGGTGCTTGAACGTAGGCCTTAGATCCGAAGAGGATTAATCCCACGCGGTCACCCACGCGTCGCTCGGTAAAGTCGGAGGCGATTGCCTTCACAGCCTCGACACGAGAAATAGTTCGATTCCCTACCTGCATATCTCTAATTTGCATGCTCCCCGACAAATCAAGGCTGAGCATGAGATCACGTCCTGTATTGGGGAGTTCTATGGGCTCACCTACCCACTGTGGACGGGCAATAGCTGTGACAATACATACCCAGGCAAGAAATAACCCCACAACACGCAATGTGCTGACTGATGCCGATACTCTTCCTTCCCCTTGGAGTCGCTGCCAGCGCGCACTAAACGGCGCGCGAATAGCCGCTCCCAATGACTCTGATGCAGGCGGTAGGAGTCGAACCAAAAGCGGCAGCAATAGCAACGTGAAAGCCCAGGGCCAGAGAAAATCAAGCACGCGGCACCTCATGCTGTTTCATCCAAAGGCGGGCATGATGCCAATCGGCGGAAGTGGGGTGATCAGGTTCCGCGTGATGAACCTGAGAGAGAATGCTCAGTGCTTTTTCGTCAAGTTTAGTGCAGGTTCGTCTAAGAAACGTTGGCCAGTCATCACCTGAGAGTCCCGCGACACCACTGGGGTCGTAGACTTTCACCGCCGTTGCTTTGAGTGCACGACTAAGCATTTGGATATCGGCTGCTTGTGTCTCTAATTCGTTTAGCCATTGCAGGCCCTGACGCCGATAAGCGCCGCGTTGATATCGGCGAAGCGCGAAAAAAATAAGTAATCCAATCGCAATACTAACCAGCGCAACAACAAGCCACCAGCCCGGCGCCAAGGGGAAGAACCCGATGGTGCTCGGAGCCCGCAGCGGCTCGAGTTGTTCTAGTAGCTGCTCTGGATTCATCGTTTTGGAAACACCCTTTGCAACAGTTCGTTGGGATTTTCACTGGTATCAACCGTTACCAATGGGACTTGATAGCGTCGAAGGTAATCTACGACTGCAGCTTGGGACTTTTCGAAGTCAACTTTGTATGCGTTGCGCAAGCGTTGCATCGATGTGTCAATCTTAATCTGTTTGTTACCGTCTGTTAGCGCGTATCGCCCTGATGGTGGTAGCTCCGCATCCAAAGGGTCGGTTATTTTGAAGCAGACCACTTGTCTGTGGCTCACGATATCGCGGAGCGTCTTTTCGACCGTTGTGTCCGAGAGTAGGTCGGTAAAGTCACTTATCACCATAAGTCGAGCACCGGGCCGCGAAAGGCTTTTTAGCTGACTCAAGGCGACGGACCATGTATCTGGGGCATCATCACCGAGTGAAGCTGAGGGCGAGGGGGCTGACTCCATTAGGCGCAACAACCGCAAGACGGATCGTTTTGATCGCTGCGGTTTTATTTCGACGAGACCTGAATTCGTCATGGCGATACCACCGACGCGTTCCCCCGCATCGAGTCCCGCCCATGCGAGCACAGAGGCGATGTGCGACGCTAGAACGGTCTTGAAGCAATTTTTGGAGCCAAACCACATTGGGGAGCGGAGATCGACAAGCAGCACAATAGGTTGCTCGCGATCTTCCTGAAATAGCTTCGTGTGGGGATCGCCCGAGCGTGCGGTAACGCGCCAGTCAATCGAGCGTACGTCGTCTCCCGGTGCATAAAGCCTCACTTCCTCAAAGTCGACACCCCGTCCGCGTTGGCGAATTTTACGGCGCCCGGCAAGCAGCGCGAGCGCTTTTGATTGCGCGTTGATATTAATCGACTGCGCGACGTGACGACCTTCTATGAGTCGCTCTGCCGAGACTTTGTGACCTTTGGGGAGAAAATCCAACATGCAAGCTAACTCACGCTACGGGAACGAGATCCAGCAACTTATCGATGACACTGTCGGAGGTGACGCCCGCAATTTCGCCGTCGTAACTCACCACAAGCCGATGTCGTAATACATCGTAGGCCATGGCTTTCACGTCATCGGGGCTTACGAAGTCCTTACCTAAAAGCCAGGCATGGGCCCGAGCGCACCGGTCGAGCCCAATGGTGGCCCGCGGTGATGCGCCGTATTCGATCCAACTCGCAAGTTCCGCGTCATACGCCTCGGGCTGACGGGTGGCCATGATGAGCTGGACGATGTATTCCTCAACCGCGTCAGACATGTGGAGCTTTAACACCTCTTCACGTGCAGCGAAAACAGTCGCCTCGGATACTTCGGGCTGATCAAAAGATTCACCTGTCGATGCTTCCCTGCGCGCCAGTTTAAGAATTTCTCGCTCCGCGCTCGAATTGGGGTAATCCACTTTTACGTGCATCAAGAATCGGTCGAGCTGCGCTTCGGGTAGCGGATAGGTACCTTCTTGCTCGATGGGGTTCTGGGTCGCCATCACCAAGAATAACGGTGGAAGAGGGTAGGTTGTCCCCCCCACACTCACTTGTCGCTCGGCCATTGCTTCCAACAGCGCGGATTGCACCTTCGCAGGCGCGCGGTTGATTTCATCAGCGAGGATAAGGTTGTGGAATATAGGTCCGGCTTGGAACTCAAAGGTCCCAAGTTGTGGCCGAAAGATATCAGTTCCGGTGATATCCCCGGGCAGAAGATCCGGCGTGAACTGAACACGATGAAAATCGCCTTCAACGCCCTCGGCCATCATCTTAATGGCGCGGGTTTTAGCAAGTCCCGGAGCCCCCTCAACCAATAGGTGACCGTCGGCTAGTATAGCGATGAGCAGCTTTCTAACGAGGTCTGCCTGACCAATGATTTGTTGACCGAGCCAGTTTTCTAGACCGGATATTGCAGCGTGTGTCATGTGTTCCTTACCTACAGCGATGTCCCCGAAAACATGGGGCTATTCTGAGACAAACTCAAGTACTCAAAGTTTCGCTCAATGAATTATTAACGACATTATCGGGTAAATTCGTGAGTTGCGTCGACATAGATTATTTCTTTGGCAGATTCAGGATGCGAAACCCCTGTGCTGGGACGGATTTACCTTTCGCTGGGTTCATTCAGGGTTGAGCTATTTTCGACTTCTGCGCCGTTATTGACGTCGCCGATTGCGTCTGCCTCTCGAATGGAAGAGCGAGGAAGATACCCTTGGGCGCCGCCGTCGAAATTTTCATTTTTGGTCATATTGGTCATCGCCTGAAATCGACATCACCGAGAAACTGCAATAACTGCTTCGCTTTGCGGACAAAACCCCGTATGTTGCGCGCGTCTCGGGTGCTGCAACGCAGATATCCATCGTCCACCGATACCTCTGAGTCCGCCACCATGAATCGACTAGAAAAACTCAAAAACGACCTCTACAGTTTTGAGGAACTGGATACCTTGGAGAAAAACGCGGTCAAGCTGCGTGATCAAGAAACGCTCTCACTCATTACACTGAGCCGCGCATCCAAAAAAGCAAAAGGTGAGAAACCCAAGAGCACGGTCGACGCCAACGGTGTGCCGCTCACCAAGCGTGGCCGTCGAGACGCCAAAGCGGGGCGCCAGAAGAATGTCTAGCGCGTCTTACTAGGGCTCGGACCGCAACCAAACGCATCCACCAGAGGCTAACCGCGAGGAGTTGGGAGAGTCGATATCAAGACGGATGTTGCGGGTTCGTGGGGCGAGCAAAAAAGGTGAAGCAATAGGTATCGAAACGCTCAGTACCCGCCAACCGATATCACGTAATCTCAACAACCAGTCCTGCGCATTCATTGCGCTGATAGCGGCTTATTCGAACAGAAACTCTAGCTTATCTAGTTGCAGTGCGAACGGGCCATCCTGCCCATCGGCGATAATAATGCCGATTGACCAAACCGAGCCTAAATCCACCTCGCCGACAGCCATGGGCCGGCCGAATAACGATGCTCGCAGTCCGTTGAGTTCAATTCGGACGTTCTGCCACTGACCTTTTGGAGACGTTGAAAAACCGGCCTGATAACTCACGGAACGCCCTCTCACTTGCTTATTATCCCGCAATGTCAGCCGGTACTGGCGTCCATCGCCCTTCAGGCGCAGGGATACGGCCTTAGCGCCGAGGAGCTCTCCCACCTCAATGGTTCTGCGAATGGACGCAAACCCGCCCCCTTGGGTGTTGATTGATCCCTCGAATTGCAGACGCCCATCACGCACGATGACCTGGCCCAGCGAGCGACCTCCCATAACGTTGTCATTGACCGCGCGCCAGCCGCGGTCGTTTTCAAAATTATCTAACATCACGGTTTGCCCTCGCGCGCTTGATGCACCTGCACCTAAAACAACAGTTAGAAAGCACGCGCACAGCCAAAATAGGAGCGAGGCACAGGCTCGACGTCGCAGTTCGACACTCAGTTTTCCTCGACCGCTTGCCGTGCGCGATGGTGGCACATCCGACGGCACCACTCTTAACCCTAACGCAGCGGGTTGCGAAGTGGACGATACAGACCGTACAGACAATTCGTTCAACAGTGTTACCCCTCTGGTCATTTAAGCGCCGGCCTAAACATTATGCTGCGCGCCCACGACCGTTGCGAGATCGACCCTGCTTTTGACCAGCCGACTTAGCGCCGCGACCCTGAGCACTAGAGCGCTTGCCCCCGGGTTGCCGATCATTGGCTTGGCGGCCGTTGCTTCGGCCTGTACGACCGTTTTGAATGGGTTCTGGTTTAATGGTGGGGTCCACGTCGTAACCCGGTAATTTCACTTGCTCAATTTTGGTGCCGATGAGCTTTTCAATGTCGCTCAACAGCTTTAGCTCGTCGACACAGACAAGTGAGATGGCACCGCCTGTCTGTCCTGCACGTGCTGTACGACCGATGCGATGCACATAATCTTCAGCCGAATTGGGCAGTTCGTAGTTCACAACATGGGGAAGCTTATGAATATCAATACCGCGGGCTGCGATATCAGTGGCCACCAGCACGCGGACCGCACCGGACTTGAAATCGGCCAGAGCTTTAGTGCGAGCCCCCTGAGATTTATTTCCGTGAATTGCCGCGGCCGAAATACCGTCGGTTTCGAGTTGCGTCGCCAATCGATTAGCGCCGTGCTTGGTCCGCGTAAAAACCAATACTTGTTGCCAATTATTCTCGCCTATTTGTTGTGACAGCAACTCGCGCTTACGACGCTTATCGACGGGATACACCACTTGACTGACACGCTCGGTAGTCGTGTTCTCCGGTGTGACTTGAATCTCGCTTGGATCGTTCAGGAAATCAGCGGCAAGGCGTTTTATCTCGGAAGAGAACGTGGCGGAGAAAAGCAGCGTTTGGCGTTGCTTGGGTATGATTTTTACCACCCGACGAATATCATGAATAAACCCCATTTGAAGCATGCGATCGGCTTCATCGAGTACGAGCGTTTCAATTCTTGATAGATCTACGCTGCGTTGCTGAACGTGATCGAGCAGCCGCCCGGGTGTTGCAATGATTATGTCGACGCCTCGAATAAGTTTTTGCTTTTGCGGATTAATACTCACCCCACCAAAAACGACCGCCGAACGAAAGTTGAGGTAACTGCTGTAGTCCCGAACACTCTCGTGCACCTGTGCAGCGAGTTCGCGCGTCGGCGTTAGTATGAGTACTTTGGGGTAACTCTTGTGTTTGGTATTTGGGTACTTTCTCTGAAGTTGTTGCAGCAGCGGTAGTGTGAAACCTGCGGTCTTGCCAGTGCCTGTTTGAGCACCGGCAAGTAAATCTTTGCCTTGTAATACCAGCGGGATGGCTTTTTGCTGGATTGGGGTGGCTTCGCTGTAGCCTTTTTTTTCAATAGCACGCAGCAGTTCCGACGACAGGTCGAGGTCTTTAAAATACACAGATCAATATCCTAATAGGTGGTCTTGCGGATCGTCTTGCCAAGCTACAGTCAACCTATGACGTAGAGGCTCGGCCCAGACTGGGGTTGTTAGGTAACGAGCCCTAAAGGAATCTAGGGCTGGGATAGGTGCAGACCGAAGGGCACCTGATAGGCGTAGACTTGCAAAGTTTTGTGAGGATGGGAAGCGATGCGGGCGGACTCTGGTATTTATGCGCGCAAAAACCGAGTGAATGACTCTCACGAGGGGGTCATCTTGAGTTTCCTGCGCCATCTTTAAGGTTAGAGAGGATTCTGACTTCGTATGAGTTTTTTAGCTTTGCTCTCCTTCATAACACCAGTCGTGTCCCAAATAACGGGCTTTTTTCTTTGGTTTCAGCAGGGTGAGATCCGCGATGACAAAGCCATCAACGCAATCACCAAAGTCCGGGTCTCGATTAAAGGCGCAAAAGGTAACACCAGTTTCCTCGGTTGTTTGTGAGTAGTGCTTGTAAAGCGTCGGCACCTTCAAACCCTCCGATGCGAGGTAATGTTTTAAGGCCTTGAAGTCCTCGTCTCGGTCGATTCCGAAAAATTCGGTATCAAGCTTTGCTTTGACCTCATCGGAAATAATGAAAGGCGTTCTAGGATGCACCTCAACGGGAAGGCTGTTGTAGTTTTCTGAGTAGAAATACGCGAGCCGCGCTATGGCCTCTGGGCTGTAAAAGCGCGAGATAGATGTCGCGCCAAATAGGTATCGAATGTGAGTTCTTTTCGATACGTAGGCGCCGATGCCATACCACAGGTAATCGAGCGCGTTGCGCGTTTGATACTTTGGCTGAACAAAGCTTCGACCGAGTTCGAGTCCTTGTGCGAAGTAGCACTGCATCGAGGATGAAAACTCAAAAAGCGTGTTTGTATACAAGGCCGAGACTCCGCCTCGTTCAGTTAGTAAGCGCGCATCGCCCAATCTGTAGGCACCGACAATCTCCAATTCACCCTCGTCCCAAAGGAATAATTGGTCATAGGTATCGTCGAAACTATCGATATCTCTTGGCGCACCTGACCCTTCGCCGACAAGTCTGAAGGTCATTTCTCGGAGCCTGCCTATTTCGCGCATGATGCAAGGTGATTGCTGGGCCGTCGTTAGGAGAATGCGCTTACCGTCGGGCGTTGTACCTAAACGCTCGCAGAGCGAAACCTCACGCTTAATCAGCACTGGCGACTCCGGCGGGGCTACCGTTTCCACTGAGTCAAAAATCGGTTTGCGATTTCTCGCCAGTCGGTAGACATGTTGTTTAAACATATCCGCCAAGGTCGTCGCGGAAAATTTGTTTGCCGAGTAAACCTCGTACGGGATAGCGCTTCCTATGCGGGCATCGATTGTGTTGTGACTTTGCTTAAACATCTCCCTAATGAGCCAGGCCGTGGATAACGGCTTTGCGAGGAAACTCAGGCTGTAAAAGAAGACAGAGTTTCGACCACCCACGAAGATCGGCAGGATCGGTGCCCTGGTGGCGGAGGCAAGCTTGATAAAACCACTTTGCCAGGCCGGGTCTCGAACACCTTTGGCGCCGAACCGCGAAACCTCACCTGCAGGGAAGATCAACAGCGCAGACTCATCGTTGAGATGCTCTTTTATCGCTAACAAATGCTTGCGGCCGGTTTTTCCCCCCATGTTGTCGACAGGTAAGAGAACGGGGTGTAAGCGTGTTATTTGCATCAGCATGTTGTTTGCAACAACTTTTACATCAGGTCGTATCTGCCGGATAAGGCGGAGGAGAGCGAGCCCGTCGAGTGAGCCTATCGGATGATTCGCAACGATCACTACCTTACCGGTGGTGGGGATCCGTGCTCGCTCGGATTCTCGTGTACGGAGTTGGAAGTTGAAAAAAGTGAGCGCCGATTCAACAAAGTCAAAGCCCTCACTCCCTGGGAATTCACGATCAAACTGTTCGAAACGTCTTTGAAAAAATAAAAAGTTCAAAGCATTTCCAGCAATACGGGCAAGCCTTGAATGGCGACTCGCGAATTCAGGAAAGTACTGCTGCACTAAGTTTTGAAAGTTAAGCATCCATAACTCCGCTGCTTTAGGTCGCAGATCTCGTCATGCTGAACACAATCTGGGGTTTCAAACCAGCCGGAATTTTTCCCGTTACCGGACAGATATGAAGCGCAGTGCATCCGCATGATGGTCACGTGGACTTTAACCGGATTGGCGTGCAGTGCATGTGAAGTTTTTGTGACGTTGTATTGCCCTTACAGGCATATAAGACTCGAAAAAACAATGTGTTAGCGGTATTTGATCATCTTCGACTTAACGGTTGTCATAAAACAATCATCTTTCAGCAAGGAATTTGTAATCTGCGGTTAATAAAGTGCTCGCCCAAGCCACTCTGAAGTCGAGAGTGTTAA
Source organism: Candidatus Paraluminiphilus aquimaris (assembly GCF_026230195.1). NCBI lineage: Bacteria > Pseudomonadati > Pseudomonadota > Gammaproteobacteria > Cellvibrionales > Halieaceae > Candidatus Paraluminiphilus > Candidatus Paraluminiphilus aquimaris. The sequence continues at coordinate 2,269,687 of NZ_CP036501.1, read as the reverse complement.
TCGCTTGAGGAGCACCGATGATAAAAAGTACGTTAGCGCGTCTGCTGTTGATCACGGCAGGGTTGTTGTTACCCCAACTAGCCACGGCCGAGGATGAACTTTTACTTTATGTTTTCCAAGGCGGCCAGCCTCAGCGCTCAGCGACGATTACGATAGACGGTGAAGTCGCTGGCACCACACGACTGGATGGGTCATTCACGGCAGACCTTAATGCAGGCGGCCACGTTGTGGCTGTTGACGCGAGCGGTGATCAACGCGTTGTTCGCTTTGCCCTGGAATCAGGCCAATTAGCCGATGTCGTGATCGAATTAGCCCCCGGCTCATCGCCGCTTGTCGATGTGTACGGTAGTAGAGAGTCTGCTCCTGAGCGACGCGATCAACCCAAAGGAAGTCTAGAAATTACAGTGACAAGAGATGGCTCGCCCGTAACGGGTACTGTCGTCAACTTGTCCAACGGTGGGGGACGAGCGGCCTCCGATGAGGACGGTGTAGCAACGATTGAGGCGCCACGCGGGCGCTACACAGTAACTGTTGATGGCAATCGCTACACCAGCCGCGTTTTCGCCGGAGTGACTCGAGGTCTCTCGGTCAGGCTGGCGAGTGAGTCTATCTCTTTTGAGCTGGAGCGGCCGCAGTTAGAAGAGGTGGTGGTTCTGGGTAGCTTTGATCCCGGCGCCTTTGAGTTAAGCGAGCGAGACACAGGCAATATTGTCGACACACTTGGCGTGGAGCAGCTCGCGCGTTACGGAGACAGTGATGTGGCGGCATCGATCGTACGCGTTCCTGGTGTATCAGTGCAGAACGATAAGTATGTGGTGATTCGGGGTTTAGGTGATCGTTATGTCACGGCGAACCTCAATGGCTCTGCCATGCCCTCAACCAACCCTTCTCGACGAACGGTTCCATTGGACCTCTTTCCGTCAAGTTTTGTAAATCAGCTAGACGTTAAGAAGACCTATCTGGCGTCAATGCCGGGTGAGTCTACTGGCGGCAATTTGGTGATAAACACCAAGACGTTCCCTGATGAGGCCTTTATTGACTTGTCAGTGCAGTTGGGCGGCGTTACAGGCCTTACTGGAAGCTCGGTTGCTGTTGACGCGCTGGAGGGCGATTCGGATTTTCTGGGTTGGGATGATGGAACGCGAGAAGAGAACGGAGCAATTGCAGCTATTGCCGACGCGCTCAAAGCAGGGAGCATTACTGACAGCGACGGCAATACCTTCGTTGTGGATAGTTACATTTCTGGTCAACTTCGACAGTCAGCTGGTCTTCTGATGATGGATGGCTGGGATGCCGACACTGCGTCTGTGACGCCGGCTATTGATTTGGGTATCTCTGCTGGTGATGTCTTCTACATCGGCGACGCTGAGATCGGCTACTTTGCTGCAGGCAGTTATGCCAATAGCTGGAGTCAACGACAGAATGGCATCCGCCGGTCGTACGGCGGTGGCTCTGACATCGTGGCGGACGACTTCACCTATCAGACAGCGACCAACAACATTGAAGTCAGTGGTTTGGTTTCAGTGGGCGTGGGCATTGGAGATAGTACCTATGAATGGAACACCATTGTCTCCCGCGTGACGGACTCTTTCGTTGAGCGCTACGTGGGTGTCGAGGGTGACGAGTTCCGGTCCGTTGTGGGCACAAGTGTACAGTGGGAAGAGCGTCAATATGCCTCGACTCAGGTCGCCGGATCGCACTTTCTCAACGAATCCGGTTCATTGTTCCTCGAATGGCAAGCAACCGTAAGCCAAGCTGAACGCGATGTGCCTGATCGCCGCAACTCTTCGTTCATTGCAAGTCAGTCGCAGACACTGGGCAGTGACCTGGTCGCCGGGTTTGATTTTAGTGCAACGAATGCATCACAGGGTGACTTGTTCACAGGCTTCTTTTTCAACTACGGCGGTAGCAATCGACGCTTCAATAACTTGGTCGATAACAACGACGAACTCTCATTCGATCTGACATGGGATGTTTTCGACGATGGCGACTCGTTTAGTTCATTGAAGATGGGACTCAGTGCCATTGAGCGCGATCGAGAGGCAGAAGCGGCCATTTATGGCTACTCCACGATCTTGGCAGGGGACATATTAGCGGCGCCTAATGGGGTCGTCTCGGACGTGGTTTACGCGGCGAGTAATGACCCATCCGTTATAGGTGGTGTCCAGGGTTCAGTGACGCGCGGCCTCACCTTCACGGAGTCAACGCTTCCCTCTGATAATTATGGTGCGGACCTTACCTACAACAGCGCCTACGCGCTCTATGACCATACGCTTGGGTTGGAATGGCAGGTCATCACAGGCATCAGATTTGAGGAGTACGTTCAGACTACCGAGACTTTTAGCAGTTTCAATGGTCAACCCGTGGAGTCTGTTATCGATGAAATCACGCCACTGCCGCATTTTGGCGTGAACTGGTCGTTTACCGATGATCAACAGCTTCGAGTCGCATTGAGTGAGACGATTGCGCGTCCAGACTTTAAAGAGACGGCGAATGCCTACTACCAGGATCTTGAGTTCGGCGCTCAGGTCTTTGGTAATCCATTTCTCCAAACCTCTTCCATCACCAATGCCGATATTCGCTGGGAGTGGTACTTCGACGAGGACGCAGGTAACAGCATTTCCGTCGCTTTATTTCACAAAGAAATCGAGGACGCTATTGAGCGAGTCGTGATCGCAGCTTCGGGCACGGCAGCCAACGCGCGTACGTTCCAAAACTCTGATCTTGCAGAACTTAACGGTATTGAAGTCGAAGGGCGGATTTCATTCTCGCTCTCGGACGACTTTGACTCCGAGATCTTTATCGATTTCAACGCGGCATCTATCGAGTCCGAAGTTGACATCGGCGGCGGCGTGATTCGCGCTATGCAGGGTCAACCCGACTACACAGCCAACATTGTCTTTGGCTACGACGATTTTGCGGCAGAGCAGCAGGTGACTTTATTGCTCAACCAGAACGGTAAAACGGTTGCCGATCGCGGAATTCAGGGCGCAGCAGATGTCATTTTAGAACCACGACTCGACGTGCAATTGGTCTATCGGTGGGACGTTAACGAAGCGCTATCAGTGCGCGCAAAGGTTAACAATTTACTGAATGAAGATTACGAGTACTCGCAGGGAGGCAAGGTTTTCCAGCAGTACGAACGAGGAACAAGTTTTCAAGTCGGTATCGACTGGAAACTTTAGAGCAGCACCAAACCAGCGAAAACCATTTCCATTAGGAGTGAATGTAGATGAATAAGCAGTTAGTGATGGCGCTACTCGCCTCTGGAGCCCTGGTAGGACTCAGCGGTTGCAGCGGCGGAGGAGGAGATACAACGATTATTATCGAGGCACCAACAAACGATGGTGGATCGGGGGGGACTCCCGCGCCAGCACCCGCACCCGAGCCCGAACCAGAGCCCAACGATGTCCCTTGTCCCGAGGGCACAACAGAAACATCGACCGATATTTGCGAACTCACCGGTACATACGAGACAGACCTAACCTTGGTAGCCGGAAATACCTACACACTGGACGGTCGCGTTCAGTTTGGTAATGGCGCTGCGCGCATGTCATCGGCGACAACACTCGAAAATGGTGACGCTCTGACCACACCAACACTCACAATTGAGCCCGGTGTCGAGGTCAAGGGGCTGAGCGCCTCAGACGGCACGTTCCAAACCGCCGCCGTACTTCAAATTAACCGGGGCGCCAACATTATGGCTGTGGGCACAGCTGATGATCCCATAATCTTCAGCTCGGAAGACGAGGGTTATGAAGGCCCATTCGAATGGGGTGGCCTAATTGTCAGCGGCTTTGGTCCGCACAACACCTGTGATGATGAAATCTGCAATATCACTGCCGAAGGTGGTGCGGGGATCTTTGGCCAAGTTTCTGGATCAACACCTGACGATAACAGTGGCATGCTCAAGTACGTTGTCATCGCAGAAGGTGGTTATTTGATTAACGCTGACGGTGACGAGATCAATGGGCTGTCGCTAAATGGTGTTGGTAACGGCACTGAGATTGAGTTCCTGCAAGTCCACGACAACGCGGACGACGGCATCGAGTTTTACGGCGGTAATGTAAACGCGAAGCACGTCGTGGTGACGGGTGCGCGTGATGACTCTATCGACTGGGATGAGGGTTACCAAGGCAACTTACAGTACGTCGTGGTCAAGCAGTCTCCAGAAGGCAGCGGTGAGGCGTTCGAGATGGATACACAGGGCGCAGACGAGCCACTGTCCAAGCCAACGGTATCGAACGTAACAATCATTGCGAACAAGCAAGCTAACGATGACTCGTTCATCATGCAGTTCAAAAAGTTGTCCGGTGGTTTCTTCCACAACGTGGTCGCCACGGTTGATGCGGACTCGCCAAACACCTTTGACACGTGTGCACGCATTACGGGCGGATCCGAAGCGAACGTTGGCACATCACTCGTGTTCAATAACTGGATTCAGGATTGTGCTAACGCACCGGGTGATCAGGGTGTACTTGCAACGGTTGATATGGGTGGTGCCGCACTAAACGTCACTGTTACCTTTGCCAACTTGAACTCGCTTGCGGCCGCTACGGCTGAGGCTGCCAAGCTCTCGGAAGCGATGGACTGGGCTGCAATTAATGCATCGTTCAGCGAGTCTGTTGCTGACGCCGATTACCTCGACGCTACGGACTACATCGGTGCGGTTGACCCAGACGCAACCACAGCTTGGTGGGACGGCTGGACTATCGCAGGTTCAGTAGGCACGCCAGAAGCTGTTGCAATCGAGTGTCCTGCAGGTACTACAGAGACTGCAGACAACGTCTGTGAGCTCCAAGGTATCTACAACGACGACATGACGTTAGTTGCAGGTAACACTTACACACTCAACGGGCGTGTTCAGTTCGGCAATGGTGCCGAAACTCTCGACGCACAAGGCTTCACGCAAGGCGGTGCTGAGCTCACTACACCGACGTTGACTATCGAAGCGGGTGTTGAGGTTAAGGGGCTCGAAGCATCTGACGGCACTTTTCAAACTGCGGCGGTATTGCAGATCAACCGCGGTGCGAACATCGAAGCCGTGGGTACACCGACAGCGCCAATTATCTTCAGCTCGGAAGACGAAGGTTTAGACGGCCCATTTGAGTGGGGTGGTTTAATCATCTCTGGTTTCGGTCGTCACAACACCTGTACTGATGACCTGTGTAACATCACTGCCGAAGGCGGTGCTGGGCGATTTGGTCAAATTAACGGTGAAACACGAAACGACGACAGCGGTACGCTCAAGTACGTTGTTATTGCTGAAGGTGGTTACCTGATCAATGCGGACGGTGACGAAATCAACGGCCTGTCGCTGAACGGCGTTGGTAGTGGTACAGAGATGTCATACATCCAAGTCCACGACAATGCGGACGATGGCATTGAGTTCTATGGCGGTGATGTCAACGTTAAGTACGCTGTTGTAACTGGCGCACGTGACGATTCAGTCGACTGGGACGAGGCCTATCGAGGCAACATGCAGTACGTGATCGTTAAGCAGTCTGCTGAGGGCAGTGGTGAAGCGTTCGAGATGGATACTCAAGGCGCGGACGAGCCTTTGTCTAAGCCAACCGTGTCTAACGTAACCATTATCGCTAACAAGCAGGCTAACGATGACTCCTTCATTATGCAGTTCAAGAAGAAGTCAGGCGGTTTCTTCCACAACGTCGTTGCAACGGTCGCGGCTGATACACCTAATACCTTCGAGTCTTGTGCACGAATCACAGGCGGCGCGGGTGCTAACGTCAACACAGCGCTTGTATTCAACAACTGGATTCAAGACTGTGCGAACGACGGCAGTGGCGGTCTGTTGGTGTCTGCGGATAGTGAAGCGGGCGCTGACGCTGTAGGTAACGCAACAATGGTTGTTGTTGCACCTGCGCTTGACGCGATCCTTGCTTCGCAAGCTGCAGAGGCGGTACTCGCTGCACCGCTTAACTGGACTGAAATCAACGCGGCATACCCGGAGTCAACTGCGAATACGAGCTTCCTCGACGCGACTGACTTCATCGGTGCTGTGAACCCCGACGGCTCGAACCCTTGGTGGGCTGGCTGGACAGTTCCAGGTTCGCTTTAAGTACCAAGCAGCAACTCAGGAAAGGGCGGCCCTCGGGTCGCCCTTTTTTTGTTCATATTTTACGCACTGGCCGAATAAATTGGTGATCCACCCAGTTTTCAGGGTCGTAACAATCGCAACCTTACTTGGTTTCCAAGCCATCTTCCCCCAGATGGTTTTTTGATTCCCCGGTCATCATTGACCGGGGTTTTTTTTGCCCAAACGTATGTCAAAAAGATGGAGTAGAAAATGCGGAAAACAATAGTACTGCTGTTGTTGGCGGTAACACTTAGCGCTTGCACGGGTGTTGGTGTCGAGGAGTACGAGGGTAGAGGACCCGTATTTTCCGCGGAGTCATTTTTCGACGGGTCACTGACGGCGCACGGTGTTGTTAAGAATTATCGAGGTTATGCGAGCCGCTCGTTTGTTGCGGATATCACCGCTTGTTGGCAGAACGGTGTGGGCACGCTCGATGAGCGTTTCGTCTTTGACGATGGCGAGAATCAAACACGAGTCTGGCGACTCACTGAGTCTGCTGATGGTTCGTACGCGGCGACGGCGGGGGACGTGCGTGGCGAGGGCAGGGCAACACTCTCGGGTAACTCGATGTTCCTGGATTACGTTTTGACTATTGAACTCGAAGACGGCTCAATCGATGTCGCAGTCGATGATCGAATGTATCGGGTCAGCGAGAACGTATTAATTAATGAGTCCACGCTAACGAAATTTGGTCTGCCCGTAGGTGGTATTCTGCTCACTATCATTCGTCATCCAGAGGTAACGGTCGAGTGTCCAGTCGACTAATTTCCCAGCTGTTAGGCTATGCGGGTCTAGTTCCCTTTTTCGGCTTTTGTCTTGGTTTTAGCTCGCTCGAGGATTGGCCTCGATCGCTCTCCATTCAGGGCTTTATTATTTACTCGCTAGGCATCTTCGCGTTTTTGGCCGGGGCTCTGTGGGGACAGGTTCAAACCGTTAAAGCCGACGGTGCTGTGAGTACGTTGATCGTAAGTAATGGCCTGGTGCTGTTCGGTGTTGCTGCAATCCTTACTGCACAGGCAATGATGGCAGCGGTGTTTTTGATGTTGGGTTACATGGCATTGCTTTGGTACGAACGACGCATATCGTCACTTGAGCTTTGGTATCAGCGCATGCGACAGCGATTGACGCTAGGGGTGGTCGTTGCGCATATTATTTTTGTCGGATTACACGTTACTGGTGCGTAAAAGGTAGGGTTAACCACTGCTTATTTTTGCGCAGTGTGCGAGTATTGCGCGCCATGAAGGATCTGCCTGATAACCCGACTGTTCTCGCTCTCGATACATCGACGAATCTGTGTTCCGTCGCGGTGATTTCGCAGGAGAATGTCATCGAAATACAACGTGACCTTCCCAGAGCACACAATCAGCACATTTTAACGATGATTGATGAGGCGCTGGGTGAGCGGGCTGTAGGTAATATCGATCTAATACTCTGTGGTGTCGGTCCTGGCTCGTTTACTGGGATCCGTGTGGCTGTGGGTGTGGCACAGGGTTTGGGTTGGTCTCTCGATGTTCCTGTTCTCCCTGTTTGTTCCTTGGCATCTCAGGCTCAATCGGTCTCGCGACCCGTTGGATCGCGCATTTTAAGCGTTATGGATGCACAAATTGGTCAGGTGTACTGGGCGTGGTTTGAAATGACGGCGACGGGTGTCGCGGAATTGAAAGGCCCTACGGTCAGTATCCCTTCAGAGGTAACTGGGCCCGGTGGGCAAGCGCTGGCTCAGTCGGGTGATGTTTTTGCGATTGCAGGTGACGGCGGTCATCTACTTCTCGAGAGTCATGCGGGGCTCTGCGATGTTGAGTTACTCGGCGAGGCTCGGCCGAGACCGTCGAGAGCAGCCCTTGCGTTTCTTGATAGCATTGACCCTTCTGTACTCCTCGACGCGGCTCAATTGGAGCCCCGGTATGTGCAGAAAGACATTAGCTGGAAAAAACTTTCAGAGCAGGGGAAAAAAGCGTAGTGGATACCGTTCAGCTGGTCGTACTGGCTTTAATCCAAGGACTCAGTGAATTCCTGCCCATATCGAGCTCAGCACACCTCATTTTACCTTCGCAGGTTTTAGGTTGGTCTGATCAAGGCCTGGCGTTCGATGTCGCTGTTCACGCGGGAACACTGTTCGCGGTGCTTATTTATTACCGAAGCACATTGAAAGAACTTCTATTCGCTGTGACGCGGCGAAATGATGCCGTTGCCTCTGCCGGCGCTTTGCGGGAAATAGGGTGTCTCGGAATAGCCACCTTACCCGTTATGTTGGTCGGTTTTTTGTTCATGGAGTTTATCGATGCGCATTTGCGCGGATTGACAACAATCGCTTGGGCGACCCTGGGTTTTGGCATCCTGCTGGGGGTTGCTTATCGTTTTCGCGGTTCGGACGGAGATGAGCAGTCAATTACGCGTGTAGATCATGCGCTTATTATCGGGCTGGCGCAGGCCCTCGCCGTCATTCCGGGCACGTCACGATCAGGAATCACCATTACGGCTGCGTCATTTCTCGGTTACAACATCGCGACGTCAGCACGATTTTCGTTCTTGCTATCGATTCCTGTCATTGGTGGCGCCTTGCTACTTATGCTCGTCACTCAAACCAATGCCCTAGACGCCGGTTTGATTTTTGAGACGGTAACGGCGATGGCGATTGCTGGTATTAGCGCCTATATGACTATTGCCTTTTTTGTAGGACTGGTAACGCGTGTCGGTATGATGCCATTCGTGGTGTACCGGGTCTTGCTGGCTGTGGCACTTCTGTTGGTGGCGTCGGCCACCTAGATCTCGCCGTATGCGTGGGAGACTGTGGGGGGCGCTCCACGCGGAAATACTGGTAGAAATGGATGCTGGCTCTTACAATCTCGCCAAATTAAAGACAATTGCTCGCCCTAATGTGTTGATGGGGCGGCAGCACTGGGGAAGGTTTAGATGGCACGTCATCGTGTATTAACGGGGATCACCACGACAGGTACGCCACACTTAGGAAACTATGTTGGTGCCATACGTCCTGCGATAGCCTCGTCACAACGCGAAGATGTCGATGCGTATTTGTTTCTTGCTGACTACCACGCCCTCATCAAGTCACAAGACCCTGCCTTAGTTGCTCAGTCCAGTAGGGAGATTGCGGCGACTTGGCTAGCTTTGGGGCTTGATCACGAGTCAGCTCACTTTTATCGACAGTCAGACATCCCTGAGATCACGGAACTGTCCTGGATTCTCACCTGTAATGCAGCCAAAGGTCTGATGAACCGGGCGCACGCCTACAAAGCATCGGTGCAGGCAAACGAGGAGGCAGGGGAGGATCCTGATCACGCCATTACAATGGGACTCTTTTCGTACCCGATCCTCATGGCGGCGGATATATTAATTTTCAACGCAAATGACGTTCCTGTGGGGCGCGATCAGATTCAGCACGTTGAGATGGCACGGGACATTGCAGCGCGCTTCAATCACCACTACGGAGAGACTTTCGTGCTACCGAAGGCTGTGGTGGATGATGAGGTTGCGGTCTTGCAAGGGCTTGATGGGCGTAAAATGAGTAAGAGTTATGGCAATACCATTCCACTCTTCAGTACGCCCAAAAAACTGCAAAAAGGTATCAATAAAATAAAGACCAATTTGCTTGAGCCCGGCGAGCCAAAAGATCCAGACACCTCTGCCGTTTTCCAGATCTGGTGCGCATTTGCCAACGAGGCCGAACGCCAGGAGATGCGCGAAGCGTTTGAGGGCGGTCTTGCCTGGGGTGAGGCGAAGAAACGCCTATTTGAGCGCATTAACGATGAAATAGCGCCTGCACGGGATGAGTACGACCGGCTAATGGCCAACCCTCAAGAAGTTGAAGCCGTTTTACAGGCGGGTGCTGAGCGCCTCAGACCACAGAGTGCAGCGCTTTTAGATAAGGTGAGACACGCAGTAGGTTTGCGCACGTTCGTCTGATAATCCTCGATGCGTTAATTCCGCAGCTTGTGCTTGCGCATTTACGTCAGTCGTTCCCCCAGACTGCTTGAGAGAAAAATAACACGCACGAGGCGGTTAACGCTGCCGGCCTGCTATCGATTTTCGAGGCGGGGAGCGCTTATTACTGAGGCTCCTCGACGTCGACTTCAACCTCGACGGTTGCGCCCGCATCACCGGCACCGAGTGTCTCGGCGACAATCGCTTTCAACTCATCAGGACTTGGCTTTCGCCCCTCTTTTCGCGCCTGATCGATGAGCGCCGTCACCTGACCAGCTAAATCTTGTGTGGCAGTCCCGTCGACCTTCACTTTAATCATGGTGACGCCTTCGGTAACTTCGGCATCATCATCGAGTATGGTGATTTGCATTTTTTCTGTGACGTCACCATCGGCGCGCTTATGGATCCAAACCTTGGATTGGGTGTCCCCATCGGGTGCCATATCGAACTCGTGGATGTCTTTGGGGAAAAACGGCCTATCACCCATCTCGATCGCTTCAACCATCATAGGAGGTATCGGTGGATGGGGTCGCACATAATCATCGAGTAGAATCGCACCGCCGATAAGCACGCCGACAACGATTGCAGGACCGTACTGGTTCATAAACGTACCTTGTTTTTGTTATAGCGCGAAGTATAGACCGAGAACGGCGCTTCTTGGTTCCCCCACAAAGTACCGGTAGTTACCAAACCCGTAATCGGCTCGCTCGGCATAACCTGTGTCCAATAGGTTGGTCACGGTAAGTGTTGAGCAGACTTTTTCGCTTATCAGCCACTCTGCGCGAGCGTTAATAAGCTCGTGCCCGGGGTAGGTATGCTGGTTATTGGGGTCGATGAAGTACTCATCTACCCAAGCTGCCTCGAGCTCGAGACTTGCTGGACGGTCGCTTAGTGTTATCGATTTTTTAATTCGAGCGCTACCAAAGTGACGAGGTGCAGTGTCAATGTCATTGCCCTTTATTGAATCACGACTGCCTAGGATTTGGATGTCACTGTCATACGTATGATCAGCGAAGGATGCATTGAGACTCGCACTTAGCGTGTCATCGATACTCCAGGAAAGATCGATGTCGATACCGCGATGGCGCGTTGAGGCGCCGCTGACACTTTGACGATTTCGGTCGAGGAAAATTACCTCGTCTTTACCAATCCCATAGAAAGAAATATCAGTCGACACTCGTTCGTTGCTGAATCGCCATCCGATATCGAGCGAGGTGGCCTCCTCAGAATCAATGTCGGCAACTTGCTGGCCGGCCTGAAGCCGATACAACTCGGTCGCCTGCGGCGCTCTGAATCCCTGCGCTGTTCGCACGTAGAGATTGTGGCTACCGCGAGTCCAAACCAGGGCGAGATTAGAAGATAGGTTTGAGAAGTCGTCGGACCGGTCCTCGGGGCGATAAAAACGACAAGCACTGGCCTCCGGGGCACAAGCTGATCCCGCCGCTTCTCGCGTTGTGTAATCGTAATCGGTGCGCTCCGAGCGAAGTCCAGCTTGCAGGAGCAAGTCTTCAGCAAGGGCGACCTCTATTTGCCCAAATAGGGCAACGTTTGTCGCATCCACCTGGTAGTCATAATGGATACCAGCAGGCTGGTTAGGACTAAAAGATTCTGCCTGGTCTTCCTTCAGTCGACCGTCGGTTGAGTCGAATTCGATGCCCGTTATGTACTCACCCCAGGCACTCACCCCTCGTAGGTGAGCCTGCAAGCCTAAACTGTCGTGCTCATTCATCTCGCGAGACTTCCAAGGTAGGTAATGCTGCAGAAATTCCATCTCGTTGGAGCGTAAATAAGGTGTGATACTAACTGTGCGATCACCCAATTCACGCTCGAAGCGCAGATGAGCTCTCAGCGAACGCGCATCGCGGTAGGCCTCGGGGTTTCGATTGACCTTGCGCGCGGCACTGTTTCGATAGGCGCCTTTGCCATCTTGAATGTAGCCCGCGGTCTCTTGGTTCAGATTCGACGCTGAAACAACGCCTGTGAGTTGCCAGTCGTCGACTTCGCCGTCGAATCTGAGATTTGCTTTTTGCTGGTCGTAACCGGATTCCGCTTGGTAGCCGCCATAAGTTGTTGCGTTAGCATTCAACGCAACGCCGCCGTTACTCGCGGCGATGCGCGCACGACCAAAATCTCTGCTACCCAGTTGCAGACCAAAAGAGTCTTGCGTTTGCTCTGCACTTTTCGTCAGTACATTGATCACGCCGTTTACCGCATTGGATCCGTAGGTTGCATTCGACGGGCCTTTCACCACCTCAACGCCACTGGCTTGAAGCAAGTTTGCGTCGAACAGCTGGTTGACGTTGCAAAAGCCGGGTGCGCGCAGATTGATACCGTCCTCTGCTGTGAAAAATGCGCCACAGGCACCCGCACCGGTTAGAACTGGAGATCTCAATGAGATAAGGGATTCTTGTCCATTTCCTCGGCTAACCCAGGCACCCGAAACTCGATTAAACAGCTGATTACTGTGCTGCAAGTCCACAGCGGCAACGTCTTCGGCCGAGAGTGCTGACCAAGCTTGTCCCAGTGTTGCGCCGCTGTCAGCAGTGCGATTCGCTGTAACGATGATGGTTTCAAGTGCAGGTTCAGATGTGTCAGCCCACGAACTAGCCGAAGCGATGATCAAGAGGAGACATGCTGTCTTGCGAAGATACATAAAGAGTCCCGTTTTTTGTTATCGGTAAAAAATCAACGCGAAGCATAGCGCCATCGACTCACTGGTCAAACATTAACGGATATTGGACAATAGTAAGTCTTCCCACATCTCGTCGGTGTTGTTCAGTTGCGTGTTTTGGCTCAAAACAACGATCTACCCATTCGTACGGAGCAATCTGTCCATTCGGGGAAGGTCCGGTCTGTTTATTGGCTGACAAAAGCGGATAGCGCCCGTTTAATAAAGGAGCGTGACTATCCCGCGCACCCGTCAGCTGAACTCGCGATTATGGTCATTAGCGATCGTCTTTCAGCCTTTGAGTGTATGTGGCGTGCTGAGGGCGGATTGGACGGCGTGCCGGGTAAGGGCGCTGCACTGAATGCGATTTCTGGTCACTGGTTCCAACGCTTTGGCGAAGCGGGACTTGCGCGAAGTCATATCTTAGAAACACCTCACCCGCTGGTATGGGTGGTACAGCGTGCAAAGCCAATCATGATTGAAGCGATTGCACGGCAGTACATCACGGGTTCTATGTGGAGGGCCTATGAGCGAGGCGAGCGGGAGTTTTGTGGAATCCGATTACCTGAGGCGTTAGTGCGCGATCAAAGACTAGAACATCTCCTCATTACACCATCCACAAAAGGCATAATGACGGGGGTTCCCGACGTTCCCGAAGTGGATGATGTCAACGTAAGTCAAGACATTCTGCGCACGCATTGGGAGGCGTTTAAATTTCAATCTGCAACCGATGTCGACCACTACGCTTCGTTGCTGGCGTCAGGCTTTGAGGTCATTGCTGAGGAGATCGACAGTCTCGGACAAGTTTTTGTGGATACTAAGTTTGAGTTTGGCTACGCCACAAACCGTGACGGGGTGGATGAATTGATCTACATGGATGAGGTTGGCACGCCGGATTCCTCACGAATTTGGGACGCTAAAGCCTACGCTCAGGGGCAGGTGGTCGAGAACAGTAAAGAAGGGTTTCGGCAGGCGTTGCTGGCCTATGCGGATGATCCGGACATTCTGATCAACAAAGACCGGATGGACGAACGCTATGCCTTTGCAACAGGCACTGTGTTGCCCAGGCAGATGATGATGGATGTGTCTTCCACCTACATCGATATTGCAGAGCGTATTACCGGTCGACCGCTGGATGTCTCTGAGAATCCACGCGACGACATTGTTCGTGTGCTGAGAGAAGAGTTGGGCATCATTCAAAACTAACTTAAGAAATAGGGGATTCCATGACAGCGTTGATAGAACTGACCGATACACTCTCAATGGCGGGTCAAATCCAACCCGCAGATGTTGCTCAGCTCGCCGCGGCGGGCTACGAGACGATTATCTGTAATCGACCAGATGATGAAGAGCCCTATCAGCCGTCTATGGACAGTATTGAAGACGCCTGTGCCGACGCCGGCGTGGCTTTTGTCCGTTACCCCGTCAATGCGTTTACATTCCCCGGTAATGACCTCGCCGCTATGGACGATGCAATGAACAGCGGTAAAAAAACACTGGCCTATTGCCGCTCGGGAGCGCGCTCTACCAACTTGTGGGTGGCGACCCTAGCAGGTGAGGACCGAAAAACGGCTGCAGTAAGGGCAAGTCAGCTGGGTATTCCGCTAAGCTTTGTTATGCAGCTGGGGTCTTAAGCCCCTCTTTAAGGCGGAACCGTTGCAATGTTTTGAGGGCGCGTTGGGCCGCCTCTTTTAGGTCGGCAATCTCCGTTACCTCTTTGTGAACGGGTGGATAATGCGCTGGATGATACGCCTCCGCGATCACGGCATACGGCAGTGAATCGTCTGGCGTCTCTGCGTAAAGTGCATAAACCTTAGTGAACAAGTTTTGCCCCTCACCGACGGTGCCACGCGCTAAGGCAATGAAGGCTGCGGTTGCAGGGATTTCTGTTTTGATGAGTAGCTTCTTATTAATAGTGAAACCGGCAGACCGTAACGTTGCACCGATGCTGTTACCGTCTAGGATTTCTTGGTGGCTGCCTAATAACGCCGGGTTTATTGGTTGCACAAATTCAGTTACGGCGAGCGTGCGGCACACCTTTTCTGAGTCTCGGCCGCTAAACAGGTTAGCAACCCGGGTACCGAGCCCCTGGTCAATGACCTCTACGCCGTAACTGCCAAAGGCCGCCTCTATTGCGTCACTGTTCAATGTCGGGGTTACCTCTGCTCGAGCTGTGCATACAAAGGCCAATAGGATGAGGGCCAAGGCCCGTCGATGCAAATACATATACGACTCAAAAAGTTGACGTTTCTTTTATGGGTGATGAACGAACAGCGAATTTGATGCAGGATAACCGTAACGCTCCAAAAAATAATAGGACAGTGAATCAATGAACAACATAAAGACCTCTCTTTCTGTGGCTGCTGCCTTTCTGAGTGCGCTTTTTAGCTATGCAGTTAATGCTGCAACCCTTGCTGAAGATGTGCAGTCACTGTACGACACGCAGCTTAAGGATTTATTCATCCATTTTCATGAAAACCCTGAGTTGTCATTTAAAGAGGACAAAACAGCCGCCCGTCTCGGGGATGAGCTTGAGGCTTTGGGGTACACGCTTCACAGGGGCATCGGCGGAACCGGTCTCATTGCAATGTTGGAAAATGGACCTGGCCCTACCGTAATGTTTCGCGCCGACATGGATGGTTTGCCCGTGCAGGAGAAGTCTGGACTGGCTTATGCATCGAAAGCGAAGCAGTTGGATTGGGATGGTAACGAGGTTTATGTGATGCATGCCTGTGGGCACGACGTTCACATAACCAGTTTGGTGGGTACAGCAAAGTTGATGGCAGAGCGCAAGGACCAGTGGTCAGGAACACTGATGCTGCTAGGTCAGCCAGCTGAGGAGCGAGTGGCGGGTGCGCGGGTCATGATGGAGGACGGTCTATGGGACCGCGTCGTGAAACCTGACTACGCCATGGCCTTTCATGTTACGAGCGCATTACCGACAGGGCAGCTTGCCGCACCTGAGACGTCGGCTTACTCGGGCGCTGATACGGTAGATATTCTGATCAAGGGCGTAGGCGCCCATGGGGCGAGCCCACACACAGGTGTTGACCCGATTGTACTTGGATCGCAAATCGTGATGGGTTTGCAGACGGTAGTCAGTCGCAACCTTGCGCCACGCCGGCCCGGGGTTATTACCGTGGGGTCATTTCACAGCGGTACCAAGCACAACATTATTTCAGATGCGGCAAAACTTCAGCTTACCGTGCGCAGCGAGAGCCCGGAGGATCGACAGGTCTTACTAGAGGGCATAAAACGGGTCGCAATCAATATGGGCCGCGTCGCCGGATTACCTGATGAAATGCTGCCGGAAGTGATTGTCTATGAAGGAGAGGGTGTACCTCCAACCATTAACGATGTGGCTTTCACGAGAGAGGTTCGCAGCGGATGGAATGAGTATTTTGGTTCGCAAATTTTCAATGACGGTGAAAGGCTTGGTATGGGTGCTGAGGATTTTGGCTTCTTTACGACAGACCCTTACATCCCCAGCTTGTATTTTGCGGTTGGTGGCACCCCAGAGTCGGCATTTAAAGCCGCGGCCAATGGTGGCGCTCCTATACCGTCCCATCACTCGCCGCTATTCAAAATAGAGCCCGAGGGCTCGGTAACCTTGGGTGTTGAGGCTTCGGTTAGTGCGTTGCTTAACGTGATGGCGCCCTAATGGTTGTGCATCCGGTGTGGGATTTGCCCACCCGGCTTATTCACTGGTGTTTTCCGGTCGGTATTGGCTTTCTTTGGTGGACCGGTGAGACGGGCCGGATGGAGTGGCACAGCTATGGAGGCTACACGCTCATTGTTTTAGTCACGACGCGATTTATGTGGGGCTTTGTCGGCAGCTTTCACAGTCGTTTTGCGCACTTTGTTCGCAGCCCTAATGCGGTGCTTGCCTATTTAAAGGCTGCCCCAGAGGCAGAGGCGCCATCAGTTGGGCATAACCCACTCGGTGCTTACTCGGTACTGGCGCTGCTGTTTGCGGTGCTGGTGCAGGGACTATCGGGGATGTTCAGCATTGATGACGTCGCCTTTGACGGCCCCCTGGCTTATTACTTTGGAGGTGAGTACATCGACTTAGCCCTGCAGTGGCACGACATTGGGTGGGTCGTTCTGCAAGCACTTATCGCACTGCATCTTTGTGCCATTGCTTGGTATCAGTTTAAAAAGCGTCGACCCCTAGTTCAGACTATGTGGTTTGGGTCACATTCGGGTAGAGAGTCCGTACACGCGCCGGTTGCTGGGTGGCGCGCCATCTTGACCGTGCTGACCATGAGCGGTGTTCTGGCCGCCACCATTTTGCTCGCGCCTGAGGCTCCGAGCTACTACTAAGCGCGCACTGTCAGAATGCCGAGAGCCGCTGTGATAAAGGTGCCCAGCGGGCACCGTGTTAGCTGGGACTTAATCGGAAGCTACGAGGTTCCACAAGGCCCTCGCTCATCGTTAATAGAGGTAATTGCGCGCTTTGTACTCGTCATGACAGGCCTTGCAAGTGCCGCCCGTTTTTTTGAACTGGGCAACGGCCGCCGCTTTGTCGCCACTTTTTGCTGCGGCAGACAGCGCTGCCGCTTCCGTGCGTAATGCGGCCAACTTCTCAGCGAAGTCTTCAGGATTCTCCCAAATGGCGGGTTTAGCGCGTGTTTTACCCTTGTCGCTGCCGGGCGCAAAACCACGCTCGACGCTTACGCTAGAAATGGCGGCTAAGTCGTTCGCCCATGTTGCAAATTGGTCGCCATTCCATTCAATCTTCCCTTTAACCATGTCACCCATTGGACCAAACGTCATTCCAACGAGCGCAAAGTAAGATTGGCGCAGTGACTGCAAGGGTTCTGACCGCTCAATGTGCGCGAGTGCGGGTAGGGCAATTGCCGCCGATAATGAAACCGTAAGTATTGTTTTCAATCGAGCGTTTTTCATGGACTCATCTCCTTACATTTGTGATCGTCACGCGTAGCGCCAGCGTGATTCGTTGGATAAAGTACGCGAAGACTGGGTGTGCAGATTGCCTTGCCAGTATGGCTGAGTTTCCGCTCAAAAATCGAGCGTTGCCTCTTGATGCTTGAAAGCATGAATCAACAACTGAACTTGAAGAATGTTATGAAAACAGATTTTGGCTTAAGCGCTTATTGGATGCCGTATACGGGTAATCGCCAGTTCAAGCAGGATCCTCGCATCATAACGGGCGCCGACGGGGTTTGGTTTACCGATAGCGATGGGCGGAAAGTCCTAGACGGCCACTCCGGACTTTGGACCTCAGGTCTCGGACATGCACGTCCTGAGATTACAAAGGCTGTCAGTGAGCAAGTTGCGACCCTCGATTTTTGTCCGCCATTTCAGTTTGGTCACCCAAAAGCGTTTGAGCTGGCCACAAAAATAGCTTCGCTCATGCCTGAAGGCCTCAATCATGTCTTCTTCACCAACTCTGGTTCTGAGTCGGCAGATACGTCCTTGAAAATGGCGCGCGCTTACTGGCAATTAAAGGGTGAGACGAAAAAGACGCGCTTTATTGGCCGTCAAAAGGGCTATCACGGAGTCAATTTTGGCGGGGTTGCCGTGGGAGGCATACCCGCCAATAAACACCTTTTTGGCGAGGTATTAGAGACAGATCACCTGTCTCATACCATGCTCCCTGAAAACGTTTTTTCGCGAGGTATGCCCGAGACAGGCGCTCACCTAGCGCAAGAGCTTGAGCGTTTTGTTGAGCTATATGGGGCGGAGACTATCGCGGCGGTTATTGTTGAGCCAATGGGGGGCTCAGCCGGTGTTTTACCTCCTCCCACTGGCTACCTGAAACGACTGCGCGAGCTTTGTGACAAGCACCGTATTTTGCTTATTTTTGACGAGGTGATTACGGGTTTTGGTCGCTGCGGTGCTATGACCGGATCCGATGCGTTTGGGGTGGTGCCAGATATTTTAAACGTGGCCAAACAATTGACCAACGGTGTTATCCCCATGGGGGCGGTCATCGCTTCCTCTGAAATTCACAATACGTTTATGGAGACGGCCGGTCCCGATTACTTGCTGGAATTTGCACACGGCTATACCTATTCGGCTCACCCAGTGGCTTGTGCTGCTGGTCTGGCGGCACTCGATGTCTTGGTTGACGAACAGCTACCGCAGAGGGTGGCGCAGGAAGCGCCATATTTCGAGGACCTGCTGCACGAGCAGCTGAGTGAAAAACCCTTCGTAACGGACGTTCGCAACTACGGATTCGCCGGTGCAATAACACTCGAGGCTGCAGGAGATGAGCCCTTGAAACGGCCTTTTGAGTTAGCCATGGCTATGTGGGAGCAAGGTGTTCTCGTAAGGTATGGCGGTGACACCATTCAAATGGCCCCTCACTTTGTTATGCAGCGACCTGAGCTGGAGCGGTTGGTGGGAACGCTCTCTGACTGTTTGGATCGTCTTGCGTGATCCAGAGTATGGCATTGGCTTGTTGGAATTGATAAATGACTGCTGTTAACGAGGTGCCAGTATTAGTCGTTAATGCCTTTACCCAGAGCGCCTTTGGTGGGAATCCGGCGGCTGTCGTCGAGACAAAGCAACCGCTCTCTCCGACGATAATGCAGTCTATCGCCGAGCAACATAATCTAAGCGAAACCGCTTTTCTCGTCAGCCAAGGAGACGATCACTTTCGCCTGCGTTGGTTTACGCCAACGGACGAAGTGCCGCTGTGCGGTCATGCGACCTTAGCTGCAGCGTTTGCACTCGATTACTGGGATCACTGGCAAGGCACGCGATTAACCTTTGATACCGCCAGCGGTCCGCTTTTCGTAACGCGCGAATCAGGACGCTATCTTATTGAATTTCCCGCCGTCCTCATGGTTGAGATTGAAACGCCGCCAAGACTGGCCGAAGCTTTGGGTGTCAGCGTTTCCCGCAGCTTCCAGCCTATTCAGGGGGCATGGCAGATGGTCTGCGAGCTCGAAGATGAAACAGCGGTTAGAGACTGTTCGCCTAATTTTGAAGCGCTTATGTCAGCGACTTCGATGGGAGTGAGCGTAACGGCGGCGGGGTCAGACGTTGACTATGTATCACGTTTTTTTATTCCGCAGCTGGGCGTTAATGAAGACCCCGTTACGGGATCAGCCCACTGTCAGCTCATACCTTTTTGGTCGCAACGCTTGTCACGAAGTCAGCTGCGCGCGAGACAAATCTCGGCGCGCGGTGGCGAAATAGAGGGTTGGCTAAAGGGTGATCGTGTCGTGCTGGCCGGACATTGCTCGATGTTTTCAGAGGGAAGATTGTTTCTTCCCTCTGATTCCATTTAAAGCTTCCTTTTTTCTTGTTCGATCCAGCGGGTCATTCTTACTTCAAGCGCATCCAGCGGAATAGCTCCGACCCCAAGTAATTCATCATGGAATGCGCGTATGTCAAAGCGCTCACCAAGCTCTTGCTCAGCCAAGGCACGAAGCTCCAGCATTTTGAGTTGCCCAATTTTGTATGCCAGAGCCTGCCCAGGCCAACCAATATATCGATCGATTTCATTAATAATATCGGCTTCGGTCTTCGCGGCATTGTCCTTGAAGTAGTCGATCGCCTCTTGCCGAGACCAACCGAAATAGTGAATACCTGTATCGACGACCAAACGGACGGCTCGCCACATGTCATAAATGAGTTGCCCGTAACGGGAGTAGGGGTCCTCATAGAGACCCATGTCATAACCCAAGCGTTCGGAATACAGTCCCCAGCCCTCTATAAAGGCGGTGACACTGCTGTTTCGCCGAAACTCAGGAAGCCCCTCAATTTCCTGCGCGAGGGCTATCTGTAGGTGATGGCCCGGTACGCTCTCATGAACGGACAGTACTTCTATTTCGTACTTTGGGCGGACTTCCGGCTTGTACAGATTGACGTAATACCAACCGGGACGACTACCGTCGAGTGCCGGGCGCATGTAGAAGGCGGTCGTGGTGTCAGGTGCTAGCTCCGGAGCAATGGGACGCACGCCATACGGCATGCGAGGCAGTTGTCCAAATAGCTTGACGAGTTGTGGATCGAGGCGCTTTGAGACCGCTTGATAGCCTTCAAGCAGTTCCTCCGCCGTCTCGTAGTAAAACTGTGGATCGCTTCGAAGAAAGTCATTGAAGGCATTGATATCACCGTCAAATCCTACTTCCTCGATAACCTCTATCATCTCACCGCGTATCCGAGCGACTTCAGCCAGACCCACATTATGGATCTCCTCTGGGGTCATATTTGTGGTTGTGAAGTGTCTCGCGAGCATGGCGTAGACTTCCTTTCCGCCGGGCAGCGAGCCAATTCCTGGGTGCGCTCGACTATTAGGAAGGTACGTCTCTTCGATGAAGGCTTTGAACTGTGCGTAGGCCGGGATTAACTTATTTTCGATGATGTCCGCTGCCTGTGCCTGCAGCTCCTCAGCGCGCGATGGCGAAATCGAGTTGGGAAGGGTTTCGAAAACACCCCAAAAAGGACTCTCTTGTGGCTTCTCAACAATGAGCGCATCGAGTTGCTTGGGAATTCGCTCAATAATGATTCGCGCTTGCGTGCGCTGACGGTCTGCCCCTTCTTCTAACAACGCCTGATACTGCGACAGTTGCTCGGGGAGCTTTTCCAGTCGAGCTAACCAATCGATGTAGTCGGTCTCAGTCGCCATGGGAAGCCGCTCGACCATGGTGTAGCGGTGCTGTGGACCGCTACGCATGTTTAACGCAATCAAATGCAAACCGTTTTCATACGATTCGACCTCTTCTTGCAAGGCAGTTTTCAGCATTCGCTGGTTAAGCTGCGCCGTTGGACTCAAAGACGACGGATCAATACGTGACAAATCAGCAATAAACGCTTGAGTGTCGGCATTGCGCTCTTTGAGTACGTCGGCGCTTAAATCGGTCCAGCTCTGATTGCCGGACATGTCACCGTATTCACGACGGTATTCAGGGTATTGCTCGAGGACCCAATCCCAGTGATTGCTAATAATCGCGTCCAAGCTCTCGTCAGACGCCTGCGTAATGGCCGCTTGTGTGACAAGTGATGCGATAAAAAAAGCCGGCAAAAAGAGCCGGCTCAGGGGTAAGTAGTTCATGAGAGTTTCCGCAGTCGAGTGGGGCGCGATGTTAGTCTCGACCCAGTATGGATCGAGCGACTAGTTCGCGCATGATTTCAGATGTACCGCCATAAATCGTCTGGATTCTCGCATCGACATAGAAGCGAGATATCGGGTATTCCGTGGTGTAACCGTAACCTCCAAACAGCTGAAGGCACTGATCGGCCACGTCACACTGCATTTCACAGCTTGCCAGTTTCAGCATGGCGGCCTCATCGGTAGTGAGCTCGTCAGTGGCATATTTAAGCGCGCACTGTTCGTAAAATGCCCGATTAACCGCCACTTGTGTTTTGACATCGGCCAGCTTAAAGCGAGTGTTTTGGAATTGACCGACCTTCTGTCCAAACGCCTCGCGTTCTTTAACGTATTCGATCGTGATATCCAGTGCGCCCTCCGAGGCGGCAACGGCTTGGGCTGCAATACCAAGGCGCTCACGGGGCAGCTCATCCATCAGAATAGCGAAGCCCTTGTTCTCCTCGCCAAGCAGCGCGTCTGCAGGCAGGCGAACATCCGTGAAGAACAGTAGGGCTGTGTCCGACGCATGCTGGCCGATCTTGTCAATTTTTCTCGATTTTTCAAAGCCCGCCGCATGCGCGTCAACGAGGAATAATGATGTGCCTTTTGCACCCTTACCGGGGTCAGTAATCGCCGCGACGATAACGAGATCAGCGTGAATGCCGTTTGTGATGAATATCTTTGAGCCATTGAGGACCCATTCATCACCATCGCGGACCGCGTTGGTTCTGATGCCCTGTACGTTAGAACCTGCACCTGGCTCGGTCATGGCAAGCGCACCGACGACATCACCTGTGACCATGCGCGGCAACCAGTGCGCTTTTTGCGCCTCTGTGCCGTGTCGGCTCAGGTAGGGCGCAACGATGTTGGAGTGAATTCCGTAGCCCGATGCAAACCCACCAAATCCCATTCGAGACAACTCTTCGATCATGGCGAGGGTGACGTGAGGCGTTGCTCCTGCACCGCCGTATGTCTCATCGACATCAGGGCAGAGAAGGCCCGCGGCGCCAAGGGTATTCCACAATTGGCGAGGGACCATGTGGTCTTGTTCCCACTCTTCGTAGAACGGCGTTATCTCTTTGTCAAAGGCGCGGCGCGCCATGTCGCGAAATAAGGTGAGTTCGTCTAAGTCTACTGCTTGATTCACGTTTGAAGCCTCAGTATGTTGGTTTGTCTTAGTATGAATTAAAGCGGCGCGTCGCACCAACTCGAGATAATAATGACAGCCATTCATCACGCCACTCCATCGTCTGAACACGTTCAGGCCGTGTCACCTTGGTTAACGCAGGAGGCTTTTTTGACGGCACTGCGTGATGTCCACGATTGCGGCTATGCGGTGATCAAAAATGTGATGAATGAGAGCGAGGTCGAGGCGTATCGCAAGGTGTTGCATGCGCACATGGATCAGTCCCCTACAGGGCGTAATGTCTTCGAGGGCACAAGGAGTCATAGGCTCTACGCACTGCTAGCGAAATCGCCCATGTTTGCTGACATGATTCAGCATCCATTGGCAATGGCATTCGCCGAGCACTTCCTCGGATCAAGCTGTCTTTTATCGGCTTGCCTCTCAATCAACTTGCACCCGGGTGAAACGGAACAGCCTTGGCATACCGACGATAGCCACATTTCCATACCTCAGCCACATGATATCTTCGGGATTTCTGCGTTCTGGGCCCTAGACGACACTGACGAGCACAATGGCGCGACGGAAATTCTACCGTTCAGCCATCGATGGACCGGCAGTGAAATCGAAGGCAGGTTAAATGATGCGCATTTCTCACAGCGTGACGACTTGGATGCGAAGGCAACTCAAAACTCGGCCGCAGTAAAAGCCCAAATGCCGGCTGGCTCAGTCATGATTATGCGCGGGGATACCTGGCACCGAGGTGGTGCCAATCATTCGGAACAGGACCGTATGATCGTGACGCCACAGTACTGCGCTGGCTGGGCGAGACCGCTTGAGACCATGTTACTCGCTGTGCCGCCTGAGAAAGCAGCAAACTTCCCCAAGCGGACGCAGGAGCTTTTGGGGTATTCGATTCACACACCATTTATGGGTTATGTCGACGGGATGCATCCGAGCCGAGTTCTACAGTAAAGTTAACTACATTATTGATAACGTCAAAAACGTCGTAAGACTGGAGAAAAACAATGCGTGACTACACAAAGTTCTACATCAACGGCTCATGGGTCGAGCCTACTGCCAACAACACGCTGGCGGTCGAAAATCCGGCGACACTAGAGCAGTGCGCAACGATCGCCATTGGGAATGATTCTGATGTCGACACGGCGGTTGCAGCCGCAAAGGCCGCGTTTGAAACCTTCAGTCAGACCTCGGTTGAAGAGCGCGCAGCGCTCCTTGATAAAATTGCCGAGATTTATATGGCGCGGATCGGCGACATCGCTGAGGCGATTCGTGAGGAGATGGGAGCTCCGATCTCTTTGGCCTCCACCGCCCAAGCCTATGCGGGTCTCGCGCACATCACTGAAGCGGCAAAAATCCTCCGTAATTTTGCTTTTTCAGAAGACTTGGGTGCGCACCGCGTGGTTAAGGAGCCTATTGGTGTATGCGGTCTGATCACACCGTGGAACTGGCCAATGAATCAGGTTACCTGCAAAGTGGCACCGGCCCTGGCTGTTGGATGCACCATGGTCTTGAAGCCGAGTGAGGTCGCTCCACTGTCGTCGTACATCTTTACCGAAATCATGCATGAGGCGGGTGTGCCAGCGGGCGTTTACAATATGGTCAACGGGGACGGACCCGGAGTCGGCACAGCACTTTCAAAGCATCCAGACGTCGACATGATGTCATTTACCGGCTCGACACGTGCGGGCTCATTGGTGGCTCAGAATGCAGCGCCAACGGTGAAGCGTGTAACGCAGGAACTCGGTGGTAAGTCACCCAACATCGTGCTTGATGACGCTGACTTGGAGGCGGCGGTTACTCGCGGTGTACTGCATATGTACAACAACACAGGACAGTCATGTAACGCACCTTCGCGGATGTTGGTTCCGCGTGGACGGCTCGCAGAAGCGGAGCAAATTGCGGCGGCTGTCTCGGAGACCGTTGTTGTCGGCGATACCGCCAACAAAGACACCACTATGGGTCCCGTCGTCTCGAAAGTGCAGTGGGACAAAATCCAAGGGCTCATCCAGAAGGGTATCGATGAGGGGGCAAAGCTGGTTTGCGGCGGTACGGGTCTGCCCGATGGCGTCGACGCCGGGCATTATGTGCGTCCAACCGTATTTTCGGAGGCCAACAACGATATGACGATTTCTCGAGAGGAAATCTTTGGTCCCGTCCTAACCATGATCCCTTATGACAGCGAAGAAGAAGCCATTCGCATTGCTAACGATACGCCCTATGGACTCGCTGGATATGTTCAAAGTGGCGATATGGACCATGCGCGCGCTGTGGCGGGCAAGATTCGTGCGGGAAATATACACATCAATGGTGCAAGCGGTGGCCCCGATATTCCGTTCGGGGGTTACAAGCAGTCGGGTAATGGTCGAGAGTGGGGCGCGCATGGCTTCACCGACTACCTCGAGATTAAAGCCATTGAGGGCTATACCGCGGCCTAAATCAGTCGGTATTCAATCGTTTTTGGAGGTGTGGTGTGTCTGACTTAGTACTGGCGATAGATCAGGGCACCACGGGCTCTACGGTTGCGTTAATGAATGCTGAGGGTCAATTACTGACCTCGGTAAACCATGAGTTCCCTCAAATTTTTCCTCAGCCTGGCTGGGTTGAACACGATCCTGAGGCGATTTGGGATTCCGTTCTTAAAGGCTTAAAAGCCGTCTTTGCGGACGGCCTATATGCTGTTGAGAACGTTGCGGCTATCGGTATTACCAATCAGCGTGAGACCGCTGTTTTGTGGGATGCGCAGACAGGCAAAGCGATCCATAACGCCATTGTCTGGCAGTGTCGTCGAACTACCGATGTCTGTGAGCAACTTAAGGCAGACGGCCATGAAGCACTGATTAAAGCCCGCAGTGGTTTGGTGCTTGATCCCTATTTTTCAGCGACAAAGTTTAAATGGCTACTTGATCATGCGCCGGATGCCCAGCGGCTACTCGAAAAGGGCCAACTCCGTGCAGGGACGATAGACAGTTATTTAATTTGGCGGCTGAGCAATGCAAAGGCCCACAAGACGGATGTCTCTAACGCTTCGCGCACATCGCTAATGGCGCTGGATAGCCTTAGTTGGGATGACAGGCTGTTGTCCATTTTTGGTGTCCCCCGCACGATTCTGCGTGAAATTTGTCCCTCGAGTGGCCGATTTGCCGTCACTGAGTGTGTGCCGGGGTTACCCGACGGTGTCCCTATCTCGGGGGTTGCCGGCGATCAGCAATCGGCGCTCTTTGGTCAAGCTTGTTTTGCTGTAGGTGATGCTAAATGCACATTTGGGACCGGGTCTTTTATTTTAATGAACGCGGGTGACGCACCCGTTGCGTCAAATAATGGCTTACTCAGCACGGTTGCTTGGCAGCGCGAAGGTCAGCCGGCCGTGTATGCCCTTGAGGGGGGCGCGTTTGTCTGTGGTGCGGCTGTGCAATGGCTACGAGATCAGTTGGGGATTATCGCGACGGCTCCTGAAGTTGAAGCATTGGCGCAAAGCGTCAAGGACGCGGGCGGTGTTGAATTTGTTCCGGCCTTGGCGGGGTTAGGTGCTCCGTACTGGGCGCCCGAGGCGCGGGGTATGTTGTGCGGTTTGACGCGTGGTTCGGGCCGGGGAGAGATCGCCAGAGCGACGCTCGACGCAATGGCACTACAAAACGCCGATATTCTTAAGGCAATGGAACAGGATATCGGGGAAGCCATGCAGTCGTTAAAAGTTGACGGGGGAGCCTCGGCTAATAACTTTTTGATGCAACTTCAGGCGGATTACTTAAACCGCGCTATAACGCGCCCCGAGGTGATAGAGACGACCGTTGCCGGAGCATGCTTCCTGGCGGGCTTGGGTGAGGGTGTGTGGCGTTCAGAGACCGATGTGACAAACGTCTGGCGCTCGGATAAATCCTTCAATGTTGAAATCACGGAAGAGGAACGCGCCGCGCGATTTTCATCATGGCAATCGGCGGTTGCCAAAACGCTCATAAATTAGGTGATGCGAAAACAGCAAGCCTCGATGACTTGTCTGCGTGGTCGACATAAGTGGCGCGAGGTAAAGCCTGATAGTCTGGCTTTATTGCGCGGGGAAGTTGTCATGCGACAACGTTGTGAGCGTTGCGGTAAAGAGCGAAACAAGGCCCGTTAAGCGCTGTCTTATCGATGCAATCTCCGTGGAGTGGTCGCGACAAAAGCACCCCCACTGTGTACTATTTTTTCATCGGGAAGGTGAGTCAAACTAAAGTCTGTCTCAACGGTTAAGACGCTAAAGCAGGTCAAAGTAAAAGCGTCAAAGGGGAAGCTGCAATGACATCCATGTTATATCCAACCACCAATCCGTCTGCCTCTGAGCAAATGGTCGTCGCACGCGGCGAAGGTCCTTACATTTTTGATCGCAATGGTAAGCGCTACCTAGAGGGTATGGCGGGGCTTTGGTGCACCTCACTGGGTTATGGCAACGAAGAAATTATCGAGACCGCTACACAGCAGATGCGTGAGCTGAGCTTTAGTCACATGTTTGGTGGTAAAACCCACGACAGTGCAATGAAGTTGGCTGACAAGCTGGCCCGCATGGTACCAATGAAGGATGCTCGGGTCTTTTTGGGAAACAGTGGTTCCGATGCGAACGATACATTGGTGAAACTGATTCGATACCACGCTACGGCAACGGGCCGACCCGAGCGCACAAAAATTATTGCGCGCGACAAGGGCTACCACGGCGTCACAGTGGCTTCGGCGTCGTTGACAGGCATTCCAACAAACCATAACCACTTTCAGTTGCCGTTCGACGCGCTCGGCGTTATCCGCACAGGCTCGCCGCACTTCTACCGCGGCGCGATAGCCGGCGAAAACGAATCCGATTTTGTGGCCCGTCGTGCTGCAGAGCTCGAGGCGCAAATACTTGAAGCAGGTCCGGATACGATAGCGGCGATGATCGCCGAGCCAGTGTCTGGGGCGGGAGGCGTACTCATTCCACCGCCTGGTTATTATCAAGCGATTCAAGCGGTTCTGGATAAGTACGATATAGCACTGTGGGATGATGAGGTTATCTGTGGATTTGGGCGCCTTGGCGCTGATTTTGGTGCCAATGCTCTCGAGATGCGCCCTGAGATGATGGTGTTTGCTAAAGCTCTGAGTTCTGCCTATGTCCCCGTTAGTGCGGCGGTTGTAAGTGGAGATTTTGTCGAGGCGGTTGAGAGTGCAGCTTCCGATATGGGGGTCTTTGGGCACGGCTATACCTATAGCGGACATCCGCTCGGCTGTGCTGTGGCACACAAAGTACTTGAGATTTACGAGCGCGATCAGATTTTCGAACATGCGGCGGAGGTGGGGCATTACCTTCAAGAGAAACTGCAAGCGTTTGTTGACCATCCGCTCGTGGGTGAGGTGTCAGGCAAGGGCATGATTGGTGCACTCGAACTGGTTGCGAACAAAGAAACCAAGCAGGCTTTCGAGGGTATGGCCGTTGGTGCGTACTGCGCAAAAGCCGCAGAGGCCGCGGGGCTCATTGTGCGGCCGCTAGGCGGAAACAGAGTCGCTCTTTGTCCGCCGCTTATTCTTGAGCGTGAGCACGTTGATGAGCTTGTCGACAAGCTGACCATTGCGGTTAATGCGACGCTGGAATTTGCGAAGCAAGAAAAACTCCTGGCATAACCCGATCAATTTTGCTGTGAAAATCCTTCACATTGAAGCTGGTCGTTTTCTTTATGGCGGCGCACAACAGGTCTCTTGGCTCATACACGGGCTGGCAGCGAAGGGCGTTCAAAATGTGCTTGTCTGCCCGGAGGACGGTGCAATCCAGCACGCCGTTGCCGAGGGGACGCGTGTTCACGCCATTCCCATGAAAGGCGATTTAGATGTCGGCTTAGTTCTTAGGCTCCTGTCGATAATTAGAGCCGAGGCACCTGACCTGATTCATATACACAGTCGTCGCGGTGCCGATATTTTTGGTGGCATTGCCGCGCGAATGGCGGGCGTTCCCTGTGTGCTGTCACGCCGGGTTGATAACGTCGAGCCGCGCTGGTGGGCACCGCTCAAATATAGGCTCTATGACCGAGTAATTGTCATTTCAGAGGCGATAGGTCGGGTGCTGGTGGAATGCGGAGTGGACGCCCGTTCTATTACAGCAGTAAGAAGCGCTGTTGATTCCGACAGCTACAACCTCCCCATTGAAAGGTCGTGGTTTCAGGAAGAATTTTCTTTGCCCTCGGATGAAATGACCTTTGGCATCGTTGCGCAATTAATCCCCCGCAAAGGTCACCGCTACCTGCTGGAGGTTCTTCCGGAGTTACTTGTTGCTTATCCAAATCTTCACGTCTTGATTTTTGGTCAAGGCCCTCTTGAGTCTGAACTGACACAGGCAGTGCAACAGCCTGATTTTGATGGTCGCGTTCAGATGGTTGGCTTTCGCAATGATTTGCGACGAGTGATGCCTAATTTGTATGCGGTGATTCATCCAGCGGAGAAGGAAGGGCTCGGAGTGGCGCTGCTGCAGGCTTCCGCTTGCGCGGTTCCAGTCGTTGCCGCGCGTGCCGGTGGTATTCCCGAGATTGTGCGACATGATGAGAATGGACTTACATTCGACGTTGGTGACGTTGGAACGCTAAAGCAGCATTTGGCGCATCTACTATCTGACCGCGGCTTACGAGACAGGTTGGGTGTAGAGGGGCGAAGATTAGCAACCTCTGCGTTTTCTATCGATGCGATGGTAGAGGGCAATCTCGCGGTGTATAAATCGCGTCTCGAAGTCTGATCTATCGACCGTTTCGTTGTCGATGACAGGCGTGCCTTGTCGATACGTTGTTTTCAGGAGCGGCTCGCTCGCGTGCGCAGCCCATGCTTTCGTATAAGTCCGCGTATCTGGTCATAGCTTAGACCCAGCTGCTCAGCGGCCCGCTTTTGATTTTGACCGCTGCGTGTCAGCGCTAATGAAAGCCAGGCCCTTTCTTGCGCCTCGAGGGCTTTGCGTAAATCGCTGGGTATTGCGGCTGTGGCCTCGTTCTGTTCGGTAGTCTGAGTGGGGTTTAGGCTGTTTGTCGTTTGTCCGCCAACGTCAAAGGGATCAATGACGAGCTTCTGAAGGCGGGCGCCGTCATCACCTTGACGATGGAGCGAGCGTTCAATCGTGTTTTTGAGTTCTCTCACATTGCCAGGCCAGGGGTAGGTATGAAATGTCTCAAGGACTTCATCTGAGAACCCGGGGAAGTGGTACCAGCCAAATTCAGACGCGAACCGTATGGCATAGTG
The DNA here is from genome assembly GCF_026230195.1 of Candidatus Paraluminiphilus aquimaris. Lineage (NCBI taxonomy): Bacteria > Pseudomonadati > Pseudomonadota > Gammaproteobacteria > Cellvibrionales > Halieaceae > Candidatus Paraluminiphilus > Candidatus Paraluminiphilus aquimaris. The sequence continues at coordinate 2,239,557 of NZ_CP036501.1, read as the reverse complement.
TTCGGCTAGGAGATGGACGTCATGGCCCCGTTTTCGCAGTGGAGGCATGTGCACGACGTCGAAACTGAGGCGGTCGAGTAAATCCCAACGGAATAAACCTTCCTCGGCCATTTGCTTTAGATCGGCATTCGTTGCGCCGACAATTCGCACATCCACTTTTATCGTATCGGACCCGCCAATTCGCTCGAGCTCGCCATATTCGATCACTCGTAGCAGCTTTTCCTGCAGCGCAAGTGGCATGGTGCCCAGCTCATCGAGAAAAAGGGTGCCTTGATTTGCACGCTCGAATCGGCCGGCGTGGCTTTTTCGCGCCCCTGTAAACGCGCCTGGCTCGTAACCGAATAATTCGCTGTCTAGTAAGGTCTCAGGTAATGACGCGCAATTGAGCTTTATGAAGGGGGCTTGCCACCGGTGGGACAGGAAATGCAGGCGATTAGCCGCGATCTCTTTGCCCGTCCCTCGCTCCCCGATAACCAGAATAGGCCGATCGATGGGCGCCAGGTTCGATAAGTGATCGAGTGCATGATTAAGAGCGACACTCTCTCCAATAACGTTCTGAACGTCTGCCATAACTCTCAAATTTGGGTAATTTACGCCTTATTAAAGGTTATTTTAACCACCTTCAAAAGGTTTTAAAAGCCTTTAAAGGTGTTATTTGATGTGGTGCTCTGTTTCGTCTGCCCGTTAAGCCGCTGATTTTTATTGAAAAATCATTGCTGGCTTAGTTCTCGCAAACACTGCACTGAAAATCGCTAAACGCTTTAGGAAAACACTATGGGTATTTTTTCGAGACTCTCGGACATTATTAACTCTAATCTCAACGCGATGTGTGACAGCGCAGAAGATCCTGAAAAGATGATTCGGCTGATCATTCAAGAGATGGAAGACACATTAGTAGAGGTGCGCTCTGCTTCGGCCAAGATCCTCGCTGATAAGAAAACTCAGGAGCGGCAGTTACGCGCACTCCGAGGACAAGCAGTCAATTGGGAAGAGAAGGCTAAATTGGCACTCTCCAAGGATCGAGAAGATCTTGCGCGAGCGGCACTCAACGAGAAGCGTCGTATAGAGACTGATGCCGTAGCGCTCGAGGATGAACTGGTGCTGGCGGATGAGCACATTCAACAGCTGCATGACGAAGTAGGCCAGCTCCAGCTAAAGCTGGATGACGCCAAAGCGAAGCGAAAAGCCATCCTAATGCGCGCGGACTCAGTGACTCAGCGTCGGAGAACCCAGCATCAGATTCACCGTACTCACCTTGACGAAGCATTCGATCGGTTCGAGCGTTTCGAACGCCGGGTTGATGGTCTGGAAGGTGAGCTAGATGCCATGAATCTTGGAAGAGGGAAGCCCAGTCTTGCCGATGAGATTGACGCCCTGTCGGAGGACGATGTGCTGAATGAAGAGTTGGAAGTCCTCAAACAGTCGATGGCAGTGAGCAAAAAAGGGGATGAGGCAAGTAACAATGCGTAATACCAACGCCATTTTATGCCTCTCACTATCCGTATCCCTATCGGCACAAGCAAATACCGAACAGTCCTTCGATGTTGAGCACTTTACCCGAGTCGCCGCCTCACAAGGTATTGAAGTCAACGTCACTATGGGTTCGTCAACTCAGGTCGTTGCAAGAGCAGAAACTGAAAAAGATTTAGAACGGCTCGAAATTGAAGTCGACCATGGTGAGCTTCGTATCAGGCGTGGCTCTTGGTCCTCCAGTATTTGGAACTGGAGAAGCTCTGGCGGTAGGGTCTCGGTAGACGTTGTTGTTTCAGAGCTGGAAGGTTTGTCCTCGAGCACGGGTGCGAGGGTAACAGCGGTTGAGGTTGACTGTGAGGAACTCTCCCTCGACGCCTCAAGTGGGAGCAGAATAGTCGTTAGCGGGGGCTGCAATGAGGTAGAGGTCGACGCATCGAGCGGCGCAGTTATCGACGCACGCGCTTTTAAAGTGGAAGTCGTGACTGTTGATGCCTCTAGCGGCGCACGTATCGATGTTTTTGCCTCAGCCAATTTCCAGGGCGATGCGTCGAGCGGTGCGAGTGTGGATGTCTTCGGTACACCAACGTTGTTTGATTCCGATACATCGTCGGGGGCACGAATTGCCCGGCGAGGCGAGCGCGAGCTTATTTAAGGTATCAATTTAAGGTGCACGTCGATTCTTCGAAAGGGTAGGTAATCAACGTTATGGAAGGTATAGAGAATATGGAAGGAGTCATGGCGATCGGTGTGGGTTATGTGGTTATCTTAACACCGGCGATCATCGTGTTTTTGGTGTTGCGCGCCCAACAAAATGCCCTCGAAAAGCGACTGGATGCCTTGGTACAGATGTCTCGAATTTCGGGTGAGGCCATCGGTGTAGACGAAATTAGTCGCTCTCTTGTAAACGCAAGGGGGAAAGGGGGGTTGCAACGCTGGGGCATTATTCTTGTTGCCACAGCGCTCGGTGTATGTGGAGCCAGCTTCTTAGGCGGGGTGGAGCCCTTATTGCTGGCCTCAATTGTCCTGGGCGCGTTAGGCTTCGGGATGCTGTTGGCAAATCGCGTTTCTGCTGTTGGCGAACCCGATGAACTAGGTGCTGCAACGGGCAAGGCCTTGTCCTAACCAACTCGGCTTTTTACAGATTGGAGAAGTAAGTGAGTTTTTTTGAATTTATGTTTGTCCCCATGATCGTATTTCTCACGATCGTAGTGCCCATATGGATAACACTGCATTACCGGAGCCTCAATAATTCAAGTCGCGCGCTCAGTGATGAAGATCGGGAGTCGCTTGAGGAGATGCTTGAAACGGTTGATCGCATGACGGATCGCATTATAAATCTTGAAGCCATATTGGACGCGGATCGTCCTAACTGGCGAAATGAAAAGGAAGGTGGCCGATGAGTCGTAGAAACCGTAACCAATATCAAAGTTTCAATGAAGGTCGGAAAAACGGCTGGGGTATTGGGCTTTATCGGCATCCCTCAGACGGTTGGTTTGGTGGCATTTGTGCTGGGTTGGCTGACTACTGGGAAGTGCCGACGTGGGTTACGCGTTTGTCGGCCTTTGCGCTTTTCTTGTTTACCGGATCAGTCATGTTTTGGCTTTACATCGCCGCTTGGGTTCTTATTAGCAAGCGTAACTCGCGTTGGAGTGACGATGTGTACGAGGGTGAGGTTGTTCGTGAATACGACGAAGATCGCCAAAAGTATCGTAAGCGTGCTGCTTTTCGATATTCAGAAGCGCCCGGAACCCGCATGGACAGGGCGCGCGATCGGGTGCGAGACGCTGAACGGCGAGTTGCGGCAATGGAGCGTTATGTCACGTCGAATCGCTACGATCTCGACGAAGAATTCTCCAAACTTTAGCGTACCGTCGGCGCTAACAGGTGTTTCCCTGGATAGCGCCCCTCAACTTGCTCACCGTCAGTGACAACAGGGCGGCCACCAACAAGAACGTGATGGATGCCTTGCGAGGCTTTGTAAGGATCACCGTACTGGGCTTGTGGTGAGATCTTGCCGGCATCGAAGATCACAATATCCGCATCGGCGCCGACTTGAATCCGACCCTTTCTAGAGAAGTCATCAGACGCCAACGCGAGCCATTGCGCCGGCAATAGCGTAATACGCCGCAGACCCTCCATGAGCGACATGACCTTTAATTCGCGAACGTAGCGTCCGAGGAATTGAGCATAGGTTCCCGCGATGTTTGGATTGGTTTTGACGTCGATATCGAATGCGGGGAGCGCATCGGTCGATACCATCATCCCAGGCCAGGCCAGTGCTTTGAGCAGCCAGTCTTCTTTGACGTAATGGTGATTAATAGAGCTCGTTGGATAGTCGCGCTGGTAGCGCAGAAACCGCTCCTCGTCTAACCATTCTCCTGTTGGTACCCACTGAACGTCCTCATACTCGATATCAAATATCGCCCGCCAGTCGCGATTGACAAAGACATCAGCGGCAATCGAAGTACCACCGGCAAGGTATGACAAGGTCTCTGTTGTAATTCGTGCGCCGCGCGCATTGGCAGCATCAATTTTTGCTAGCCACTGTTCGATTCCACCCATCGCAGAATGAGTTATGTGGCAAATCAGCGTTGCAACCCCATGCGATTCGGCGAGGGCGATTATCTCGTCGAGACCGGTTGGATCGCCCGGCATACCGCGTCTAACGTGCACGTAGACTGGTTTGTCATATTCAGCCGCGGTGGCGAATATCATACTCAGTTCACTCTCGCTGACTGCCTCGGTCATGTAATCCAAGAGCACGCCAATCCCTAGGCCGCCTAGGTCTAGGCCATTGCGCAAGTGTTTGCGCATCGCTTCGACTTGAGCCGACGTTGCTTGCTTGCGCCACATATCGCCACCCAACGTGATGAAGCCGGTTTCATCGAAGAAGTAGCTTTGAGATGCGCCCTCCATGACGAGCCCGCGAATAGCGAAGTGTCCGACTGATGACCCGTAATGCAGTTGTGCGCCGCCGCGATACTGATAGCCATAGCTTGTAGGTGGATAGGACCCAGCCTCTAGGTCAAGCTGAGTTGTGATGCCGTCTAAAACGCTCAAGTGCTCACCGAGGCGGGTCGGGGTATGCGAGTGGATGTCGATAAACCCCGGTGCGACGATGAGACCTTGAGCGTCAATGAGTTGCTTACCCTTTATGTTTTCGCTTGTTATTCGCGCAATTTGACCCTGTTGAATGCCGACATTGGCCACACGGTCGGTTTGCGTCTCTGGGTCCATGACCCGACCATTCATCACAACCGTATCGTATACTTCAGAGCTGTAGGTCTTGGTCTGCGCTGATGAGGAAAAGATCAAGCTGCAAAACAGCGTCGCGGTGATTAATTGGCTAGTTGACGTGCGCATGATGCCCCTGTGAGTGCGTAGTTTGAGCGGGTTATTTTTATCATTGGGCTCTGCTGATCATAGTCACTCATCGAATGTTTGTCTTGGAGTAGTGGATTGCAAACCCTGTCTTTATATTCTGCTTCTGAGGAGCCCTCAGAGCACCTCGTATTTATGCATGCTAACGGATTTCCGCCCGGAACCTACGCCTCATTACTCGATGCGTTAAAGCCGCTTGGCCGAATTAGTACCGTCGAGCACCGGCCACTTTGGCAGGAAAAGGCGCCAACCTTTTTGAGTTGGGAGGTTTATGCAGAAGACGCTATCGCGACGCTGAGGCGCGAGGTCTCAGGTCCTGTCTGGTTGGTAGGACACTCGATGGGTGGCGCAATCAGCTTACTCATTGCCCGTAAAGCGCCCGAGCTGGTAAAAGGCGTTGTGGCGCTTGATCCAGTAACCATTAATTCACCGTTTCTAACATGGTCTCGATTGGCATTTCGTCTTTGGCCGAACAAACCGCGAATGATTCAGGGTGCTCTTGGACGTCCGCATCACTTCGAAAGTCATGATGCAGCGTTTGAGTTTTATCGAGGCAAACGCGCATTTTCCGGTATAGCTGATAAGGAACTTAAGGACTACGTCATCGCCGCGCACGCCCCTACAGAGCAGGGTGTGACACTCCGATTTTCAGGTGAATGGGAGGCGTGTGTTTACCGTTCACCGCCCAGTCTTTGGTCGACCTTATCAAAATTAACGATGCCTATTCATATTCTTGGGGGTAACTCATCCTACGTGGTGACGCCAACCGTGGCAGCTCGACTGAGGGGGTACGACAACCTTTGTGTTGAGATGATGGACGCGGGCCATCTGCTTCCAATGGAAAAGCCAATCGAAACCGCCGCTTTTGTTAGTCGCGTCATCAAAATGTCACGACAAGGGTAACGATGTGTCATATTGATCCGCTAAATTCGTGCAGTTTGAGACGGAGTACGAGAAATCTCATGAGCGAGCATTGCCATGATTGATCCAATAGACGGGCGGTTAGCTGATCTCGACGAGAGATTATTCATGCCTCGAGAACTCAGTTGGCTCTCGTTTAATGCCAGAGTGCTTCAAGAAGCAGAAAACGTGGAGGTGCCGGTGATCCAGCGACTACGTTATCTGGGCATTTTCTCCAGTAATTTGGATGAGTTTTTTCGGGTGCGAGTCGCGGAAATTCGTCGACTTATTGTGGTCTCCACAGGTGGGAAGCGTCAGCGAGCGAAAGAGCTTTTAGCGACCATCCAACAGCGCATTGGCGAATTGCAACGCGAATTCGATCGGATTCAGGTGGGCGTAATGGCAGAACTTCGACGACGCCATATTTACATCACTGATGAGAAGGCTCTAACTCGGTCGCAGCTCCAGTTTGTAGAGGGCTACTTCGCTGACAAAGTGCTCCCAACGCTTGAGCCCATATTGTTAAGTGACGAGCTTGCGATTCCAGCGCTTGCGGACGAATCATTGTATCTCGCTGTCGATATGCTGACTGACCAAGGTGTGCAGTATGCGGTTATGGAAGTCCCGTCCGATGTGTTGGGACGTTTTGTAGCCATTCCGCGTGGGAAGGACCGTAAGGGTAAAGTCTATATCTTGCTGGAAGATATTATCCGCGCTTGTCTTGTGCGTGTATTTCGTGGCGTATTCGATATTCAGTCAGCGGACGCCTATTGTTTTAAATTCTCGCGTGATGCTGAAATTGAAATTGAGGCCTCGATCAACGAGAGCCTTATTGAGAAAATGGCGACCAGCTTGAAGCAGCGCCGAAAGGCCGATGCAGTCCGTTTTGTCTACGACAGCGCGATGCCAGAACCCCTCCTTGAGCACCTACGAAAACGCCTCGGCTTTGGGCGCTACGACAGTCTGATTCCTGGCGGTCGATATCACAATTCCAAGGATTACATTGGGTTTCCCAACGCGGGCCCGAAGTATCTTGAGTTTAAACCCTTTGTGCCGGCGCGCATTCCTGAGCTCGACACAAGCAGTAATATATTCAATGAATTGAGGGAGAGAGATTACCTTCTCTACTACCCCTATCACCCGTTTGACTACGTGGTGGATGTGCTGAAAACGGCTGCCATTGATCCCTCCGTCAGCTCTATCCGGATCTGCCTTTATCGGGTCGCGAGCAATTCACAGATTGTTGATGCCTTGATCAACGCGCAGTACAACGGAAAACGGGTTCGAGTCGTGGTGGAACTAGCGGCGCGTTTTGACGAGCAAGCAAATATTGCCTGGTCTGAGCGGCTGACTGAAGCGGGGATCGAAGTGATCTTTGGTATCCCGGGCTTAAAAGTCCACAGCAAACTGTTTCTAATAGAACGGATGGAGCTAGGGCACGTCGTCCGCTATAGCCATATTGGTACGGGTAATTTTAATGAAAAAACCGCTCGGCTTTATACAGACTTCACGCTTCTGACTGCAGACCCGGTCATTGGAGAAGATATCAGTCAGGTGTTTGATTTCTTGAAATACAATTACCGGCGGCCTGACTATCAAGAATTGTTGGTGTCTCCACACACCACGCGCGAGGGCCTGATAGCGCTCATAGAGGCGGAAATAGAGAATGCACGCAATGGCTTCCGGGCCCAGCTTTTTCTCAAGTGTAATAATCTCGTGGATCGTCAGCTGACACTCAAATTATATGAGGCCAGCCAAGCAGGCGTTGAAATTAAGCTCATTATCAGGGGTATGTGTTCACTGCTACCAGGGCTTGCTGGGATTTCAGAGAACATCCGCGCTATTAGCATCATCGATCGTTACCTTGAACACCCGAGAGTGTACGTTGCCTACAATCGCGGTAATCCCAAATACCTTATGGGGTCGGCAGATCTTATGACGCGTAACATTGATTATCGCGTCGAGGTGCTGTGTCCCATCCATGACCCCGCCGCACAGCGTATGCTTCAAGACATCCTTGACCAACAATGGAATGACAACGTCAAAGCGCGGGTCATTGATTCAGGTCAAGCGAATAAGATGGTGTCGTCAGCGGGGAAGGCTACGTCTGTCAGATCGCAAGAAACGATACATCGATACATCGAGACCGGTAAGCTTCCAAGAATGCCGCAGTCGGATATTCGTAAGCCCTCAGTTCGACGCAAAAAAGGGCACAAAAAGTAGCCGTTTCGTTACCTTAAGTCGTCGGTGCGCACGTTGAAGAATGGGCGTGTAATGCCATCTGTCTCAAGAAGCAGGAACTCACTGCCGTCCGGGTTAGACAGTACAACCTCCATGGGTTGAAACAGTGGTCGGCGAACGAATTTCACAAACCAGCCAAACTGCTGCTTTTGGTTCAGCGCAATGCGCTGCTCGTGGGTAATCAGGCTGGAGAAGTCGTCGGGAATAGGGGGCATGCGCATGCGTCGTTCAACAACGCCGCCCACATTCTTTGGTTGCATGTCTTCGACTGCATTCATTTCTTGACTACTTTCCTTCATAACCGCCGCAATCTTAGCAAGTTAGCGTATTGAGCAAACGATAGGTGTTGCGAGGCGTGAGCTAGTTCACAGTACAGTATGCTCAGGCGGTTGGTTCAGATCAGCCATCGACTAATGTCTTCATGGTTTGCCAGTACGATTTGCTGCGCGCGCGGATCGTCGAGTTGCTTGCCAACATTGAGGTTGAGTAGTTGCAGTAAATACGGGGCGAGTTTTGCACGCACCCGCAGGCTGAGTTGCCCAGAGCGCATGCCGTAGTCATGTGCTATGACTTCTTGTTGGTCCGAACTAAGCCGATTGTCCGGTCTGATCTCAAGCGTAATTCGGGTTTGCCAATCCTGATCGTCAGATTCCCCATAATCGCTTTGGTCCATGAGGTCGGCATCACCTCTAAATCGACTGAGAACGAAATCCCTAAAATCTTGATTTTTCTCGCACCAAGCACGTACATGCCACCGATATCCCGTCCAAACTAGGGTGTGGGGTACGATGATTCGGCCTTCTCTATCGGGGTTATTCAGCGAAACGTAGTCAACATCGATGCGTCGGGACTCTGACATGGCCCGGATAATCGGCCGAAGAAGGCTGGCGGGCACCTCGCGAAGCGGCGCGGCGATGACCTCCACCTTTGCACTGGCGACGGGAAGATCGCCGAGTATCTGCTGGACGTCGCTCTGTTGCGCGGCCATTTGCAAATACTCAGACGCCAGCCCTTGAGTAAGCGTGGGCGCAAATTGGTCCGACGGATAATAGTGTTTAGCCACCGCGTCGTAGAGTAAATCGCCACTACTGAGGCCTCGGCGGTAACTTGTGAGGTCTTTGTTCGCCTGCTGGCGACCAATGCCAAAGGTGTAGCAAAGTTGACGCGTTGTGAGTCGGCCCTCCCATAGAGCAATGAGCTCGATGTATCGATATCGGAGGAGTTGTTCCCAACGCGGATTGGTGAGTTGCGGGCGCGGTATGTCAGTCATAGCACAACGCTACAGGGTCGCTAAAATTTCCTCAATATGGGCGACAGTTGTTCTTGGGTTCACAATGCAAAATCGTAAAACGGTTTCACCTTTGTGCTTTGTTGGCGTGACAAACGATTCGCCTCGCTCAAGCTGGTCATCACTCCATTGCTTGTAATCAGTGGGTTCCCAACCGATACGGCGAAACACGCAAATTGATAAGCTTTGGTCTACTACCAGCTCTAAATGTGGATGATTACTAATGCGTGTGGCGGCCTCTCTTGCGACGAGCAGCGTCTGCTCTACCGCATCGGTGTAGGCGTGTGTCCCGTGTGTCGCAAGACTAAACCACAGCGGCAGCCCGCGCGCCCGTCGAGACAAGTGATGGGCGTAGTCGGAGGAGTTCCAGACGCCGTCGTAGACCACTTCAAGGTAGGCGCCCTGTTGTTGGTGCGCCTCGCGCGCGAGGGCGGGCGATTGGTAAATGAGCGCACAGCAATCAAAGGGCGCGAACAACCATTTATGAGGATCAACGATGAAGCTGTCAGCCAACTCCATACCGTTAAATTGATCCCGGACACTGGGTGCTGCGAGACCCGCAGCGCCGTAGGCGCCATCGACGTGCATCCAAATGTCATAGTGTTTAGCGGCTTGGCCAATACCTGATAAATCGTCAATGATCCCAAGATTGGTCGTGCCCGCTGTGCACGCGACGGCAACGAGGCGCTCTCTGTCGAGTGGACTCAGACTCTCGATGGTCTCTGTTACGTGATCTCCAGTCAGTTGGTCTCCGCCCACTTCGAGCAGGTCAGCATCCATGACATAGGTAGCTTGCTTGATCGAGGCATGCGCGCCTTTCGAGGAGATGACGAGGCCACGCAATGCATTTCGGCCCTCATTTCCTCGTCGCCATTTATGTCGAGCGGTTACTAACGCCGATAGGTTGCCCGCCGTACCACCGCTTACAAATGTGCCGCCGGACTCGGGACCAAATCCAGCAAGATCTGCAATCCACTTTAGCGCCTGATTCTCAGCGTAGGTGGCACCGGCACTTTCTAGCCAGGTCGTACCACAAATGCTGGAGGCTCCTACAATTAAATCAAACAAGGTCGCCGCTTCTGTCGGGGCTGCCGGTACAAAAGCGAGAAATTTTGGGTGGTCCGTTGAGATACATGCCGGCGCTAAAACATCGGTGAACAGGCGCAACGCTTCTAATCCACCCAATCCTTTTTCAGTAATGGTTTGGCCTGCCATGGCCGACAACTCTGCAGCGTCTCTCGGCGAGTCTAATTCAGGCGGATCCATCCGCACGCGCTCGACGCTGTATCGAACAATCGCCTGCTGAAGTACTTCCATGTCTTTGGTGAGTTCGTGCATCGCAATGCCCCCAACGAATTCAAAAAGAATCGTATCAGTAGTTTCCTGAGCTGCTAACTACCCCAGTGGGTTTACTTTGATGTTTTAGACGGGTTTTTGTTCATAACGCCCAAGTACAAAGATGCCTATTAGCGCGCCGAGTGAGCAACAGAACATAATTGCAATAGGCTCGAGCATTCGGCCACTGTAGGTGGCGCCAGCGAGTGCGCCTACGGCGGCCGAGGCTACAGAATGAATACTTCCATAGACCGCTGACGCGGCACCGGCCTTGTGGGGGTAAAGCGAGACGGCACCCATCGAGGCATTGGGTGCGATGAGTCCGACTCCAAAGAAAAAGAGCGTGGATATAACTGCCAGGAGGAGGGGCTCTGAACCTGACAGGGTCAGAGAGGTGAGCGCCAACGTCGTCGATGTTGCGCAAGTAAAAGCACCTCGGCGCAGTGTGCGATCTTGTCCCCACTTAAGGACCAAGCGCGAACTCGAGAGGCTGCCAATAATAAATCCCGCTGCGGTCATGGCAAAGACGACCCCAAAGTACTCGGTAGATACGGCAAATACATCGCGTAGAAAAAACGCAACGGTCGAGATGTACACAAAGACGCCGCAAAACGAAAACGTGCCGCTCAGCTGATATCCAATGAATGACGGATTTGATAAGCAATCTTTGAATGAGTTGAACACATCCTTCAACTTCAGTTTTTGCCGTGTATCGCTATTCGATATTTTCGCTGTTTCTTGGAAAGTCGCGAGACCAAGCAAAACGGCTGTGGCGAAAATGGCCTGAGCGACAAACGTAAATCGCCAACCCAATTCTACCGCTATCAGGGCGCCAATCGTGGGTGCAAATAGCGGTATACAAGCCATCGAGGCACTTGTTAAGGCCATGATCTGGGCGGCTCGGTCTCCTTCATAAAGATCCCGAATCATCGCGCGTGCAATGACAGCACCGCTTGCTGCTGCCGCACCTTGAAAGATCCGACCCACCCACATTGATTCGATGCTCCAGGCGAGCGAGTTCAAAAGCGAAAAAGCAATAAAGACAAAACATCCCGCACGCACGACGGGTACGCGGCCAAAACTGTCGGACAAGGGACCAAAGAAGAGTTGACCGAGGGCAACGCCGATCATGAAGAGCGACAAGGTCAATTGCCCTTCGGACACCGTGGCTACGAGCGCGCTAGACATGGCCGTTATAGCGGGAAGGTACAAGTCGGTGGAGACAGGAATGAGGGCAAGAAGCCCTGTAATAGTTGCGAGGATTAGCAGTTCGCGTTGATCGAGTCCGCGTTTAGGCTTACTCAATTTACGGTGGGTGTCTCAAGCGGGATAACGGGACACACCTCGGGGATGAAGAACTGCCCGTTCTCCAGATCCATAAGATCGAGACCTATCGCGTGTCCGTTACTGAGTACCGCGAGCCTAATCATATAGGCTGTACTCGCGTGCTTGACCTCTACCATCTGGAATGTCGTCACGCCGGCGCCAGCTTCTTCCGCCATGCGAACAGCCGTGTGTTCCATGTAAACTTTTGCTTGACCGGGTTCCATAGGGGTAAGGGAGCACTCTAAAACCTCATGTAAATGAGCTTCTATGGCTGCTTTGTTTTGGTCGGCCGTGAGCGTGGCTGAAACATAGCGTTGTTGTGTAGTCATATAGTTCCTCCCCCAAGGCGGGCGCGAGTGTACCACTAACTAAAGTTCGATGCGCTACTGGCAGTTCGCTCAAGGCATGGTAGACTTCGCCGCCTGTCGAATGTGACAGCCGCTCCGCCCGTAGCTCAGCTGGATAGAGCACCAGGCTTCGAACCTGGGTGTCGGGAGTTCGAATCTCTCCGGGCGGGCCATTTCTCTAGGGATGGCCCCTAAGCTGTTGATTTACCGTCCCAATGCTTCCTATAGTCCCCATATGGTCCTTAAAAAGTGGGGGCAAAATGGGGGTAAAAATGCCCCACATCACTGTAAAAGAGTACGCGGACCGTACGCCCAGAAAGCCCAAACTCGGTGGAGCAGGGCATGAGTTTTCGAGTGCGCGAAGTTTCCAAAACACTTCAAAGACAGTGGCGATAGGTAAAGGTTGAGTCGGGATTGAGACCAGTATGACCTCTGAAACCACCCTTAAAGAAGTGCTTATTCTAATGACCTTGATTGCCATCATCGCCATTGCTGGCTCCGGGTTAATTGTACTTCCAACGAGTAGGGAGAACTGCGAAGCGTCTGCAGAGCGAAGAAAACTTGAATGTATTGCGTCTGGTCAGGCGGTCGCTGAGTGCCACAGCCAGTATGAATTGGAAAAAGACAACCGATGCCAAGCGAATCTGCGATATTGGTAGCGTCTATGAGACACATTATTTTCATATTTCTGTTTGCTTTGACTGGTTGCGTAATCACTGGTGCCGGTCATCTAAATCGTTGCGAAATTGAATGACCGACGTCATATATGCCATACAAGTCGCGATCGCAGTCCTAATTAGTCTGTGGATTTACGACCGCCTCGCCAAACGGTGGACTGCCACCCTTGGTGATGATGTTGTAACTGGCAAAGTTACTAGTGTTGGTTATGTGGCATCAGAAGGGGGGGGTTACATCTCTGTTTCGTATGCTTACTCAGTCAAAGGTACTCGTTTCTACGGAGCCTTTAACCCTTCGATATGGGGTGTCGATGGTGTCTCGTGGAAGACAAGTATGTACGAGGTAGAAGACAGAATGCGGGAGGAATACCCCAAAGGCTACGAGGTGCGAGTCTTTTATTTTCGGGGCTCACCCGTGGAGCATTGGTTACATAAAGCGCCTTCAAAATGGGCGATATTTTGGAAGGCGGTTTGGCTTCCTCTCGTGATACTGGTGCTAACTTACATTCCCTTGATGTTCATTAGCCTACTGATTTACTTACAACTTCGATAACCACGGGTGGTAAGTTTACGACCGGAGGCGTTTCGCGAGTGGTAGGCTTGCCATAGGCGCGAGCGGCTGCATGAGGCGGTCATCATTCGGAGCAAAAGCGGGTCTATTTCACCGGTCAATTGCCGCGTGCAGATCTCGATACTTGCGATAATTACTCAATAATTCATCACCACGATCGACCTTTCTGAAACGATAGAAAATAGTGACTTCAGGCGTGGCTTCAATGATTAATAGCGGGCCAATTTCATTCGTCAGACGCCTTCTTACATGGCCGTCTAGTAGGTGGCGAAGTTCGACTTCAGAATCACCCTCTATGTGAAAGAGATCATCAAAGGCTGCATCGCCTACCGATAAATCCTCGCGACCTGCCTCAAAGCCAAGACGAAATTTTAAGGAAGTCCACTCGCCTTGCGCTTTCGCAAGGTCCCGCGCTGCGAACGTTTGCATGATCTTATAATTGAAACGTGTCCGACGATTTTTAAAACAGTAAACGGTTTGCCCAAAGCGACTAGAGAAGTCTGATAGGAATGAATAGCGATAAAAGTGGTAATTGAAGATCGTGGGAAACTGACCTGAGAAAAAGAAGTCGTTACAAGAGTGCTTTGCCTCAAAGAGGCGGGTTGGATTGGAAAAAAGAACGAATCTTTTGTTATCACAAAACGCGGGTGCAGTGCCTTGAGGTTGAAAACGAAGCCCCATTTGTTGGGCTTGAATTCGAATACGCTGCGCTTTGTCGCGTTTTATGTGTGATCGAAGCCAGAAGGGTTGAATTATGAGCGGTAAAATAAAGAGAAGGATGGCGAAAATCCAGCTGAGGCGGGCATGCCACCACTTCGGCATACCTTCGTGCCAGCCAGAAATAGCTGCCTGCCATTTATCGCGTAGGAAGTTTAGGAGGCTTCGTGACGGCTCGCTTGGGATGGTGTGTGTTTCTGCTGCCTGCTCGGGCAGTTCAAGTCCTTCACCTTCAACCAGTACCCACGCTTCGTGTACGGACTGCGGCCTGCAATTGGAGAGAAACCGAGAGGTTCTGAGGTCACCCGCAGCGATGGCGAGGTCTTGGGCCAATAATATTTCGTCGGTTGTAGCGGGACAGATTCGGTCAGCACTCGCTAATGCATGGACGGTGAAGACGGCATAAAAAGTACTCGCTGCAAGCACTCGAAGCGACCGGCGTGTTGCTGATTGTGGCCTCTTCTTGTGAAAACACATCAGTTCACCCCTCGTTTTTAATGCGTGAGCTTGAGTGTACGGGAGAAGACGGCGTGTTTTATCGAGCCAGGCGAACTCTTGCTTCAAATCAGATAATCACGACAAAGTTCTGCTGTATTTAAGGCGTGCCGTCACGCCTCTAGTAGGCCGTATTCATTGGTTTTTGCTTGTCCCGCGTTTTACCGATAGGCCTCTTTTGTCTATCTGCTTCTGTTTGTCTGCACTAATGCTCCTTGAGCCTTGCGACAGCAAAGCGCCTCAGATGTATCTGATGACGCTTAAGTCACTTTCTCAAAACCAGGGGCAGCGGGGGTGGCCGCAGAAGTGTTTTGGTTGAATGTGTTATGAGGAATGTTATGTACTGTAGACACATCATTGTTATCAAGAGAGCGACGGTATGTGTGACGACAAAACGGTGCACGACGAGAATAAATCAGAACCGATTACGCGTAGGGAGTTTAATACCCTGGCGACGGGTGCGGCCGTTACCTTCGCTTTGCCACCTCTTGCCAATGCAAAAGCTGTGTCGGGGTGCGACGTTAGGATTCAAACCTCGGATGGGCATTGCGATGCTTTTTTCGTACACCCGTCAGAAGGCAGACATCCCGCTGTATTGATTTGGCCCGACATCTTAGCCCTAAGAGCCTCATTCAAAGCCATGGCAACAAGGCTCGCAGAGAGCGGTTACACAGTGTTGTGCATCAATCCCTACTATCGAGACGCCGTTGCGCCCGTGGTAGAGACAGGGGAGAGCTTTAGCGATGCATCGACCCAGCAAAAGGTCCTGCCGATGTATCGTAACTTAAGCCCTGACACCCACCGTAGGGATGCGCGCGCATTTGTCGATTGGCTCGATGAGCAACGCTCTGTGGATACGACGCGACCAATGGGAACGATGGGGTACTGCATGGGCGGCCCCATGGTGATGAGGGCTGCGGCGGAGCGCGCCGATCGCATCGGCGCTGGTTGTACGTATCACCCCGTCTCACTGGCTACGGAGGATAACGACAGTCCGCATAGGCTCATTCCTGAGATGAGAGGACAATTTTTCATTGCACTGGCTGAGAACGACGATGAGCGCAACCCTGAGGATAAGACCGTTCTAAATAAGGCCTTTGCCGCTCAGGGGCTTAGCGCAGAGGTTTGTGTATTCGAGGGTGCACTGCACGGCTGGTGTGTGCTTGACTCCCGAGTGTATAACGAGGCGTCCGCGGAATTGGCGTGGGAGAAAACCCTCGACCTCTTTAGCGCCGCGTTGTGAATATGACTCTGAGTACCTGCCAGCCTCATCAGGGGCAGTGACGCGTGTGTGGGCGCTATACATTAGCGGCATCAAATAAGCTCGATTTATCGGCCTTAACACACGAAGTTCCTGATCGTTTTAATATCGCCCCGCAGTCAGACGTCGTGGTGGAAACTCAGCTCGATGGGCTGACTGTGAAACCATGGTCACTCTCACCGCCATGGGCTGCGGCGCCAATGCATTTATTTAATGCCCGGCTTGAGACGCTCGATGAAAAACCATCCTTCAAAGGCAGTTTGCGTTGTGTGTTTATGGCGGATGGCTGGTATGAATGGCAGCGCTTTGCGCACTCGAAACACCCCTGGTATCACCACAGAGAAGGTGAATTGATCCGCTTTGGGGGCGTCTATCACCCCCTGAGTGGCTGTGCGATTGTCACGACGGCGGCACAGCCTGAGATCGCACATATTCATCACAGGCAACCCGTGTTGCTGACGGCCCAAGCGGCTGCGGGCTGGCTTGACGGTGCACCCGCGAGTGACTGTATGAGCCATTACCCTGTTGCTGTCCATAAAGTATCGAGTAGCGTCAACGATGCAAGGCTCGACTCGTCAGATTTAACGTTACCGATAAAAATAGAGACCTCAGACGATGTTCAAGGGTCGCTTTTTTGAAGGACGTTCCGGAGGCGCTTTTTAACTAAGTATGGGTTCAGTGCAGACGTCGTGTTTAGGTGGAACCAATAGGTCCACTTCCGTGTGTATTGACTCTGTATTGCCCAACCCTTAGTGCGGCACTCGCTGCCGTTTCTGGCTCGCCGACTCCGCCGGCTCACGTACGTCAAAAATAGCGGCAGAACTACCACTAAAACGTTGTAGTGCCGTTGGTTCGACGTTGATACTATCCGCCAAATAATCAATAACAAACGACTGACATTGCGATCGTCGCTTGAAGCAACAGGGGGAGGGTAATGGGCGCCAGCAAAGGCGTTTATTGTCCGGGAAATATGAATGATGTTGTTCTCGATATTGCACTAAAACATGCTGGCGAGATGGGTGGGCTTTTACCGTGTTTGCACGAGGTTCAAGAGCGCCTTGGATACATTCCCGCTCAGGCCCACGGTCAATTAGCTGAGGCCTTTTCACTCTCTGCGGCGGAAGTACACGGCGTTATCAGCTTTTATCACGATTTCCGAGATGCCCCAGCATCAAAGCTTGCCGTGCAGATCTGTTGTGCTGAAGCCTGTCAGGCCGTGGGATCTCGTGAGCTGGAGTCACACGCGCCCCAAACACTAGGGGTGGATTTTGGCGAGACGCACGCGTCGGGCGCCTATCGACTGGAACGGGTCTATTGCCTCGGTAATTGCGCCTGTGGACCCTCGGTTCGCGTAGGTGATGTCGTTCATGGGCGTGTGAACCTGGCTGAATTATCGGGCCTTGTTGCACAAGGAGCTGACGCGTGACGCTTACGATCTTTATTCCGCAAGACACCACCGCGGTTGCCGTTGGTGCGAATCGTGTCGCTGCCGCTTTTTTAGAGCGCGCTAAGGCCTTAAATGTTGATCTTCAAATCATTCGCAACGGCTCGCGAGGGGCCTTTGGGCTCGAGCCCCTGGTCGAAGTTGAGAGGGGAGAGGACCGTATTGCATTTGGCGCGGTCAAGGTCTCGGACGTGCCGGGCATAGTTGACTGCCTCACGAGCGGCTCATATGAGCACGAAACATGTCTTGGGTCGTCTGCAGATATCCCCTGGTTTTCAGCTCAGACGCGAATTACCTTTAAGCGCTGTGGCATCGGGGTGCCAACGAGCCTCGACGACTATCGTGCGCTGGGTGGTTACGGAGGTTTGCAGCGCGCGCTTAGACTGTCGCCTCAAGCCATTGTCGATGAGGTCAAAACGTCGGGGCTGCGTGGGCGTGGCGGAGCGGCCTTTCCAACGGGTATCAAGTGGCAAACCGTTCTCGATACACACTCTGAACAGAAATACATTGTGTGCAATGCAGACGAGGGGGACTCCGGTACCTTCGCTGATCGATTGTTGATGGAAGCAGATCCGTTTCAGCTTGTTGAAGGCATGACAATTGCGGGGCTTGGCGTTGGTGCGACTCGAGGCTTCATCTATTTGCGCTCAGAATACCCCAAAGCCCGGCTAGCCTTAGAGAGTGCTATCAAGATCGCCGAGCAGTCAGGTTTGCTTGGTGATGATATCTGTGGCTCGAAGGCTTCTTTCAGACTTGAAGTTCGCTTAGGCGCGGGCTCATACATCTGCGGTGAAGAAACGTCTTTGTTGAACTCGCTTGAGGGAAAGCGCGGTGTCGTGCGGGCAAAACCGCCACTGCCTGCGATCGAGGGTCTCTTTGGTCAACCAACAGTGGTTAACAATGTGCTGACTCTGGCGTCAATCACGTCGATTCTGGCCGACGGCGGTAGCGAGTACGCGCGTCACGGTGTAGACCGATCCACTGGAACGCTACCCATTCAGTTGGCGGGTAATGTGAAATACGGCGGACTGATTGAAGTGCCGTTTGGTATCTCTTTGCGTGAAATTATTGAGGTTTGGGGTGAGGGCACGCGCTCGCAGCGGCCTGTTCGAGCTGTCCAGGTGGGAGGGCCGCTGGGTGCCTACCTTTCGGCTGAACAGCTGGATGTGCCCCTGACTTACGAGGCGCTGTCGGCCATCGGCGGCATGCTTGGGCACGGGGGCATTGTGGTCTTTGACGACACGGTTGATATGGCTAAGCAGGCACATTTTGCGATGGACTTTTGTGCCAAGGAATCCTGTGGCAAATGCACACCTTGTCGGATTGGTGCTGTGCGTGGTCGCGAAGTACTTGATCGCGTTTGTGCCGATACTGCATCAAGCGATGATCTGATTTTACTTCGCGATCTCTGCGAGACCATGGAGCAAGCATCACTCTGCGCCATGGGTGGGCTTACGCCGTTACCCGTTAAAAGTGCAATGAACAAGTTCCCGGAAGATTTTCGTGTCACAGACAATCACTATGAGGTGGCAGTATGAATAGCATGGTGGAGTTTTATCAGCCGCAGGCCGACTTTGGTACGCCCAAATCCCAGTCTGATAAGACCGTGACGCTGACCATTGATGGTCGCGATGTAACGGTTGCCGAGGGAACGTCGGTGATGCGAGCCGCATTTGAAGCGGGTATTAAAGTGCCAAAGCTCTGTGCGACTGACAGTCTAGAGTCCTTTGGCTCTTGTCGGGTTTGTCTTGTTGAAATTGAAGGTCGACGCGGCTATCCCTCCTCTTGTACGACGCCGGTGGAGACAGGCATGTCGGTCACCACCCAAAGTGATCAGCTAGCAAAGATCCGTCGAGGTGTCATGGAGCTGTATATCAGCGACCACCCACTGGATTGTCTTACTTGTCCGACAAACGGCGATTGCGAACTACAATCCACAGCGGGAGAAGTGGGCTTGCGCGATGTCCGATATGGGTTTGCGGGCGAAAATCACACTCAGCTCGAGAAAGACGAGAGTAGTCCCTATTTCACTTTCGACTCTTCCAAGTGCATTGTCTGTTCTCGCTGTGTGCGTGCTTGTGAGGAGACTCAAGGCACGTTTGCACTGACGATTTCGGGGCGTGGCTTTGATTCTCGTGTGAGTGTCGGCGCTGAGTCGGATTTCCTGTCTTCAGACTGCGTGTCATGCGGTGCGTGCGTCGCCGCTTGTCCAACAGCCACATTGACTGAGAACAGCATCATTGATCACGGAATCCCCGAGCATTCAGTGACAACTACCTGTGCCTACTGTGGCGTTGGATGTGGATTCAAAGCCGAAATGCGTGGTCAGGAGGTCATTCGGATGACCCCTTGGAAGGACGGTAAAGCGAACGAGGGACATGCCTGTGTGAAAGGTCGCTTCGCTTTTGGTTATGCCACCCATAAAGACCGTATGACCGAGCCGATGATTAGAGACTCCATTGACGAGCCCTGGAAAAAAGTGAGTTGGGAAGAGGCACTGTCCTTCGCTTCAGCGCGCTTACGCGGTATTCAGGATAAATACGGTCAGAAAAGTATCGGAGCAATCTCGTCATCACGATGCACGAACGAAGAAGTTTGGCTGGTGCAAAAGATGGTGCGCACGGGGTTTGGTAACAATAATGTCGATACCTGTGCTCGTGTCTGCCATTCGCCAACCGGATATGGCTTGAAGCAAACACTGGGAGAGTCCGCGGGAACACAAGATTTTGCCTCGGTTGCCGACGCGGATGTCATTGTCGTGATGGGGGCGAATCCTACCGAGGCGCATCCGGTTTTCGGGTCGAGGCTCAAGCGTCGTTTGAGAGAAGGTGCGCGGCTTATCGTTATCGATCCACGCCGGATCGAACTGGTTGGTGCACCGCATATAAAATCGGATTACCACTTACCTGTAAGGCCTGGAGCCAACGTGGCGTTGCTCAACGCGATAGCTCACACGATCGTTGAAGAAGGATTGGTCGATCAGGGTTTCGTCGACGAGCGCTGCGAGAAGGTGGCTTTTGCTAATTGGATGACGTTTATCCAACAGCGAGAGAATTCTCCCGAGGCGATGGAGGCGCACACGGGTGTGCACGCCGAGGATGTGCGAGCAGCTGCGAGACTCTATGCAACAGGTGGGAACGCGGCAATTTACTACGGGCTGGGCGTAACGGAGCACAGTCAGGGGTCGACTACGGTTATGGCGATTGCGAATCTCGCCATGTTGACAGGAAATATCGGACGTCGGGGTGTCGGTGTAAACCCGCTTAGGGGACAGAACAACGTTCAGGGTTCCTGCGATATGGGCTCCTTTCCGCATGAGTTACCCGGTTATCGACCTGTGGGTAACGACGAGGTTCGCGGAAGCTTCGAGTCGGCTTGGGGTGTGAAGCTCGATCCAGAGCCCGGCCACCGTATTCCTAATATGTTCGAGGAAGCGCTCTCAGGCAGCTTCAAAGGTTTGTACTGCCAAGGCGAGGACATCGCGCAGTCAGACCCCAACACCCAGCATGTTGAGGCAGCGCTCTCGGCAATGGAATGCTTGATCGTGCAGGATATTTTCTTGAATGAAACGGCCAAGTTTGCACATGTGTTCTTACCGGGCTCTTCGTTTCTGGAAAAGGACGGAACATTCACTAATGCGGAGCGCAGAATTTCGCGCGTCCGTAAAGCGATGGAACCCCTCGGCGGTAAGGCCGATTGGCAAGCGACGCTGGGTCTGGCGCAAGCCCTGGGATGCGATTGGGATTACGACAGCCCCGAGCAAATCATGCAGGAAATTGCGAGATTGACGCCTACCTTCAGCGGCGTGACGTACGAGAAAATCGAACGGTTGGGTAGCGTGCAATGGCCGTGCACTGATGAGGCCTCGACAGGCACACCGACCATGCACGAGGAGACGTTCACACGCGGACTCGGTCAGTTTATTGTGACGGAGTATGTGCCGACCGATGAACGGTGCACACGGCGGTTCCCGCTCATCATGACGACGGGTCGCATCTTGAGTCAGTATAACGTCGGGGCGCAAACACGTCGCACAGAGAATTCGGCCTGGCATGACGAGGACGTCCTAGAAATACACCCCGAAGATGCGCAGGAGCGGGGTATTTGCGAGGGCGACTGGGTGGGTATCTCTAGTCGAATCGGCGATACCGTACTGCGAGCCAAATTGTCGCAGCGCGTGCGTCCCGGTGTGGTCTACACCACCTTCCACCACCCTGTTTCGGGAGCCAATGTCATTACTACCGACAACTCTGACTGGGCGACTAACTGTCCTGAATATAAAGTGACAGCCGTTCAGGTAACAAGGGTGTCACAGCCCTCCCAGTGGCAGGAACGTCAGAAATCCTTTGACCGAAAGCAAAAGCGCTTCGCCAAGGAAGCCGTTCTTGGTTGAGAGTAAGCCTTCGGCCTCGTCCGTCCCTGTCATACGAACGCTGTGTGATGAAACGGGGTCGAGCGAGACTCAGGATCTTGTCGTCTGTGAGATGCCGGTGGCACTGTCGTTTAATGGCATTTCCTATGCTGTGATGATGGCGACGCCCTCAGATCTCGAGGACTTTATCCGAGGTTTCGCAATCGGCGAGGCCATTGTTACGTCTCCTAGCGGAATTTACGATATTGAGGTCAGCCGCTCAGCGCATGGCGTAGACGTGAATGCGACCGTATCCAATGAGACAGCCTTTCGTTTAAAGGATCGTCGACGATCGATGGCGGGTCCCAGTGGCTGTGGCTTATGCGGTGTTGAATCCATTGAGCAGATAAGGCGCGATGTACAACCGGTATGTCGTGGCGAAGCACCGACGGGGCGCGCATTAAACAAAGCACTTGCCGGCCTTCGTCCATTACAAACGGTGTCGCGTGAAACGGGAGGGGCTCATGCGGCTGCTTGGTGTGCGCTTGATGGAACTATTCTCGCCTTGCGAGAGGACGTGGGTCGCCACAACGCGCTTGATAAGCTCCTTGGTTGGCAGGCTATGACCTCAAGTGAGGGCTTCTTACTTGTAAGTAGCCGAGCTAGTTTTGAGATGGTGAGCAAGGCTGCAACAGCTGGAGTGGGTGTCTTGGTTGCTGTCTCTGCACCCACATCGGCCGCGGTTGATATGGCGAAGCAAGTTGGAATGACATTGATCGCATTTGCGTCCGAAGGCCGGTCCGGGCGCTATTCCTGATCGAGATAGGTCATGGGATACACAACGGATAATGCCATTAGGGTCTAACGCTGCATCCCATAGTGAACTTGCGTCTAAGTTATTAGCGGAAGCGCTTTGTGCCCGTGCCGATTGTGTTCATAGACGAGATGCCCTTTCTGAAACCGTGCCGGGTCACAACAAGCCCTAGGTGTAGGCAATAACGTTTCGTTTCTTAGAAGCTCACGCCAATCTCGACTTTGTGGTACAACCGTCAAGACAGGACAGTGAAATCTAGACCAACCATGACCACAATTACGCAAATAGCTGATGGGCGCCGACAACGCAGTGAGCGAAGCCGTAAAGCAATGATTGATGCGGCACTTGCATTGATCCAAGAAGGCAACTTCGCACCCACCGCGCGTGAGATATCAGAACGAGCCGGCGTCGGTATCCGTTCCTTCTTTCGGCAGTTCGAGGACATGGATAGCTTGTTCTTGGCGGTTGATGAAGAAATATCAGAATCCGTCGTAAGCAGCTTTTTACACCGGGGTGACAGGGAGGGGGACTTAGAGACACGGCTGGGATCCTTGGTACTTACCTATACCGAGGCTTTTGAGACGCATCGCGCACTCCTATTAGCCACAAAGTCATTGCGCTGGAGCTCTCAGGTATTAAAAGACAACTATGCCCATTACCAGGTTTTGTCACGAGACAATAAAGAGGCATGGATTCCTGAACTCAAATCACTTCCTGAGGAAGATCGTCAGCTACTTGATGCCTGCCTCTCTTTTGAAATGTGGCACCGCCTGCGCGAAATCCAAGGTCTGCCGATTACCGAGGCCCGGTCAGTGATCTTGAGGGTCTTTCTAAAACTGATCTGACCAAGTAACAGCGCATTCCCATGGCGTGTGGTGTATGAGATTAACTGCGGTAGTAATATGGCAGTCTGTGTGCCATATTTTTGATGCGGCAACAATATGAATAAAACGGGTCAAAAAATCCAACACGCGTTGTCGCTGATCATCGTCCGATAAGGGGAGGCTAATGTCGCATCAATTCAAAGAACAAGGTGGCGCTGCTGGAATGGATCCATCGCCCCTAAAGCGCTGGCTTAGCTCAAAAGTTATTATGCATTTGAACAGCGACCGGCGCTTAGAGAAACGACGGAAGAAGGCAGAAAATGCGCGGCAAAAAGCGGGTCGGCGTCATGTTGTTGACTACTTCCATCAAATGGAGGATGGGTACAGCTATTTAGCGGCCCAGCTGCTCTGCCGACTGGCTGAGCGTTACGATGTGGAACTAAGGTGCCATCTTGTACGAGGACCAGAGGGAAATAACGCGCCAGATGCGGCTATGCTACTCAGGCTGTCACGCTACGACTCATCCTTGATTGCCTCAGAGTATGGGTTAGATTTTCCGGCGGCGGGTCCGAGCCCCGATAATGAGAGTATCGGACTGGCTCAGGCGATTGCAGCCTCTGTTCCTCAGTCACACTTGCCAGAATTATTGCCAAAGGTGGGGCATGCGTTGTGGCGCAATGACAGGTCAGAGCTTAAATCGCTTGCAGCGGTTACGGGAAAGGCTTCAGCCGATACCATTGACTCGGCGCTTAACGCGGGTACCGAGTTGAGAGCTAAGCTACGTCACTACTCAGGCGCGATGTTTCACTACGAGGGCGAGTGGTACTGGGGGATTGATCGGCTTCATTACCTTGAGGAGCGGCTCAAAGCGCTTGGTGCGTCGCGCTCATCTGGTGCTCTCATAGCACCTTGTCCTGCCGTTTCTGTTCTGGACGTCTCAAATGCGTCCTCATTGACACTCGAGTTCTTTCCCTCGCTTCGGAGTCCTTACACGTCTATCGTCTTTGATGAGACCGTTGCGCTGGCGGAAAGTACGGGCGTTAATTTCGTCATGCGCCCGGTGCTCCCCATGGTCATGAGAGGTGTCCCAGCAACCTTCGAAAAAGGGTTTTACATCTTCTCAGACACGGCGCGTGAGGCGAGGCGGCGTGGCGTGCCTTATGGGCGTTTTCATGACCCGATAGGGAATCCTGTTCGCAGATGTTATGCGATTTATCCGTGGGCTGAGCGTCAGGGGCGGGGGGCACACCTCCTTTCGAGTTTCCTTAAGCATGCCTTTGCGATGGGCGTGAACACGGATACCGATCGAGGTCTTAAACGTGTTGTCGAGGCTGCCGGCTTAGACTGGCATGCGGCGAAAACCCACCTCGACGAATCAGAGTGGCAAGACATACTTGAGGGTAACCGGCTCTCGATGTACGAGGGCGGTTTATGGGGCGTTCCGAGCTATCGTCTAATCGACGCTGAGGGCAATGTTCACCTAGAGATATGGGGGCAGGATCGTCTGTGGCTTGTGGCGCGCGAGATTCGTCGGTTACACAAGGCAGGCTGAGGCGCTCATTTTTGGCTGGAGCGCAGAGCATGACTTTGCGGTGAAGCCATGTTGCGTGCCCGCCCCGCGGCGGTGTCAAACTAGCTGAAACCGAGCGCTTTAGCTTCTTGGCTAAGAATTTTTGCAACGGCCGTTTGTGTTTTGACTGCGTCAAATAGCGTCGTAAATTTCGGATAAGTCTCCCGGGGTATGTCATAGCCCGCATAGCTTGCGTTGATGAAGGGGGTAACCAACGTCAAGTCAGCAAGCGAAAACGCTCCGAATACGAAACCTTGCTCGGGAAGTTCGCCCTCGATGTATCTGAGCAATGGTGGCAGTTTCTTCTCGATAATGTCGCTAATTAGTGCCTCGTCGGGCTCCTGTTTAAAGGCTCTCGGGCGCATGAAGCGCTGGAAAAAAATGCCGGCAGCGTGTTGGGCAACTGCGCCGGAGGCAAAGTCGTCATACCAATCTGTCATCGCTTTGTCTTTGAGGTCCAACGGGTAGATGGGCACCTCAGGGTATGCTGCCTCGAGGTAACGACAGATGACTTTAGAGTCCCCTAATGTGAGGTCTCCATCGACCAGCGTTGGGATCTTCCCTAATGGATTTAACTTTTTATATTCCTCGGAACCCGTGAAAGGCATTTGAACTGCTAGTTCGTATTCGAGCCCTTTGATCTCTAGTGCAATGAGCACTTTCCGGACGAAGGGAGAGCCGTGAACACCGTGGACTTTTAGCATGTAGACCTCTTAGCAAGCGCTGTCGTTTCGATAACGATTTGTGTAGGAGGCCACACTCTAGCACCACTTAGCGCTTCGTGGCGCGCACGCTTGCAAGCTGTCGTTCAAGCCCTGACTATTAACCGTCAGACTATTTCACTGCTATTTTTCTTGGGGAGCTGCTCGTGGCCAAGTTGACCTTCTTTTATGACTTATCTTCGCCGTGGACTTATCTGGCGTTTAATAATATTCAGGCTATTTTGGCGGAGACCGGTGCGAAGGTGACCTGGCGCCCCTTTCTGGTGGGGGGTGTTTTTAATGCGGTTAATCAGAGCGTTTACGCCGCCCGTTCGAATCCCAGCGATCCGAAAGTTCAACATAACTTCACCTGGCTTCACGAGTGGGCTTCTCTGGCAAATCTCAAACTGGATTTTCCAACAAAACACCATCCGGTTAAGTCTGTGCTACCCATGCGCGCTTGCTGTGCGCTTGAAGATGATCAACAGGCGCTACATGCCTTTAGCAAAGCAGCATTTGATGCTTACTTTGCTCATGGACAAAACATCGATGACCCTCAGGTGGTGGCGGATATTGCTGAGAGCGTTGGGGTAGAGGGCGAAGCGTTGATTCAAAGGACGAGCGAGCAGGACGTCAAAGATCGGCTGCGAGCTAATACAGAGGAGGCCATCGTCAAGGGTGCCTACGGATCGCCCACAATGATCGTCAACGATGGGCAGCTTTATTTTGGAAATGATCAGCTTCCCCTTGTCCGTCAGGCACTCATTGCCGGTTGAGTGAGGTACCTCAGAAGAGCTTGTAGCGGGGACCTCTTGGCTTGGGGGTCTGATGGCCCTCAGGTAAATGGCAAAGCCGCTCCATTTTATTGATGCTTCCGTCAGCGTATTCCCATATGAGAACGTCACCTTCTCTGTACCGCCTCACGACTTTGGGACCCCAACCGAAGACATGAAAGTTGAGTACCTCGTCTTCCCAAATCATCGAGGCTGATGACCGCATGCAGAATTCTCGATTGCCAGCGGTAAAGAAGACGCTTCCCTCTGTGTCGTTAGTATTGAGTCCACCCGAACTGTTGGGGCCGTAGTCATGAATGACGCCCGCGGTCGTAATCACAACACGCTCACCGCATTGCTCAACGCGTTCAACATGCCCTGTTCGCGCGCCACTCACGGCCCGCCACAGCCCTCTAATATCATCTGCACCCTCAGTGAGCGGTTCGGTACACTCC
This sequence comes from Candidatus Paraluminiphilus aquimaris, assembly GCF_026230195.1. Lineage (NCBI taxonomy): Bacteria > Pseudomonadati > Pseudomonadota > Gammaproteobacteria > Cellvibrionales > Halieaceae > Candidatus Paraluminiphilus > Candidatus Paraluminiphilus aquimaris. The sequence continues at coordinate 2,212,613 of NZ_CP036501.1, read as the reverse complement.
CTCAAAATGGGCAGCGGAAAGTGATCATAGCCGCAGCCGGGTGTGTTGCCCTTGGGGATTTCACTTGCCACTAACCCTGTGCTATCGAGCTTGGGTAATTGGCAATAGTTTAATTCTGAACCATCGCCCAATAGGGTTGCAGGATCGGTTGTTAGAGGCGGTCTGGGTGACAAATAGGCCAGCCAAAATATGACAATCACCAGACCTGTGCTTGCTATGACGCCGTATTTAAGAACTTTTAGCATAGAGGTCTGGTTCCTATCACCTAAGGCCGAAGGATGATGCCATCCTGTGCGTTCACGCTACCGTCCAGCATCGCAACTATTTTATCGGCTATTTCGTTCGGACCCCGTGACTCAGAAATTTGGATCCAGCCCTGCGCCGCTTGCAAAAAATCCGCCATGGCCGAACTCATTTGCCGCATCATCTCACCCGAACCGATGCGTTCACGTAACACCGCAATTTGGTCAGGGGCAGACCAGAATTGCGGTTTTGCACCCGGTAGGTTTGTCACCGCACCAAAGGCACCTGCATCCCAATGTGTTTTACCCACTGATCCAGAGTAGGAAATCGACTCACCAAAGCGTCGATGAAGCTTTTCCACTACCTCTTGGTTTCCGGCGACATCAAAAATAATCGTTTGCTCACCCGGCAAAATGGTGTCGATTTCGTCGTATGTCAGTACTTGGGAGTAGCAATTCAAGCTTTCTACAAAAGATCGATTTTTGAGCGAGGTGAGGCCAATAGTCTCTATCGTTCCGGCATAGTTCTTGCCCATTAAGTACCCGAAACCCATAGCGGTTTTAGCGGACGCTGAGGTAACAATAATGCGTTTGGCGCCATGAAAGGCGTGATCTTCTGAGTAACTCTGCATGAGGAAGGATGTCCCAAACAGGGGCCTAAAGAGCATGATTGCTTCTTCAAACTCTGGGGCGTAACCCGGTTCGCTAGCTGTCATCGCATACTCGTTGTAAAAAGGCGGTACGACCGAGCGACATGTTCGCATATCGGTAAAGCCGCCTGGGCTGACTTTACCGGGCTTCATAACGACATGAGATGCAATCGGCAGAAAGCCATAGACACGGTCCCCAACACTGAGCGATGGGTGTTTAGAACTCACCACGTCAGCATAGCCCCAACAGGGGAGGTTGGCGTAACCCTCATCCGCAGGGAAGATGTCCAGGTAACGAATTAACCCTGACTTACCTGCAAAGCCGTAGCTGATGGAGTTCGCAGTGAGCGCGAGTTTATCGACGCGAAATAGTACCTCTCCTTCGTTCAGTGGTTCCGTTTCACGCATGGCATTCCCCACTTTGTGTTGTCGAAAGTCCTCGAGATCCAGTGACAGTGTGTAGGGGGGTTGAGTCATTGCTATACGCTCGTGAGAATGGGCTCATGAGACGGTATGTTATGGCATAAATACTGTCAATATTGGGCGAGCTCTGTTCCCAGAATACGCTTAAGCCAATTTGTTGGCTGCCTTTATGCTTTGATGTCTGAGTAAGCTGGTCCTCGATGTGCGAGCAAGTAGGTTTTTTACTGTCAGCGCTTTTCGATATGCATTTTTTATACGGTGGAAGTCACGGGCTAATCAGCCAGTGGACGCCATGATAACGTTACCGTGCCGTTGGGTTGGAGAAGGTATCACTTGGTGACGGAGGTGGCTTATGGTGTGTGCGGATGACCGCTCGTTCAGTATTGTTCAACTTCTGAGGAGACTTTTGGTTACTACGGCCGGCCTCGTTTTGACTGCCTGCAGCGGTTTCCCCCTGGTCCATTCCCAGTCTGACAATTTTAATTCGCGTGTTAATCATCTGGTTATTCACTTCACATCAGAGGATTTCGAGCGCTCCCTCGCTATTTTGACAGGTCAAACAGACCGGAGCGTGAGTGCACACTTCTTACTACCTGACCCGGCGGACAAGAGTTATTTATCGACGAAGTTGAACGTGTATGCCTTGGTCAATACCTCAGACCGGGCATGGCATGCGGGTCAGTCCTATTGGGCAGGAAAGACGGGCTTGAATGATCAGTCGATTGGCATTGAAATCGTAAACTTGTCAGGGTGTAACCGGGACATTGCCGAGCTTGGGAACAGCGCACAGTTCGGTGCCGCCTGTCAGTTCCTGCCGTTTCGAGATGAGCAGATTGTGTTGTTGACCCGTCTGCTAAAAGAGCTTCTTAAGCAGTACCCAGATATCAAGCCCGAGTCCGTGGTAGGTCATGCGGATATTGCACCCGGTCGAAAAGTCGATCCGGGACCTTTGTTTCCATGGGAGACATTACACGATGCGGGTATTGGTGCTTGGTTTGATGAGTCGCGCGCATCTGAGCTTGCCCTGCTGTTGGAGCAGCACCCCTTAACGATAAGTCAACAACAGGCGTTGCTTGCCGCTTATGGCTACGATCTGTCGATAACAGGGCTTGAAGATGAGCGCTCACAGCTTGCCGTCAGAGCATTTCAGATGCACTTTCGTCCAGCCAACTACTCGGGCTTCTTCGATAACGAATCCACGGCGCGACTAATATCGTTGCTCGAACGATACCGGCCTAGGGTCCTTGCGTCGCTAGATGATTTCCCGCCCGCACTTCATACGTCAAAGCAATAAGCGCGGCGCTTGCTTCCTATTGACAAGGCTCAGATACACCCCGCAATGCGCGCTTTATGAAAAAAGTAAACTCGACAGTCTCTTCAGACCTTTTATACTTGCGACCCCGAGGACAGACTCGGCAAATCAAGACCGTGCAGGCGGTGTGGGGCAAACTATGAATATGATGGATGCGGTGATCGTTCCGATGCACCCAGAAGGGCGCAAGTTCGTGGCTATTTTCGGAGCGGTAGCGCTAGTGCTTGGATTGATTTCCGAGGCTTTGTTTTGGATCGGCGTTGGACTGACCGTTTGGTGCTACTACTTCTTCCGTAACCCCGCGCGTGTTGTGCCTCAAGGTGAAAACTTGGTTATCTGCCCAGCGGATGGCGTCGTTTCCTTGATTCAAGACGTCACGCCACCCGTTGAGATGGGCTTGGGTGATCAACCGTTGACTCGCGTCTCTGTTTTCATGAATGTTTTTAACTGCCACGTTAATCGGGCTTGTATTGAGGGTACGGTAACGAACGTGACCTACCACCACGGAAAGTTTTTGAACGCATCGTTAGATAAAGCATCAGAACACAACGAGCGCAACTCGATCACCATCACGCGCGATGACGGAACCGCCATTGGTATTACGCAGATAGCCGGCCTCGTTGCGCGGCGAATTGTCTGTTTTGTCAAAGAGGGTGATTCGCTGTCGGCGGGAGAGCGGTTCGGGCTCATCAGATTTGGTAGCCGCCTTGATATTTACTTGCCTGAGGGCGTTGCGCCTGCGGTGTGCTTGGGCCAGACGACGGTAGCGGGAGAAACCATACTGGCCGCTCTCGACGCTTCGATCGCACGGGTCGGCGTCTCTAAATGAGCAATGAGCTTCAGCCTGACACTGGGGCACTGCGCGGTCGAGATCGGCTTGCACACCTAATTCCCAACATGGTGACACTGGGGGCTGTTTGTGTCGGCCTTACGGCGGTCCGCTTTGCATTAGATGAGCGAATTGATCTCGCGGTCATCGCACTGGTCGTTGCGATGTTTATGGATGGCCTAGATGGGCGCTTGGCGCGTGCCTTGAATTCGACATCGCTCATAGGAAAGGAGCTCGACTCCCTCGCCGACTTCTTCAACTTTGGTATTGCCCCAGGCCTCATTCTTCATTTGGCACTTTTCAATCAGTCGACACGCGTAGATTTCACATGGGTCGCGATCATGCTGGTAGCCGCCTGTTGTGCGTTTCGCCTCGCGCGCTTTAATGCGAGTCAGGACGCGCAAACCGCCCAGACGTTTGAAGGTGTGCCCGCGCCGGTACTCGCTCTTCTTACCTTGTTACCGGTGTACCTGCACCTACTGGAATTTGAGTGTATTACTCAGTGGCCGGCGGTGGTGTCGCTGTATGTGATTGGCTGCGGGTTTCTAGCTGTTTCACAGTTGCCGACGTTGTCGTTGAAGTCACTGGTCTTCCCGAGAGCCTATGGTTTTCTCGTAGTACCGCTTTTCACTTTATTGATCGCCAGTTTGTTGATCTATCCTTGGGAAACGCTAACGATCTTGAGCCTGACCTATTTGATTGCGCTCCCTCTCTACGCTCATCGGCATCGTGAATCCCCTGAGAGTGGTCAGTAAACTCTATCGCCATCATCGCTCGACTGGGGTTTCCTGAGCCGAGCACTACTGAGAAACCATCGTCTGGGAGCGCGCTGCCATGAGTTCAGTTCCGAGCCATATGACTGCAGTACTGCTGACAGGGCACGGAGGATTTGATGCGTTGTTGGCCTCGAGTGAAATTCCCGTCCCCGAAGTCGGGGATCGCGAGGTATTGATTCGCGTGAGAGCCGCCGGTATCAACAATATTGATATCAACACCCGAACCGGTTGGTACTCAAAGGGATCAAGCGACACTGATGATGGCGCTTGGAATGGTGTACCGCTCACACTGCCTCGTATACAGGGTGCCGATGTCTGCGGGGAAATTGTTGCTGTCGGTCAAGATGTGTCCACTGAACGGATTGGACAACGTGTCATTATTGAACCTGTCTTACGCGAAGTTGCTGGTGAAACCTTAGAGCATGCGCATTATTTCGGCTCCGAGTGTGATGGCGGCTTTGCGCAATTCACCAAGGTGGCGAGTCTTCATGCGCACCACATTAACTCTAAGTTAAGTGATGAGGAGCTAGCCTCGTTTCCCTGCTCTTATTCGACAGCAGAGAACATACTGACTCGCGCGGGGCTCTCCCGCGGCGAGACAGTATTGATTACGGGTGCATCAGGCGGTGTGGGTTCGGCGGCTATTCAGCTAGCGAAAGCCAGAGGCGCTCATGTAATTGCCGTGGTCTCGGCCGGTAAGGCAGTCCCAATCAGAGCGCTTGGCGCTGACGTGACCCTTGATCGTAATGAGTGTTTATTGGATGCGCTGGGTGCCAATGCGGTGGACGTGGTGGTTGATTTGGTTGGGGGAGATCAGTGGTCTAAATTGCCGGATGTGCTCAAGCCCTTTGGCCGATACGCCGTTGCTGGGGCTATTGCAGGCCCTCTTGTTACGATGGATCTGCGTACACTTTATCTAAAAGACCAGTCGTTTTTCGGCTGCACAATTGTCGATGAGGGCGTCTTTGCGAGGGTGATCCGTCTTATTGAGGAGGGCGGTGTAAAGCCTGTGGTAGCGGCAATATATCCGCTGGCTGACATTACCAAGGCACAGGAAGCATTCATATCCAAAGCCCATGTAGGTAAACTCATCCTCAGGATTCCCTAGAAATTTATCATCTTCACTCGGTCGTGTTTTGGGTCTCTCTCAATCTGATCGGGTGGTCGTGGGATAGTGCGTCATCGGACATTGGTGCTGTACCGGTGCGCTAAAACAGCCGCAGAGCACGAGTGAGTGCGCTAAACTAATTCAATAAAAAGGGGGCAGCCATGATACCGCGTCACATCTTCGAGTCAGAACACGATGTTTTCAGAGATACGGTTCGAAAGTTTCTTATGGAAGAAGCTTACGAGCAGCATGTTCAGTGGGAAAAGGACGGTCAGATCGACCGTAATTTTTGGTACAAAGCGGGTGAGCAGGGGATGCTATGTCCCGGTGCTCCGGAAGAGTACGGTGGTGTCGGCGCGGATTTCCGTTACAACATGGTTGTCTCGGAAGAGGTGTCTCGGTTGGGGCTTACGGGAATCGGATTCTCGTTACATAACGATGTAACGACGCCCTATCTCACCAATGTGGCAAACGAGGCGCAAAAGCAGAAGTACCTGCAGCGGTGCATCTCGGGTGACTGCATTGTCGCCATCGCAATGACGGAACCGGGTACCGGTTCCGACCTCCAGGGAATCAAGACCTCCGCAGTCGACATGGGGGATCACTACCTCCTCAACGGGTCCAAAACCTTCATCACCTGTGGCCAACAGGCAGATATCGTCTTGGTCGTTTGCCGAACTGATCCTGACCCAAAAGCCGGCGCAAAGGCCTTCAGTATTTTAATTGTAGAGCGTGATATGCCGGGGTTTGAGCGGGGCCGAAACCTCGACAAGTTGGGTCAGAAAGCGCAGGACACGTCAGAGCTCTTCTTCAACGATGTGAAGGTCCCCAAGGAAAACCTTTTAGGCGAGGAGGGCATGGGCTTTATTTATCTGATGCGTGAATTGCCTCAGGAGCGGCTAAGTATTGCCGTGTCTGCGGTGGCTGGATGTGAATCGGTTATGGCGCAAACGGTAAATTATGTGAAAGAGCGAAAAGCATTTGGAAAGAGCATTGCTGATTTCCAAAACACGCAGTTCACATTGGCTCAGCTCGAAGCTGAGGTCACGGCCATGCGCATCTTTATTGATCGATGTGCGGAGCTTTTATTGACAAGCGAGCTGACGACCGTTGATGCGTCAAAGGCAAAACTGCTCGCAACAGAGCTACAAGGTCGCGTGACGGATCAATGCCTGCAGTTGCATGGTGGTTACGGGTACATGTGGGAGTATCCAGTCACACGCGCTTACGCCGATGCTCGGATCCAGCGTATCTACGGCGGTACCAGCGAGGTTATGAAGTTGATCATTGGGCGTGACCTCCTGTCATGAGTGACTGTCTATAAGCGCGTAAAAAAGGCAGCCAAGGCTGCCTTTTTTGTACTTGCGATGCTTTACGTCCTGCTACCACATGGCGACAGGGTTAATGATCATTTGGACCGCACCCTTGAGCCGAGCTTGCCCGAGTACAAACATAAACTCATGAACTGATTCCGCTGCCAGGCGCCCAGTGTTCATGGTCTCAAGGATGTAAATGCCGTTCTCCTTTAGCAGTACGACATGATCATAAAACACCTTGTCACCCTCTCTGGGAGGAACCGCACCCAACCCCCAGGTGTCAGCGCCAACTGCCGTTGGTTTCAGACTCGCTAAAAATACCGAGGCTTCATTGGTGATCCCCGGAATGCTACCGGCCCAAAGCGCAGGGTTGTTTTTGAGATTGGCGTCCGTGTATCCCGTGTGTAACAGCACAATATCACCCTCGCCGACGGTGACTTTCTGGGCTTTCATTGCGGCCTTGATATCATCAGAGGTAATGGGCTGTCCCGCACTCAGTGAATCAACGCCCATCTGTTTGGCGATATCGATCAGAACCCCTCTGCCAACAATGGGTGGAATGTCACTGATACCAAGCTTTGTTAGGCCGGTGATAAACGAAAAGTCTTTTCCTTCGTTGCAGTTATAAAACTGTCCCGCCTCACCCATATGCCCAAGTCCATCGAGTTGAGGCCCCGTGCCAAGCCACATTTGAAGTATGTCGTCGTTGTAGCTTCCGTTCCAACCCACACCCATATCAGCGCCAAACTGCTGGGTAGGCTGGACAACTTGCAGCTGCGTGTAGCGCGGTGGGTAAGCCGGCATGCTCGGATCGATTTCAATACCTAGCGGATGGCTTATACCCTTTTTAATGAGTTTTGCAGCGGCCACTGTTCTATCCGGGTTCACTCGATTGGCGGCACCGATCTGATCATCTGCCCCCCAGTGTGAGGGTACACACTCGGTCGCTGACACCGTGGATGCTGCAAAGACCATTATTAGGGCAAGGACGTTTTTACTGTGTGTGATGAAAAAGTTCATAGCGATTCCCTTTGTTATTGTAAGTGGGTCTGGCTTGGCGACGGCCCCCAAAAGATTTGGCTTACCATCTCCCGACTAAGATAGCGTGAGTGGTTGCGCGGGCCAAGAGCCCGAATTGAAGTCTTAGGCGCAACCCGAGTCTTGTGGGTAAATCGAGAGCGTAAGCCCGGTTTAGCCTTGGATAGGGGAAGGGGCTTCTCAGCATCGTTTGTAGATTGCATCGCTTCACGCTAGGTGCGAGCATCAGTGCCTTCAAAATGAGGGGTAATAACATGACAGCAGGTGCACTTAACGGAATCAAAGTCGTAGAAATCGCAGGGATCGGTCCAGGACCTTGTGCAGGCATGATGCTTGCCGATATGGGTGCCGAAGTCACCGTCATCGATCGGCCTGTTCCAGATCCCGAGGCTGCTGCCGCTTTTGCTAAGTACGCGTTGTTTAATCGGGGCAAGCGCTCGGTGGCCTTGAACCTTAAAGATCCCGACGCGGTGGATGCGTTACTCAAAATCATTGATGACGCCGATGTCCTTATCGAGGGGTTTCGTCCGGGCGTCATGGAGAGGCTTGGCTTAGGGCCCGAGATTTGCTGCGCTAGAAACCCAAGACTGGTTTACGGACGCATGACTGGCTGGGGACAAACGGGTCCGTTATCACACGCAGCGGGCCACGACCCTAATTACATTGCGCTCACGGGCGCGCTATGGGCGGGTGGGAGTCACGAGCATCGTCCAACGGCCCCCTTAACGCTCATTGGCGATTTGGGCGGTGGCACCATGATGTTGGTCTTTGGCATTTTGAGCGCGATTATCCATGCTAAAAGCACAGGGAAGGGGCAGGTCGTGGACGCGGCGATCACTGACGGGGCTGCTTATATCTCAACGTTGTTATGGGGCATGCATAACTCGGGGCAAATGACGGATGAGCCCGGCTCGGGTTGGGCGGATTTCGGCTCGCCATGGCACGATACTTACGAATGCTCAGACGGAGGTTACATCACTGTTTGCGCGCTAGAGCCACAGTTTTATGCGCTGTTAATCCAGAGCTTGGATCTGACCGAAGACCCAACGTTTGCCAATCAATGGGACAAAGATCAATGGCAGGCTGGCAAGGAGAAATTCAGAGCCATTTTCGCCGCTAAGACCCGCAAAGCGTGGTGTGAACAGTTCGAAGGAACTGATGTCTGTTTCGCCCCAGTTCTGAATTTTTCCGAGGCGCTGGCTCACCCTCATAACGTGGCGCGTGAAACCTTCTTCACCCGTGATGGGATTGCACAGCCAAGCCCCGCACCAAAGTTGAGTGGGACGCCTGGCTCGGCAGGGGTGGTACCTGTGCCCGGTGCACATACCGCTGAGGTGTTGGGTGCGTTGAGTCTCGATTCTGCGACACTGGAGAAATTGGTTAGCTAATTAATAGATGACGCGAGTGCATTTCGCGTCAGGGGGAACTTGCAAGTGATAGAACAACTGTCAGATCCGGGTCTTTTGCAAACTCAGGCGTTCATCAATGGGCGCTGGGTCGATGCGAATGACGGCGCGACGCTCGATGTAATCAATCCCGCAACAGGAGAGGTCATTGCCAGCGTTGCAAAAGTCGGCTCGGCTGAGACCGCTACGGCCATTGAAGCGGCGTCCGAGGCTATGAAGCACTGGCGTGATTTGCCAGTAAAAGCGCGCGCAAATATTCTGCGAGACTGGTTCAACATTATCATGGCGAATCAGGAAGACCTTGCGCTCATCATGACGCTCGAGCAAGGCAAAGTAATTGCTGAGAGCCGTGGTGAGGTTGCCTACGGTGCGTCGTATATTGAATGGTTCGCCGAGCAAGCGAAGCGGATTGACGGTGACGTGATTCCGGCTCCCTCAGCGGATAAGCGTATTGTTTGCATCAAGCAGCCGGTAGGGGTTTGTGCGGCCATAACGCCGTGGAATTTCCCCAACGCCATGATTACGCGTAAAGCCGCCCCCGCGCTTGCAGCAGGGTGCTCTATCGTGATTAAACCCGCCAGTGAAACGCCGCTCTCGGCCCTTGCCTTGGCAGAGCTTGCTAGGCGGGCGGGCATACCCGATGGCGTACTGAATGTTGTGGTGGGTAGTTCCTCGAATATCGGTAACGAGCTAACCAGTAATCCGATCGTGCGCAAATTATCTTTCACAGGCTCCACAGAAGTTGGGAAATTACTTGAAGCGCAGTGTGTGCCGACGCTCAAAAAAACGTCTATGGAATTGGGCGGGAACGCACCGTTCATTGTATTTGAGGATGCTGATTTAGACTCGGCGGTGCAAGGTGCACTGATTTCTAAGTATCGAAACAGTGGTCAGACCTGCGTGTGCTCAAACCGCATTTTGGTTCAGTCCTCGGTTGCGGACGCCTTCACGGATAAATTAGTCACCGCGACGAAAAAGCTCAACCTAGGGAATGGTCTTGCCGACGGTGTTGACCTTGGTCCTTTGGTTAATGCGCGCGCCGTTCAAGACGTCGATACCTTGGTCAGGGCAACGGTTGAGGCAGGGGCCACAGTTGCGTGTGGCGGGGCTCCAAGCGAACTTGGTGGCAATTTTTATTCAGCTACCGTCTTAACGGGCGTTACGCCAGATATGGCTGTTTTTCGCAATGAGATTTTTGGCCCTGTGGCACCCATTACGACGTTCGAAACGGAGGAAGAAGTCATCCAGCTCGCTAATGACACCGAATTTGGGCTGGCCAGTTATTTCTACACCCGCGATATCGGTCGGGTTTGGCGCGTTAGCGAGGCCCTTGATTACGGGATCGTGGGTGTTAACGAGGGCATTATCTCTAATGAAATGGCGCCGTTTGGTGGCGTAAAAGAATCGGGGTCGGGTCGCGAAGGGTCCAAATACGGCATTGAGGACTACCTCGAGATTAAATACGTACTCATGGGTGGTTTAGCTTAGGTGTGCACCGGCGTCCTCATTCCCAGTCTGAGGACGCGTTTTTAGGCGCAACAGGTTAAGGGGGCGAGAGGGCGTAGTCGCGTCCTTAGTTGGCCTCAAACCGCACCTGATCGATGCGAAATCTTGTGCCATTGTGGTCTCTCGCCCAAATTACGATGCCCGTATTGACGTTCGACAGCTCCAAACCCGTCGATGTAAAGGCGCTAATGGGCACTTTTATGGTTTGCCACTGAGTTCCCGGTAACACCGCTAAATCGATGTGCGCCGACTCACACGGGTAAAAGCAGTCGAGTTTTACTCGATAGTCGTTAGGGCCTTCTATGTGTCTCAGATCCAGTACCAGGTGGCCAGACTGATAATCACTGAGATCTATGCCTGCGGAAGATTCCGTGAACAGCGCGGCAAAAGACGCGGAGGGTTCATGTTTAATCTCAAGCACGGTACCGCGCTCATTATCACTAGGATATGACCAACTGATGCTAGGGCAGGCAGCGCCGTTGTCGTTAGCGCACAAGTCAAAGTTGATTGCAGCGTCAAAAGCTCGCGTGCCTAGATCAAATGAAGAAGTAAAATTGCCATTTTCGAGCACCCAGAATGGGTCCGCATTGGGGTCGCCTGAGCCACTGCCGTCGCCCTCATTCCCCTCGTTTGAACCTGATCCCGCGATAATACCGGACTGGCTGTTGTTCGGTGATTGCGTAAGAGAGGGTAGCTGGGTTGTGTCGGCGTAACTCAACCCGTACCCACGGTCGAACAAGTTAGCGGCGACGGGTGCATCGGCATTATTGGGATTGATGGCACCGCCCGGCCAGCTGAAACTCAGCTTGCCTGTCATGTCGAAGACGACATTGCCTTGGGTGTCACTAAATAGCACGTCTGCGATGCCCGTGGCTTCAGAACCAGGCAGCCAACTTGCTACAAATGCGTCCGATAGGTTCAGCTCTGGATTGACGAACATGGGGCGTCCGCTCATGAGCAAGGTCGTTATGGGTACGCCTAAATCACGCAGCGATTGGACTTGAAGTAGTGGAGCGTTTGCCGTCCAGTCTAGATTTTGTAGATCACCATTGCCCTCGGCATAGGGCTGCTCTGAGAGCACCACGACGACGGCATCAGGTACGGAAGCGTAACTACCCGTGGGTGAGTAATCTAATGTGCCTCCCGCTGCTTCAACGACATCTGTAAACGCCTTTCGAATCGTTGTCGCGCCGGGGAAGTCAGCATTTGTCGTGCCTGTACCTTGCCAGGTTACCGACCAACCCCCCGCCTGGAGCGGAATGCTGTCTGCTGCGGAACCTACCAGTAAGACCCGCTGATTCGGTTTGATGGGTAGCGTTGCATCGTTATTTTTCAACAAAACTTGAGAGCGTCGCACCGCTTCACGCGCAATGGCCCGATGTTCAGGACTGCCCACTACGCTTACGGGTTGACGTGCCGGATCGAAGTCCCGGTTGATCAACCCCAATTTCTGCTTTAGATCGATAATACGGGTAACAGCCTCGTCGATTCGCGCTTCGCTTACTTCGCCTTGTCTGACTTGGGCGAGCAAATTATTGCGAAAAGCAAGCCACTCAGTCGGTACCATAATCATGTCAATACCGGCGTTGATCGCCTGTGCACAGCTGGCGTTGGAGCAGCCAGTAACCTGACCAATCCCATTCCAGTCTGAAATAACCATTCCATTGAAGTTCAGTTCATCTCGCAGCAAAGACGTCAAAAGTGATTTGGAGCCGTGGACTTTCTGACCGTTGATGCTGTTAAACGTTGCCATAACCGTGTCGACATCCGCTTCAAACGCTCCGGTGTAGCCCGAGCCATGCTCCGACATTAATTGGTCGCTAGATGACACGAGTGTATTGCCTTGGTCTCGACCCGCTTGGGTACCACCGTCTCCGATAAAGTGCTTTGCGGTGGCTGCGATTCCCTCTGCCTCGATCCGCTCGACCATGATGCGCCCATAGGCTTCTACAATGGCAGGGTCGTCGGAATAGCTCTCGTAAGTGCGCCCCCATCGATAATCTTTGGCTTGCGCGAGTGTGGGGGCGAATGTCCAGTCGATGCCTGTTGCGGCGACCTCCCGTGCGGTTGCGGTGGCTATTTCCCCAATTAAATTGGGGTCATTGACCGCTCCCAATCCGATGTTATGTGGGAAAATGGTGGCGCCTCGCAGATTATTATGGCCATGGACGGCGTCGGTTCCCCAAATCAAAGGAATTCCCAGGCTGCTGTTCGAAGTGGCTAGCGATGCTTCACGGAGTTCGCGTGCAAACTGCAGCCAATCTTCGGGTGTGGCGGCACGGTCGCCATAGGGATGACTGCCCCCTCCGTTTAGCACACTGCCGATGCCATATTGGCGGATGTCTTGTGCACTAACATAGGCAATTTCGGGTTGAATCATTTGCCCAACCTTTTGCTCAAGCGTCATCTCAGACACGATCCGGGCGGTTGAGGCCGAAAATAGATCAAAGTCTCCATCAATGACCACAACCTCCAGCGTTACCTGCGTGGTATTGCCCGCTGAATCTGTCGCCGTGTATGTGATGGTGTAGGTACCAGGTTCAGAGCCAACAGAGCCTGTTACGACCACGGATAATTCGCCATCGCGGTCATCCAGTGCAACAGCCCCCGCTTCGATATACTCGTCCCCAGCGAACAGGGTTACTGTCCCGGTTGTATTCAGCGTGATGGCGGGAGGCGTGGTATCTGCATTTGGGTCACCAGCGTTTGAACAAACAGACAAAACCGCAGCACAGAGGAGAGGAATCGATAAGCTCATGGTGCACCTTTAAGTGATGAAGCGTGAGCCTGATGAAACCCGTTTGTCGCCGCAACACCAAAGAGACTAGACGGACCAACTATGCGTTGCAAAGCGACGTGGCTTAGCGATGGCCATGCCGGTGACCAGATTGAGCGCAGATGGAAAGACAGCACAAACACAGGTCGACAGGCGGTTGTTGAGACACCGGTGCCGCAATTCTCGGTGGATCCCTCGCGCTTCCCAGAATAAGCTACGCCCTAAAACCTGTAACGCTGTGCTTGTGCTGATAAGGCGATACACTAGCGGTTGTCTTCTAAAACGACACCAACATCCAAAAACAACAACGAGAGATACGATACATGACGAACCCAAGCTCCGATGCTCAAGTCGCCGCCTATATCCAACAAGCTGCAAAGGCGGCATGGAATGTGGATGGGATCTCTGACGATCTTCCCCGCCGCTCTATAGAAAGAGTGGGGATCATTGGAGCAGGGACCATGGGTGGAGGCATCTCTATGAATTTCGCTTCTGCGGGTATTCCTGTGACGATTGTTGAGACAAAACAGGAAGCACTCGAGCGTGGACTGGGCGTCATACAAAAAAATTACCAGCGCAGCGCCGATCGAGGACGCTTCCCTCAAGAGGAAGTGGGAATTTGTATGAGTCGTTACACGCCGTCGTTGGACTTGTCTGCGCTTGCAAGCTGTGACCTTATTATCGAAGCGGTATTCGAGGACATGGACATTAAAAAGTCCGTCTTTAGCCAGCTTGATAAGATTGCGAAGCCAGGCGCTATCTTGGCGACCAACACTTCTGCTTTGAATATTGATGAGATTGCCTCAGTGACCTCTCGGCCCGAGGACGTTATTGGATTGCACTTTTTCTCGCCTGCCAATGTGATGCGTCTGCTCGAAATCGTTCGCGCAGAGAAAACCGCTGACGATGTCGTCGCTACCTCGGTCGATCTTGCCCGAACGATAGGAAAGGTGGCTGCGCTTGTGGGCGTATGCCCGGGTTTTGTTGGAAATCGAATCCTATTTGCACGTCAGTATCAGGCGAACGCACTTGTCTATAAAGGCATCATGCCCTGGGACATCGATGCTGCTTTCAATGAGTTTGGTTTCAAAATGGGCCCCTTCCAAATGTCTGACCTCGCGGGGCTCGATATTGGCTGGAAAAAAGGCGCGAAAACAGCGAACCCAATCCGTGATGCGCTGTGTGAACTCGATCGACGAGGCCAAAAAACCGGTGCTGGCTACTACGACTATGACGAGAGCAGGAAAAACATCCCATCCGATGTGACGGCTGGCATCATTCGTGACATTACGGGCGCTGCGGATGCTTCGATGTCAAACGCTGCGATAATTGATCAGTGCGTCGTGCCTATGATCAACGAGGCGCTGGCGATTCTCGAGGAAAATAAAGCGCAGCGGCCCTCTGATATCGACGTTGTGTGGCTAAATGGCTATGGGTGGCCACTGGGTAAAGGTGGTCTGATGTACTACGCCGATACGTTGGGTGCTGAAAAAGTCCTAGAAGTTATGACTGCATTGGCTGCCGGTGACGATAGCATCAGAGTCTCTCCGATTCTGACTCAGTTGGTTGCAAGCGGCGGTAAGTTTGTCGATATCGACACCGGCGGCTTGAAGGTCTAACCGGGCAGTGATTTGGTAGGTTGATACGGTTTGAATCAGACGTCGGCTAGTACAGGGCTTGTACCTCGGTTATTTTCGCAGACGGTCACCGACTCTGACCGGCTATTTTGGCTGTTGAATAGTGGCGGCTGGATCAGTTTGTCGGTCGTCACCTATGTGAGTCTGTCTCTCCCCTATGATCAGCTTCAGTTCGCATACATTGCGCATAATATCCTTCAGTCTGTCCTTGGGTTTTTGTTGAGCATTCCACTGAGACAAGCCTTTAAAGCTACGTGGAATTGGAGTGCTACGACTCGCGTTATCATCGCCATTTTGTTAATTCTTGTTCTTGCGACGGTTTGGGCGGCGTTGCGCCTTGAGCTTCTCATTGTGATCGCCGGTGAGACCGATCTTTGGGATGATTTCGGAGGGTTTTTATTCCCTTCTCTGTTCGTGTTTCTGGCCTGGGTTGCGCTTTATCACCTCGTGAAATATGCGCAGCTCTTGCAGAGCGAAAGAGAGTCATTACTGGTACTAGAAGCCGGCAGACGTAAGGAAGCCTTCAAGCTGGTATCAGCTGAGTCGGCAGCGCGCGAGGCTCAGCTGAAGCTTCTTCGGTATCAATTGAACCCCCATTTTCTGTTCAATACGCTCAATTCCATTGCATCGCTTGTCAGTGCCCATAGAAGTGATGATGCCCAGAGTATGATTGCTGAACTTTCAACATTTTTGAGGTTCTCGCTGGAGACAGATCGCAACATTACGGTGCCTTTGCGAGACGAAATTGAGGCGCTTGACCTTTACTTGCGCATCGAGCAGGTGAGGTTTTCTGATCGGTTAGTCGTGGAACAGGAGATAGACCCACGCGCACTGCGGGAGCAGGTCCCCAGTTTGCTCCTGCAGCCACTGGTTGAAAATGCAATTAAGCATGCGATAGGTAGAGCTGAGGATGGCGGTCGAATCTTGATTACAGTGAAACTGAGCGACCAGGAACTTGTTGTCACTGTTGAGGATAGCGGTTCCGGTGGTGAGGAGAAGCAGCCACAACTTGATCAGCTCTTTGACGCACCTGGTTTTGGATTGAGGAGTACTGCCGAGCGCCTGGAAAACCTATACGGGGATTCCTTCAGTTTTAACGCAGGCACATCGCGCCTCGGAGGTCTGAAACTTGCGTTACACTTGCCTACCAGAGGGCGACGAAGATGACAGAAAAATTGAGAGTGCTCATCGTTGACGATGAACCCCTGGCACTGGACTACATGGAGCGGCTGTTGGGTGCGGTGGACGATATTGTGATTATCGCCCGATGCCGCAGCGGCAGAGAGGCCTTAGCCGAACTACAAAGACAAAGTGTTGATCTTATGTTTCTCGACATCCAAATGCCGGGTCTCAATGGACTGGATGTGGTGAAGCGTTGCCAGAGTGATGTTATGCCGGCAGTGGTTTTTGCCACTGCGTACGACGAATACGCAGTCCGCGCATTCGAGGCGAACGCGGTCGATTACTTGCTAAAACCTTTCGAGTCGGAGCGCGTTATAGAAGCGGTGGCTCGCGCAAAGGATCGTCTCTTATCCGTCGCATTACAGAGTGGAAAAGAGGCGGCGGTCGCTGCAATTGCAGGGCTTGAAGGAGGTTCGGAGCTGCTTGCTGGCGATGTTCAGGAGCGTCCTGCGAGACTTCCTATTAAGGATGGGCCGCATACCCATCTCGTCGAATTGGAGACTATTGACTGGATTGACGCTGCGGGTGACTACATGTGTGTGCACGCGGGCAATCAAACCTACATCCTGCGCTCGACTATGAAAGAGTTGGAGAAAAAGCTGTCCTCGCAGTTTGTCAGGATTCATCGCTCAACGATTGTAAACCTACATAAGGTGCGATCTGTGGATGCCATTCCGAAGGGTGAGTGCCTGCTGCACCTCGATGATGAGGTCAGTTTAAAGGTCAGTCGTAACTACCGCTCCGCCGTTCAAGACCTCATGGGATAAGGCAAAACAACGCCTTTCCCACTTGTCTCGCCCCAAGTCCCTATCGTCGCGTTTGTATTAAGCGACCCGCATCTATATGGGATAAAGCACACTGCTAAAACTAACTAAATATTCAATGAATTGGGGTTACTCATGTTTGATCGTTTGCATCGTCATGGCCGTCTGATAGGGATTGGCTTAGCGGCAGCACTACTGAACGCTTGTGGTGGGGGAGGTGCTTCGTCGCCTGAGACCGAGCCGTTCTATATAGAAGAGCAGGAAGAGTGGAGTCTTGTGTGGGCCGACGAATTCAACGGAAGCAGCGTTGATTCGAGCAATTGGACATTTCAGACTGGGGACGGAAGTGACAATGGTCTGCCAGGCTGGGGTAACTACGAGCTTCAGTATTACCAAGCCGACAACGCGTCTATCCAAGAGGTGGACGGGGAGTCCTCTCTGGTCATTGAAGCGCGACAGGAAAGTGTCGGCAACAGCGCCTACACGTCGTCTCGCATGCGTTCGATTAACAAGTTCGACTTCCAATACGGTCGCGTAGAAATTAGGTCTAAGGCCGCACCGGGTGATGGTATGTGGTCTGCCATATGGATGTTGCCAACCAGCTCACCCTACGGTGTATGGGCTGCCAGTGGCGAAGTCGATATCATGGAAGTGGTCAACGCAGGCACCGAGAACCAAGGTGTATTCCTCGCGGCGCACTACGGTTTTGAATGGCCATTGAACCAAATCACAACCGCTGGAGCCGACGTGGACGACGCGAGTGATTGGCACACCTACGCGCTTGAGTGGTCCGGCGACTACCTGCGTTGGTTTGTTGATGGAGAGCATTTGCGCACGGTTAGCAAGGACGTGTACTACAGCTACTACTTCAAAGACAGCACGGACGGTTATCAACTCGCAACTGATCCTGCCGCACCCTTTGACCGAGATTTTCACCTCCTCGTGAACCTCGCAGTAGGTGGTGTTGGACCCGGCGTTGAACTAGACCCTGCGGCCGTCCCCGGTGAGATGGTGGTCGACTACATTCGCGTTTATGAGTGTAACTACGCGACGGGTAACGGTACGGGCTGTAACACATACGCTGATCGTTCTTTAGAGTCCCCTGATGCGCAAAGCCCCGAGGTTGTTACCACTGATATCTACACTGATTCAGTTGGGCCCCTTACTTGGGAATTCCTTACAGGTGACGTGACGCGCGATCTCCAGGCTATGGTCGGGTATGACAACGACGGCGCCATCGGCATAACTGTGTCAGAGGTTGCCGTAGAAGGTCGAGGCAACGTTCTGGATGTTATGAGTGACGGTGGCGGTAACGTCGTCATTAATGCCGCTGATGGCAAAATCATTGATGTCTATGGCCACCGCGGTGGTGGTGAGCTCAAGTTCGACATGTACATTGACAGCTCAATGACGGCTCCCGGCAGCTCTATTGCTATCAAAATGGACAGCGGCTACCCGGCGCTGGGCTTCGTGTCGCTCAATGTTGCCGACATGCCGACAAACGAGTGGTTCTCCTACAGTGTCTCGATTAATCAATTACTCGCGAACCGCGGAGACCGCACTTTGGCGCTAGGCGCGGTACAAAACCTTGTTGTGATTGAGCCGAGCGCTGCAGCGCACGTTCAACTGGACAACATTCGTCTTGTCTGTGGTACTCCAGGTGGCGATTGTGGTGTTTCCGCACCGGCACGTGCCACTGATGATCTAGTGATTACGGTCATTGATGAGAACGGTCAGGCGGGTTCAGCTTGGTCACCCGGTATTTGCGCAGTCTCTGCTGAAAATGCGTTCGCTGATGATTACTGCGATGGTAATACTTCGAATCAGGTCACTTGGTCAGTTGTTCCGACGGGTGATGATTCGATTGGCGTTAATGCTGTGCAGGTTGACTTCGGTGCAGGCGTCGGTGGTGCTTGGTTTGTGAAGGATGACCAGGGTCTCGATTTGAGCGACTCTAACGGCGGCACACTCAAGTTCGACATTAACCTTACGGCTGCGACTGCGGCGGATGGAGTCATCTACAAGGTTGAGAACGAGTATCCGCAGGGCACGGGTCCTATTGAACTCGACCTTGCCGGCTATGTTGCAGGTACTTGGAAGAGCTTCGAGATACCGATTGCAGATTTACTGCTTTCTACGAATGCGGAGTTAAACAACCCTCCAGGTGGGCGGCTTAACCTCGCAGCGGTCAAGGCATTCCTCGTCCTCTCACCCAACGGTGAGCAGGGTGGGAAGTCTCTGAAAGTGGCGAATGTTCGCTTAGAGCGTCTTGCAGGTGAGGAAGTAGAGGACACCGGCATTCTTGGGACGTGGATGTTAGCGCCTGAGGCGGGTTCACTTGGTGTGGGTCCTGCGGAATTTGACGTGACATGGTGGAACGGTGACGACGGCGTTATTGCGCTCCGTGCTTGCTACTACGATGACGAATACGTCTTTGGCCGCGACGGATCATTCCGAAACGTCCTCGGCGATGAGACGTGGCTAGAGGCATGGCAGGGTGTCGAGGCTGACACTTGCGGCGCGCCTATTGCACCGCATGACGGGTCTATCGACGCCACCTTTGAGTACGATGAAGCGGCTCAAACACTCACTATTAACGGTCAGGGTTCCTACATGGGTCTCGCTAAGGCTGTGAATGGTGCAGAGCTCGCGTCAATTGGTGATACGCCCGGAAGCATTGTCTACAACGCTTACGAAGAAGACGACGGTTCGCTTCTCGTCACGGTTGAAGCCGGTGCAGGTGTCTGGTGGAACTACAAGTTCATCAAGACGGCTGAACCACCCGCGCCATCTGCCTTTGAGGGCACTTGGATGATGGCTCCAGAAGCCGGCTCCTTGGGTGTGGGACCTGCCGAGTTTGATGTCACTTGGTGGATGGCTGATGAGGGCGTTCTTGCTGCGCGTGCTTGCTACTTCGATGATGAATACGTCTTTAATTCAGACGGTAGTTTCCAAGTCGAGTATCAGGATGAGACGTGGCTAGAGCCATGGCAGTCTGGTGGTGCTGAGGAATGTGGGGCACCTGTAGCTCCACACGACGGCTCGATTCCCGGTACATGGAGCCATGATCAAGAAGCGGGTACGCTGACTATTGGTGGTCAAGGGTCTTACATTGGGTTACCAAAGGCGATCAATGGTGCGGAGATCAGCTCAGCAGCTGACGTACCAGGAAGCATCACTTACAACGTCTACGAGCAAGAGGATGGCTCCTATGCTGTCACGGTTGAGGCTGGAGACGGTGTGTGGTGGAACTACAAAATCGTTAAGACGGCAGGTCCTGCTGAGCCATCACCGATTGCCGGTACTTGGTACATGGCGCAATCCGATGGATCGTTGGGTGTGGGTCCGGCTGAGTTTGACGTAACGTGGTGGAGTAACGACGCGGGTGTCACAGCCCTTCGCGCCTGCTACTTCGATGATGCCTACGTCTTTGGCGCAGATGGTTCATTCAGTAACGTTCAAGATGGCGATACATGGCTTGAGCCCTGGCAGTCAGGTGGTGCGGAAGAGTGTGGTGCTCCTGTCGCTCCGCATGATGGCTCGGCTCCGGCATCGTTTGTATTCGATGCTGAAATGAATACGCTATCTCTCTCTGGTGCAGGGGCCTACATCGGCATTCCTAAAGCGATTAACGGTGCGGAAATCGATTCGGCCGCCGCGGTACCAGCGGGCATTGACTACAACGCTTACTTAAACGAAGACGGCACGATGTCGGTCACTGTTGAAGCAGGTGATGGCGTTTGGTGGAATTACCTGCTGACGCGTTAAGGTCACTACGAGCAAATTAAAGCCGGGCTATGCCCGGCTTTTTTTTTGCTCGTGGGTTGGACGATCTCAATATGGGGGCTGGGCTTAAGCGCAGACGTAAAGAGGGCTCAGGAATAAGGGATTTCAACCACACGTCTCTTACCCAATATCAGCGAACGTGAGACTAGAAACTTCGGGATGAACAGACGTGGGCTCGGGTTGAGGTAATCCGAGCTAAAACCATTGGTCAGTGAGCGAAGATAGGTATCGAAAAAGCAATCCTCAACGACGTTTGGGTTCGGGGGATGTCACATTGATGTCTAATTAACGCTTAGAAAGGCGTTTTTACTAAGATAACTAGCGAAATTGCCGCAAACTTACGTATGGCAGGAGTGTACGTAAGTGACAAGCATTCGCGGCGCAGTAAGACTGATCTGTGGGTCCACATTCCTTCTGAATTTCTCGGGAATCGTTTTGTGGTGTCGTTACATAGATGTGTCCAGATGGTTAAGGGACTACCAAGCGCTTTTAATAAACGCTTACTTTCGATACTTACAGTCTCGATACTCAGTGTAAGTGGCGCTTTAGCCGCTGATGATCTCTTCGTTAGCGGACGGACCAGCGAGTCCCCCATTTTGACCTCCCAGATACCCATCTACCTGCCGTGGCAGCAAGAAATAAGCCTTGGTTCGGTTACCGTGACGCAATTACCCGACAATGGGCAGTTGCTCGATAGCTCGGGAGTTGCGCTGTCTTTGGGAAGTGTGGTCCCTGACCAAAATATTACCTACATCCCTGACGTTTTATTTCTAGGTGACGATCTTTTGAGTCTCGAGGTCGGAGGGATTAGTGAGAACGTTAATATTTATGTGTTCGGGGAATACCGAGATCCAGCTACAGTTTTAGATGCAACCGTCCCTGGAGCTTCAGCGAACGCCCAATTCGGTAGCTCAGTGGCCCTGTCTGCGGATGGAAAGACACTTGTTGTAGGTGCACCAAGAGACAGCACTGAGGGATCAGACCGAGGATCTATCAAAGCCTACAAATGGATCAATAGAGAGTGGCGGGCTTATGGTGAGCCACTGTTTGGGACCGGATTGTTTGAGCGCCTTGGTTCCTCCTTGGATATGGATGCCACGGGTTCAACGGTCATTGTAGGCTCCCCAAAGGCGTCCAACGCTAGTGGCAGGGTTGGGTCTGCGTCAGTGTATACATTAAGCGACGCGGGGTGGGAGCCAATTATTGAGTCGATTAGTGGGTCCAACGTTGGGGACGAATTCGGTGCCAGCACAACCATATCGCGGGATGGTCAGACCATTGCTATTGGCGCACCGTACAACGATGACGCTGGGACCAGTGCGGGCGCAGTTCATTCCTACCGGATTGATAATGGGACGCTTGTGCCCTTTCCTGTCCTCTATGGTGATGAGCCGGGAGACTATGCCGGCTGGAGTGTAGCGCTCTCGTCAGATGGTTCGACGCTAGCATTTGGCGCCATTGGCGATGACGGAACAAATACACTCGCTGGTCAAGTTAAAGTATTTCAACTCTCAGACGATCAATGGATACAGAAAGGATCCGACCTAAATGGTGAGTCATTACTCGACCGGTCGGGCCGATCCATAGCGTTATCTTCGAACGGTAATGTGGTCGCAATTGGCGCGCGGTCCAATAGCGGTAGTGGAGAGAGTGCCGGTCACGTGCGTGTATACGAATATGATGGATTTGTATGGCGTCAGCTGGGAAATGATTTAGATGGGAGGTCCGCAGGCGATAACTTTGGTTCTTCCCTTTCCCTGTCAGGCGATGGGTATCGGATTGCCGTTGGCTCGCAGCTTAGTGACGGCAATGGCGACCGTTCCGGAGAGACGTCAGTTTTTCACTTTGACAACGGGCAGTGGATAGCAACCAGCGAACCCATTTTGGGTGACGCGGGCGACTACTTGGGCTGGTCAGTTGCGCTGTCTGAGGACGCACGGGTACTTGTGTCGGGGTCACCTAACAGCGATATCACGGGTCTAAACTCAGGTGAGATAACGGGCTTTAATGTTATTAAGGATGTATACGTGCCCAATATCGCGCCTAACACGGTGGCGGTTGTGGCTACGCCCTACAGCTACACCTTTGAACTTGAATCCGACTATTATGCGCTTAGCTATTCAGCCACGAATTTACCCCAATGGTCTGATTTTGACCCCTCTGAGCGGCTACTTTTCGGTACGCCCGGAGCTGAAAATGTGGGGGTTCATGAGGATGTGAGCTTATGGGTAGACGATGGGCATGGACTCTCTGTCGTCGCGCAATTTGACCTCACAGTGCTTGCCGATTTTGATCTCGACGGCTTGCCCAATGAATGCTCGCTGGCTTGTCTGGATGCGGGTTTTTCTCAAGATAGCGATGATGATGCTGACGGTGTGCTCGACATTGATGATGCCTTCCCGCTTGACGCATCTGAGTCTGTCGATAGCGACAACGATGGTGTTGGAGACAATGCGGATGTCTTCCCATTGGATTCAACTGAGGCGTTTGATTCGGATGGTGATGGCGTTGGCGATAACACAGATCTGTTTCCTCTTGATCCTAGTGAGTCAGCTGACTCAGACGGCGATGGGGTTGGCGATAATGCAGATTTGTACCCGAGCAACCCTAATGAGTCGGCTGACTCTGACGGCGATGGGGTAGGAGACAATGCGGATGCCTTTCCAAATGACGGTTCTGAAACGACAGACACTGATGGTGACGGCGTTGGTGATAATAGCGATCTATACCCGCTAGATCCCAATGAGTCTGCAGACTCTGACGGTGACGGCGTTGGTGACAATGCTGATGAATTTCCTCAAGACTCAGAGGAGACCACAGATACTGATGGTGATGGGGTAGGGGACAACAGTGACTTGTACCCACTTGATCCAAACGAATCGGCAGATTCTGATGGTGACGGTGTGGGAGACAACGCTGATGCGTTTCCTCAGGATCCAGACGAAACGATAGACTCCGATAGTGATGGCGTTGGCGATAACTCGGATGAATTTCCAGACGACGCAAACGAGTCCGCAGACACCGATAACGACGGCGTGGGCGACAATGCTGATGCCTTTCCCGACGACCCCACTGAGACCGTTGATTCTGACGGCGACGGTATCGGTGACAATACGGACGAATTTCCTGACGATCCCTCGGAAACCAGCGACAGCGATGGAGACGGTGTCGGTGATAACGATGATGCCTTTCCTCTGAACCCCGCTGAATCAGCAGACAGTGACGGTGATGGAACAGGGGACAATGCAGATGCGTTTCCGCTTGATCCAACGGAAGACGTCGATACCGACGGTGATGGTGTTGGTGACAACACAGATGCTTTTCCAACCGATGAAACAGAGAGCCTAGATACGGATCAGGATGGTGTGGGTGATAATTCGGACCAATTTCCGGATGACCCTACAGAAACCGCCGATAGTGATGGTGACGGCGTCGGTGATCAAGCTGATCAATTTCCTCTGGATGACAGTGAGTCGATCGACTCTGATGGAGATGGACTGGGAAATAACCAAGATTTGGACGATGACAATGACGGATTCGCTGACCTCGATGAGGTGGAGGCAGGATCCAATCCTCTTGATCCAAGGGATGAGCCTATTCGCCCCCTCAGTCAAGTGTTGATCTGGGCGGCTTTAGAGTCGATTAAGCCTTATCAGCCTGAGCCACCAGACGACCTTATTCCCTTTCAGAAAGAGATTCAGCCTCGACCCTAAACACGGGCGTGCTGGACAAGGGTCTTAACAAACGCGCCGTGTTCAGGAAGTTTGGCAACGGTTTGGGCGACCTCGTGCTGTATGCCTTTTAAAAACGCCGTCATTTGGGATTCAGACATTGCTTGAGCGATGTTGTGATAGCCCTGCGGCTCCATACCTTGGCCCATCATTACCTGAACCCACGAATTCTCTGCAAAGACATCGTCCTGGGGTTTGAATACCCGCGCGGAGCGCTCGAAGAGTTCCATACGATGCTTGAGTGAATCGGGCAGATCCATATTTCTGCAATAATCCCAGAAGGGATCACCATGGCGCTGATTCAGAGTGTAATGAAGGACAATAAAGTCCCGAATATGCTCTGCCTCCGAGCGCATCGTTCGATTGTACTCGTTCACTGTGCTTGGCTCGATGCAGGCATCTGGGAACATCAGTAGTAGCCACATGATGCCGTTTTGAATGAAGTGAATGCTCGTCGACTCTAAAGGCTCAATAAAGCCACTCGACAGACCAATGGCGATACAGTTCTTGTTCCAATACTGCTTGCGCTGTCCCGTTACAAACTTGATAGGACGCGGCTCGGTGAGAGGCTTATCAGGCACATTCGAGAGTAGAAGTTCTCTCGCGGTGTCGTCGTCCATGAATTCATTGCTGTAGACAAGCCCATTGCCTGCTCGATGTTGCAGCGGGATCCGCCACTGCCAGCCGACTTTATGAGCGATAGCCCGTGTGTAAGGCTTGGGGTGTTCCTTTAACTCGCTTTGCACCGCCCAAGCGCGATTTGCGGGGAGCCAGTGACTCCAGTCATCAAAACCAGTAGCGAGGGCACCTTCGCTTAAGAGCGCTCTGAAACCTGTGCAGTCGATAAATAGATCGCCCTCAATGCGCTGACCATCTTCGAGGTGAAGTGCTTCGATGAAACCATCTTCAGACGACGTCTCAACACGCTTAATCTTGCCCTCTATACGTGTGGCACCTGACGACTCGGCGAGCCTCCTGAGATACATACCGTATTTCGTCGCATCAAGGTGATAGGCGTAGTTCAACTTATTCTGGCTGGTGATTGCAAATCGCTCCGCCTCTGCCGCCTTAAGCTCGGTGCAGTACTCGCCATACTCTTCCGCAAGGCCCATTTCTTTTGCACGTAGCCAAAAATGATGGAAGCCAGCAGCCCAGCTGCCCTTACCGGTGTCACCAAAGGAGTGTATGTAATCCTCGCCTTGCTTGCGCCAGTTCTCAAAGCGAATTCCTAGCTTGAATGTGCCACTGGTTAATTTAATGAAGTCGGGCTCGGGTATTTGAAGGAGACGGTTAATTGTAAGTATGGTGGGGATCGTCGCTTCGCCAACCCCCACGGTGCCAATTTCTTCCGATTCGACGAGCGTGACGTTAATCTTCCGGCCCACTAAACGTGATAGCGCGGCGGCCGCCATCCAGCCCGCGGTTCCACCGCCTGCGATAACAACATTGTTTACTGTGCGCTGCTTCATGGTTTGGCTACCGTTTTAACGAATTAGTGAGTTCAGCACGTAGCTGTCGGGCGAGTGTGTCAGAGATACCGCCCAACCGGCCCCAGCTTGCTTCTGGCAGGTGTTCGAGATGTTCTGTGGTCTCTGCGAAGACGTAGTGATCAAACATCGTCTTAAGGGCCTTACGCTGATGTAAGGGTAGTGAGCGTATGCTCAGAAATGCATGCTTGAGGGCTTCAGTTGGTGACCCATAAACACCCGGTGTCTCTTGCCACCAGAAGTTGACCAGTCCATTGATAGGACTAAGAGACTCTACTTGGTGCCACCACATATTTGGCAGATAAATGACATCGCCAGGTTCTAGAGTTGTCGTTTGAGCGTGTTCTTCGGCTTCCTTAAATTTAGGAAACTGTGCGTAATCAATGCTGTGAAAATCTACCATGCTGATGGGCTGTCCCGCGGGCGTTAGGTCCCATGGTCCAACATAAAGATTCTCTACTTGCTCCGGAGGGAACACTGTAAATCGTCGCTCACCCAGTACACAGCACGCAATATTACGTGGAAAATCGAAGTGCGCTGCAACCCGTGATTCGTTCCCAATCCATAGGCTGGTCATCGGTTCCGGTAAATTGCAGGGCAGTGGATGAGCCTCGTTAAAGCCCGGTAGCCAAGCACTCGTTTGAGTGCTTCCAACATAGAGGGCGGGGTTTTTCTCATTGCTCGTCGAAAACGCCAACAGCTTTTCAAAGACCTGCGTTAATTGCGTATTAACCTGTATAAAGTTAAAGCCGGTGAGGTCGTCGTTGTAAAAGAAACGGCCTTCGAATTCAGGCTCTGCTAAAAAAGCATTAACCGGCCGACCTTGGTAAAAGCCGGCAATGTAGGCAAGCGCATCGTCCGCTCCACGTGCTGCGGCTTTGACCAGCGGCCAGTCAGCGACATAGCCACGGGCCACCCATGGCGTATCCGAAAGCAAGAGTGCTTCAGACGGCGGGGTGCCTGGTGATAGCTGGACTTCCGTTATAGCAGTTGCGTGCTTAAGCACAGGCATTAACCTAAGTTGTAACCTTGGCGTTTTTTAATTCTATCAAACGCTTTAGTTGAGATTGGGACGCCACCATCATGTAGGCGGGAAGCAGATATCCTCGGCGGTGGAGGTCAGTGGTCGCCTCTTCGTTGAGCGTTTGCAGCGTCTCATCGTCGATGGCGTAGAACCCTTCTAGTGCATGCTCCTGCCCGTTGTTGAGCGTGATTTTAAGCGTTATGGCTGTAATGAGGTTGTGCTGATTAAGGGCGTCTACAAAGGACGGTGTTAGGGTGTGCCCTTGATGTATACCTTCAAGCATTGCGGCGAGCCGGTCCAGGTAAGCCGTATTGCCCCCAAACTCCAAGAAAAGTGGCTCGCCCTCGATATCGGATACATTGGGGTGCTCCATGTCGATCGCGATCACACGCGATGTCTCGCCTGTCGCGGTCTGCCCCTCTGTCGCAATCATCAAGGGGCCACGTTGAATCAGCATAGGGATATATTGGCTTGTCCAACGATTCTCATGGATAAACAGGTTCTCACCCTGCTCAAACCCAAAAAGTGCGACGGGTGAAAAACTTCCATCGTTGGGTGACTTATAAAACATGAGCGGAAAATTGCTTTGTAGTGCCCGCATTTCCGTGGTGTAAATTGGCGAGAACATGACGTGATCGGCGTCGCAGGCTGACTGCTTTATTTTTAGTTGAGCATGCTCAACATTGTTTAACTTTTGTATGTTTCCCAACGTTATCCACCTAAATTCTCGCGAAGTCCTGCTCGCGTATTTGATTCATTAAAAAGCGTGTAGGCGGCAGAAACTGCCCATATTTTTGCGCCTTTTTCTGCGTCTCCGCAAATAGCTGCTTTGCCATTGACCGTTTATCTTCGCTAGAGCGAAGGGCATCAAAGGTCAGTCGCGATTCGAACCCCATACCATACAATACGTACTGGTAGCTGGCTGCAGGGAACATCTCATCACGCCGCAGGTCATCATGATACCAAGGCGCGCGATTAGCCCAAACAATGAGATTTTCTTGCAGTGTATCGGGTATGGAGGCAGGGGCGCGGTTACGGGTCCAATAGGCTGAATCATCTCGCTTTGATAGCACGTAGTGGAGCTTGAGGAAGTCAATAATTTGCGACCAGCGCCCCTCAAATTCTCGATTGAAGCGATCCGCAATCACCGTCATATCGCTCCGATCACGTGGCATCTGATTAGCCAGGGCGGCTGCGCTTAGCTCTACAAGTACCAACGCGGATGCTTCCAGCGGTTCAATGAAGCCCGCCGACAAACCAATGCCAAGGCAATTCTTTACCCAGAACTTTTCGCGGTAACCTGGATCGAAACTCAGCAGTCGGGGATTCAGATCTTCCAGTCCCTTCGATCGACCTGTGTCTTTGAGATACTGATCAAGGACCTGAAGGGTTTCTTCATGAGACTGGAAGTCTTTAGAGAAGACGTGTCCAACACCACGACGGTGCTGAAGTCCTATATCCCAGACCCAACCGTTCTTTTGGGCAGTAGAGTGTGTCGTTGTCGCAATAGGCGTTGTTTCGTCGGGGTAGGGCACTTGTACGGCCACGGCCGCGTTATTGAAGAGTATCGACTCAACAGACACTTGCTCAGTACCATAATGCTGACCAAGGAGTAGACTTTGAAAGCCGGAGCAGTCGATAAATAGGTCTCCACAGATTTCACCTGCTTGCTCAGTCACTACGCCTGTTATGTACCCGTTTTCATCGGTATTAACGCTGACCACGTCCGCATGAAGGTGCTTGACTCCAAGTTTTTCGGTGGCATTTTTTGTGAGCAGCGCTGCAAATTTACCCGCGTCGAGGTGGTATCCGTAATTAACGGTATACGCATAATTAGGAATGCCAATTTGTTTCGGCGCCCTCCCAAGCTCACAGACGGCATACTGTGGGGTCACAGCCTCTGCAAAGGGCACATTGCCCGCCGCTCCCGCGAGCCAGTGCTCAGCAAGATTTACGGTGTCAAACCCTTCTGGCAGTGAGAACGGGTGGTAGTAGGGTGTATCGCCCGTTGTGATCCAATCTTTAAACCATGTGCCCTGCTTAAGCGAGGCATCACATGAGCGAATGAAGTCTGCCTCGGCAATCCCAATATCTTTAAGGGTTGTTCGCATCGACGGCCATGTGCCTTCGCCTACGCCAACGGTGGGCACGTTGGGCGACTCGACAAGTGTTACCTGGAGACCGCGACCTTTCTCAGGGCAAAATCGAGCCGCAATAATATTCGCGGTCAACCAGCCAGCGGTGCCTCCGCCAACAATTACAATGTCTTTGATATCGTGTTGAGCCATGGTGAATTGCGCAATGGATGTCCGGTGAGTGTAAGAGTTTGCGTCATCTACACAAACAAAAAACCGCCCAAAAGGGCGGTTTTCAATAGGATTTTGCGGTACCGATTTAGTAGTTGTAGCGGAAGCCTACGTTGTAGCGCGCACCGATCTGACCAACGCCGTAGGTCTGGTACTGGCTACGACCATGAGAGCGGAATGTCTCGTTGGTAATGTTGATGCCCTCTACGAACACAACCAAACCATCGGTAAGTTCGTACGTGATGTTGGCATCCCACTGCTCATACTCGGTCTGGTAGCCAGGCTTGAGATCACCACCTGTGTAGTAACCGTCACGCCAGTTGTAGGCAACACGAGCCTGAAGTCCATACTTATCGTAGAACAGGATGAAGTTACGTGTGTCGGACAAGCCCGCAAGCGCGAACTGGCTCTCGTTCAGCTGGTTATCGTAGACAGCAGAGCCATCCGCAATGGTCATGTTCGCAATGAAGCCAACGCCCGTGTCCCAGAAGTTGTGTTGCCATGCCAATTCCCAGCCGTCGATCCCTTCTTCACGATCACTGTTGGTGAGCGTATTGACGTTGAAGGGCACAGCATCATCTCGACCGACAACACCCGTAATAACCTGGTTCGCAGCGTCCACACCTGGTTGATCAGCAAAGTTGGCGAAGATGTAATCACGAATCTCTGCGTTTCCAGGGTAGACACCGTTCTGAGCTTGCAGTGCCGCAGCCGCATCGTTATAGAGTGGGCCAAGACCTGGACTTGCCAGCTGATCATTCAGGATGACGTTTTCGAGAATACCTCCGGCGATCCAGTTGCGGACTTTCTTGTCAAAGTATCCTGCAGAGATATAGCTCGCCTCTCCGTAGTAATACTCTAGCGAGAAATCGAGGTTATCCGACTCGTAAGGTAAGAGACCTGGGTTACCGACCGATGCAATCGCTTCGCCTGGAATACCTTGGTCAACCCGCGTGATGGTGGGAAGGTTCAAGGTGCCGACGAGCGACCCGTATCCTGCGCGAGCAATCGTTTGGCTTGCCGATGCGCGTAATACCAAGTTGTCGGTTAACTCCATATCGAAGTCGATAGAAGGGAGTGTGAAGTCATACTCGCCCGCGAGCGCAGACGGTACGCTTCCTTCTGCTCGGATAATTTCGAATTCGTTCGTTGAGCGCCATTCAACGCGGTCGTACGCTTGTGCCGCTGTACTTGAAACCACCTCGGTCTCTTCGTGTCGCACACCAGCGCGAACGTTGAAGGGGCGGTTAAAAATTTCGCCCGCAAAGTTAAGTTGCAAATAAGCAGCGAATGTATCTTCTTCAAAGAAATCTTCGCTGTCAGGCGTTGAACTCGCACAGAAGCCGGTACCGCAGTCACCCAAATTGGAGGCGGTCGCCAGATGCATTGGGTTACTTTCGGGCAAGCTTTGCAGGAACTCAGCACGTGCTGCGAGATCCTCCATATTGGCCATAAAGAAGTTGTTGTTGACTTGATCGCCACCTGATAACTCGCTGAAAACGCCCGCCAAAGAGGCCGGTACAACGAGGTCGGCAACACTGCCAAACGCAGACGTCTGGTTTTGTCCCCATGTATTCCGCTGTACGTTTGAGCCAGCCGTGTAGTTATCCACTTCTGTTTGAG
Source organism: Candidatus Paraluminiphilus aquimaris (assembly GCF_026230195.1). Classification (NCBI taxonomy): domain Bacteria; kingdom Pseudomonadati; phylum Pseudomonadota; class Gammaproteobacteria; order Cellvibrionales; family Halieaceae; genus Candidatus Paraluminiphilus; species Candidatus Paraluminiphilus aquimaris. The sequence goes on along the minus strand of NZ_CP036501.1, from coordinate 2,181,691 downwards.
CCACGCCAAAGTCCAGTACCAGCGTGTCTGTCAGCTCAAAGCTACCGTCGAACTGGACCTGCTCGATGCCCATGTCTGCCCAGTTGTTATTGAAAACTGACCCAGAGATTTGTAGGTCGTCAGGCGAAATAGGCTCGGCCATCCCAAGGGTTAACACAGGCAGCTCGTTGGTGTAGTTGACCGAGGTCAATTCGCGTCCAAAGATTGACATTGAAACTTGGCCAGAGCTCCCGAATGCACTGTTGGGGTTTCGTGTTGCTTCGGAGTCGTGGTAGTCGAGTTCCAGACTCAAGCGGTCCGTAGGATCCCACTTGAGGTTTAAGCCAGTCGACTTGCGCTCATTAATCGATGCATCAGAGAACGCACCCATAGAGAAGTCGGGCTGGTTGTTTGTCTCGGTGTAAACCAATGGGCTAACGACGTTGCCCTCGCGAACCCAGTTACCCGATTGACCTGTTGGGCTGAACCAAACCGACATGCTGTTGGCCGTGTGTCGGAGATCAAGTTCCGCGTAGGTGTAGTCGAGGGTTGCCGTTAGTGTCTCGATAGGGCTCCACTGCAACGTGACCTGCGCATTTGTTCGCTCACGGTCCCATTCGTCGAGTGTGTAGGTCTGCTGCTGTGGCAAGCCCACTATGTCGCCCGGTACGGGGCCATTGATCTGTTGACCGTTATCGGGCACGCCAACGCCATCGCGCTCGAGCCAGTTGCCGTTTGATCCAGACGCCTGTCCCGATTGTCGCTCCTGGAAGCTACCGGTTATTGCGATACCAACAGTGTCGTCCATGAATGTGTTAGAGAGCAGGAACGCCACTTCGGGAGTCCACTCATCACCGGTGAAGGAACTTTGATCCTTCACGCCTCGAGCGGCGAGCGATGCAGACAGGCCGGGATTATCCAGCGGCTTCGCTGTCAGCACGTTGATGGTTGCACCAATGCCACCCGTGGGGACACTGGCTTGCGCCGTCTTGTATACCTCGACGCCCGAAACACTCTCCGAGGCAATATCACCGAAGTCGAATGAGCGTCCAAGGCCACTGTGCGTTGGCATCTGGCGGCCGTTTAGCGTGACCAAGTTGAAGTCGGCGCCAAAACCTCGAACCGTGACTCGAGCACCTTCACCGCGGTCCCGGTCAATTGCGACACCAGTGATACGTTGGAGCGCTTCGGCCAAGTTTGTGTCGGGGAAGTCACCGATGTCTTCAGCCGTAATAGCATCTACGACACCAGTCGCATCTCGCTTCGTGTCCATTGCGCGCTTGAGACTTGAACGAATACCCGTGACGACGACTTCTTCCATCATCTGGCCATTGGCGTTCTCGCCGTCCTGTGCCATGACAGGAGATGCGGCCACTGCTCCGAGAGCAAGAGAGACGGCAAGCGAAACGCGTTTTTTTGCAAACAAGTGACGATCCATGTTTGGAGTAACCCCGACTAGTTTATTGGTTTGAATTTTTTCCAGACGCTAACATCCCATGAGCGCTGGCGGTAGGACAGGGAGCTTGAGACAAGTCGGGATATCGGTGCGGTAAATGGGAAGCTCTGAATGCAGTCGCTGCAAGGCGTTCTCGTGGCGAGCTTTTGAGGCGTCCCGGTCTACTCAAAAATCCAGAGGATAAGCGCGACGGACTAGTCGGTGCATTGTTGGACGAGACTGAGTCCGGTTAGACTTTTCTGGTGCCCCAGCCGTCGCAAATTACTCGCGACAGCCCATCCTCCGGCAGTAAATTCGGGGCTCAGTCACATCCGGCGAGACTTCTTACGTAGTGAGACAGTGCCGCCGGGGTGGTAAATGCGTTCCTGACAATGAGCGAGCGGTAATCTATGCGCCTTGCACGACACCTCACCTATTCCACATTAGTAGTTATGACCTTGGCAGCTTGCGGCACGAAGCCAGCGACACAGGGCGCCCATGTTGATTTGAGCTGTGCTCAAGCTGCGACCACTTCAGTGGACATAAAAGCCTGTGCCGACGCCATAACCAGTCAACTCACCTTGCGGCATAAAGTCGGCCAGATGATTCAGGGCGAAATTCGCGATGTTTCTGCGCAGGATGTGCGCGAGTTTGGTTTAGGCAGCGTCTTAAACGGCGGTGGGTCATTTCCTCAGGAAAACAAATACGCGACGGTGGAGGATTGGGTCGATCTTGCTAATGCCTACTATGAAGCGTCGGTAGACACCACAGAAGGCAGCGCAGGTATACCTATCGTCTGGGGGACAGATGCCGTTCACGGTCACAACAATGTGATGGGCGCGACGTTGTTTCCGCACAACATTGGTCTGGGTGCGACGCGTGACCCCGAGCTTGTGAAACAGATCATCGGAGCCACGGCCCGAGAGGTCAAAGCAACGGGCATCGACTGGATTTTCGCGCCAACCGTTGCGGTTGCGAAGGATGCCAGATGGGGACGAACGTACGAATCGTTCAGCTCGGACCCAGCCATCGCCGGCAGTTTCGTTGCTCCAATCGTCGAAGCGATGCAGGCCGAAGGGATCGCATCGACGGCTAAGCACTTCATTGGGGACGGCGGTACGTTGCGTGGAGATGACCGAGGCGAAACGACTCTACCTTTGGATGAGTTAATTGCAGTCCATGGACAGGGGTATGTGGAAGCGATTGATAAGGATGTTATGAGTGTCATGTCATCCTTTAATAGCTGGTATGGCGACAAAATTCACGGCAGCAAAGCAATTCTTACCGATTTGCTTCGAGGTGAGATGGGCTTTGAAGGTATGGTCGTTAGCGACTGGAACGGTATTGGTGAGGTTGCGGGCTGCACCAACGATGACTGCGCGCAAGCGATTAACGCCGGCGTGGACATGCTCATGGTGCCTGCCGAGTGGAAGTCGCTCTATCACAATACGCTCGCGCAAGTAGCCTCTGGCGAGATTGCTGAGGCGAGGATCGATGAAGCAGTATCGCGCATTCTCGTAATGAAAATAAAAGCGGGGTTATTTACTCGTGGGCAGCCATCGACCTTTGCCGCGGAGTATCGCGATCAGATTGGACATCCTGAGCACCGCGCTCTGGCGCGCGAGGCCGTGCGCAAATCGCAAGTTCTACTCAAAAACAGCGACAACCTGCTGCCTTTGCATGCAGATCGCCGCTATTTGGTAGCGGGACCTGGCGCTGACAATATTGGACAGCAAAGCGGTGGATGGACCATAAGCTGGCAGGGTACTGGCAACGCCAACACAGACTTTCCGGGCGCGATGTCAATATTGGAGGGTTTGACCCAGCAAATCGAGTCGGCAGGAGGTAGCGTCACCACTGACGAGTCGGCGGAGGTTGATGCGGCGATCTTTGTTTTCGGAGAGACGCCTTATGCTGAGATGCAGGGGGACGTCTATTCGGTCGCTTGGTATGACCAGCGCGCAGAGCGGTCTCGTATGAAAGCGTTGAAGCAACGCGGTATTCCTGTAGTAGCGGTCTTTTTGACAGGTCGCCCAATGTGGGTAAACGATATTCTCAATCTCAGCGATGCCTTCGTGGTCTCCTGGCTTCCCGGAAGCGAGGGGCAGGGCGTTGCTGACGTTCTTCTGCGAGATGCCGCGGGTCGTGTGCAATACGACTTTGCGGGAAAGCTACCCATGGCGTGGCCCGGTTTGGACGTTAATGCACGTGATCGGGATCTCCCGGTGGACGAGTTCATTTTCCCTCTTGGCTATGGACTTACAGTAGATGAGTCCCGTCCCTGGGTCGCGCTCTCTGAGGTAATGATCGGAGCCGATAACAGCTTGGACCAAGAAGTATTTAATGGCGGCCCACGCGGATCCTGGCGACTCTTTTCCGGCGATGCGAGTGACTGGGAAGTGGAGGCCACTTCGAGCAGTTCACAGTCATCAACGGGTAGCGTCACGATTGAGGCTATTGACCGGTTGGTTCAAGAGGACGCGCGTCGAGTTACTTTCGTAGGGAATGGGGCCGGTGTATCCCAAGTCTACATGCAGTCAGAGTACCCGACGGATTTAACGGCGCTCAATGACGCGGGCGGAGCCTTGTCTATCGAGTTTAGAGTTCAGCGTATGCCGACGTCGGTGGTGGAACTGCGCATGGACTGTAAATACCCATGTTCGGGCGCTGTGCGCTTCACGAAAGTCCTGCTGGATTCACCTCTCGGTGAGTGGACTAAGCGGGCCGTTCCGGTGGCGTGTTTCCAAGAGGCAGGCTTGAACTTAGCGCAAGTAAATACAGCCTTCGTTCTGGCGACTGAGGGTGATATAACGCTCGACATATCGGAGATTAAGTTGACAACGATGCCAGAGATTCGCTCGATCGCGTCGTGTGCTGACCTCGTTAACGACACACTGCTGCTCGACTAGCATGACGGTTTGCTTGTCGTATACGAAGAATAAAAGGGGGAAATATGGGCTCTATTGATCTGGCAATTGTGGCAGTTTATGCCATTGGTTTATTTGCTATCGCTCAGTGGGTTTCACGCGATTCAGGACAAGCGAAAACCACCGAGGACTATTTTCTTGCAGGCAGAACGCTGCCTTGGTGGGCGATCGGCGCGTCTCTTATTGCTGCAAATATTTCGGCTGAACAAATCATTGGACAGTCGGGTCAAGGCTTTGTTGTCGGTTTGGCGATTGCAGCTTATGAATGGCAGGCTGCCATTGTACTGCTGCTGGTCGCCAAGTACTTCCTACCCATTTTCTTGAAGCGCGAGATTTATACCATGCCGCAGTTTTTACAAACGCGGTATGGCACCGGCGTGAAGACGCTAATGTCGTTTTATTGGATAGTACTTTACACCGCGGTGAACCTGACAGCCGTTTTATGGTTAGGCGGTTTGGCGATAGAGAGCCTTACGGGTCTTGATGTCACTCTAGCGATGATGGCGCTTGCGGCCTTCGCGGTCATTTACTCCATTTATGGCGGTCTCAAGGCTGTGGCACTGACCGATATTATTCAGGTCGTCATACTCATCTTTGGTGGTTTAGCCATTACCTGGATAGCCTTGGATGCCGTAGGCGCGGGTAATGGTGCAGGCGCAGGACTCTCGAGACTGGGTGAAGAGGTGCCGGGTCACTTTGAAATGATTCTCGACGAATCGCACCCAAATTATAGCGACCTACCAGGAATATGGACCCTACTGGGCGGCCTATGGGTGCTTCATTTTTCTTACTGGGGATTCAACCAATACATCATTCAACGAGCACTCGGTGCAGAGAGCTTAGCTGAGGCGCAAAAAGGGCTGGCTTTCGCCGCATTTCTAAAGCTGCTGATTCCACTTATCGTGGTGATACCCGGTATCGCGGCGCTCGTTCTTGCGCAAGACGGTGCTCTCGCCTACGACGTGCTGAATGAGAAGTCAGATCGAACCTATGGGGAGCTGATGAAGCTCGCGCCTGAGGGGCTCCGTGGGCTCGTTTTTGCGGCATTAATTGCGGCGATAGTGTCATCACTCGCGTCCATGATGAACTCGATTGCCACTATCTTCACGATGGATATTTATCGGCAATACACGGCGGGAAACAAAGACGAGGCGCACTTTGTCACAGTTGGTCGCGTGGTTGCTTTTGTCGCGATGTTACTCGCTTTGGTGCTTGCTCGGCCATTTCTCGGTGGCATGGAGAGCGCCTTTCAAACCATTCAGGAATACACAGGCTTTATCGCCCCCGGCGTGGTAATCATTTTCTTACTCGGCTTTTTCGATCGTCGTGCTAATGAGGCAAGCGCTTACGCCGTGCTTGTTGGCTCTGTGGTAGCAAGTCTAGTCCTGAAAATGAGCATGCCTGATTTGCCCTTTGTCTTGCGTATCTGGCTGGTGTTTCTGCTAAACGTGGCATTCGGTGTTGTCGTGTCACGCCTGACACGCGCGCCCGAGGAGGCGCAGCCTGTTGTGTTGGGAGATATTCGATTTGGCACTACACAAGGATTCAACGTTGCCTCCATCGCGATATGCTTGATCCTTGTGCTTATTTACGTCGCATTTTGGTAAATAATTAGCCCTAAGTTGCGACACAAAAAAGGCCCCAGATGGGGCCTTTTTTGTGGAGCTTTCGGCGCGGAATCTTATTTCATACTCTTCTTTGTTAGAAACCGGTACATCTTATCTTTAAACCCTACATAGGGAGGCCCCATGAACTTATTGATCGTGAAATTGGCCTGGTGGAACACAGGACGCATCTTAGAGCACGACGTAAAGCCTTCCTTTCCGTGGTAATGACCCATTCCACTGCCACCCACGCCTCCAAAGGGCAGATCGTGCTGGGACACATGTAGCAGGGCATCGTTGATGCTCACGCCACCGGACATGATGTATTTGATGTAGTGTTCGGCGAGTTTCTTGCTCTTTGTGAAGGGGTACATCGCGAGCGGTCGGTCCCCTGAATTCACGTGCGCAATCACGTCATCTTCCGATTCATAGGTCATGATCATGAGAAGCGGGCCAAAGGTCTCCCTGTTTCGGATGATCATCTCGGGAGATGTATCAACGACAAACTGAACCGGCACTTTGCGTGTGTCAGGGTTGGGCTCCTCGCCCGTAGGGTTGATGATTCTTGCACCTTGAGCACGTGCGTCGTCGAGTGTTGCCATCATCCGGTCATAGGCTCGTTGATCAATCATGGACGTGTAGTCGTCAGAATTAATCGTCGGTACGTTAGTCTTTAGCCAAGTACTGCAGTGTTCAAGGAATTCATCCAGCTGTGATTTGTGGACCATGACGTAATCGACGTTCACGCATATCTGCCCTGCGTTGAACTGCTTTGCAAACATGATGCGCTCGGCCGCTTTGGCAAGGTCATAGTCAGGATCAATAATGGCAGGTGACTTACCTCCTAACTCCAGAATAACGGGTGTCAGATTTTCTGCGGCGGAGGCCATGACTTTTTTGCCCGTGGCGCCAGAGCCAGTAAAGATAATGAGATCAAAGGCAAGCTTGGAAAACTCGATGCCGACGCCACCTGTCTCTTCGATAAACACGAGCTTGTCTTCTGGCAAGTACTTGGGGGAGAGCTCCCTCAGGAGGCGGGTCAGCGAGCGGCTGTTTTCCGACATTTTAACCATCACGCGATTACCCGCCGCAAACGCTATCGCAATCTGGGATACCGAGAGAAACACAGGGAAATTCCATGGGATAATGAGACCAACGACGCCTAGAGGTTGTGGAATGACCGTGTTGCTGGCGAAGGGAAACATGGTGGAATCGATGTGTCGCTTCTCGGGCTTCATCCACTTTCTAAGATTTTTGAGAATGTCATCAATACCGCCGCCGGTACCAATAAATTCGGCAAACATGGTCTCGTGCTCTGAGCGGTGTCCGTAATCTTCAGAGATCGCCTTCGAAATAGCCTCGCTGTTCTCCCCAATGAGCTTCTTGAGCTGCTTTAAGTGGTGCTTACGGTCTGCCTCGCTGGGGTTAGGATCTTGGTGGTACGCCCGGCGCATCTCGTCCAGTTTCATCTGCATTGAGCCGCGGATGGCTTCGGCCTGTTCGATTGACCCGGCAATCGTTGGGTTGATATCAGCGATCGAGTTCATGACGTTCTCGTTATTGTTGGTGGAGTCAGGAAAATACCGCTGTGCTCAATGGTTTGCAAATCATCAGCGAGTTCATGAATCGCCTACACGATGGCGACTCGTGTCGATAGTCGGTTCACCCCTACCATCATGTCGGGTCGAGGCCGCGCCGATTGGCCCGTGGGCAACGTATTAACGGGTGAGCAAAACACATCCGGTGGAATAGGTCGCCCCCAAGGGGACAGCGCTAGCGGCGTTTTTGGAGGTCAATCGAGCAGGGTCTCGCGCCACCTTACAAACGCTTGGCGTATCGCATTTTGCAGAAATCGCTGTTAGGAAATGCAACGTCGAATTACCGCGATTGAGAGAATGAATTGCCGGTCGATTGGCATCTCTTTATGATGGCATTTCGCAGTATTTATCGCCGCGCGTAACAGAAAAAAGAGAGGAAGAGAGATGGCAGAACGGGTATTAATGACCACGACAGACGGTGTCTGTCACGTCCGGCTAAACCGGGGCGATAAGATGAACGCGCTTGATCCCGCGATGTTTGAGGGCATCACTGCGGCGCTGGAGACACTTGCGGTTAATGGTAGTGTCCGTGCCATTGTGTTGAGTGGTGAGGGCGACGCATTTTGCGCCGGACTCGACTTAGGAAGCTTTGGCCTAAAGGACGACGCGCCCTCAGACCTTGTTCCTCGTACCCATGGAAAAGCTAATTGGGTGCAGAATCTCGGTTGGGGATGGCGACAACTGCCTGTGCCAGTTATCTCTGCTGTGCACGGCGTGTGTTTTGGCGGTGGACTTCAATTGATGGCGGGCTCCGACATAAAGATCATTCACCCTGATACCCGTTGTGCCGTTATGGAAATGCGATGGGGGCTCGTTCCTGATATGTCCGGCTATCCACTGTGGCGGGGTAACGTACGTGACGATATTCTGCGCCGCCTTGTCTACACCAATGAGATTTTTTCGGGTGAGGATGCGCAGAGCTATGGTTTTGCGACCGAGGTTAACGAGGAGCCCCTTGCTAGGGCGCTGGAGTTGGCTCGAATCATTGCGGGTAAAAATCCAGATGCCATTCGCGCCGCAAAAAAGATCTCGAATATGATGGGTGAGGCTTCCGATGCCGAACTGCTTTTGGCGGAGTCAGTTGAGCAGACTGAGATTATCTATAAGCCCAATCAACTTGAGGCTGTGGCGGCGTTTTTCGAGAAGCGCGAGGCGAAGTTTGGCTAGGACAATCAAGGGGCGGGCGGGCCACAAACGTTCCTAAAAAAAGCGCCTACGGGCGCTTTTTTTATATCGACACGGTTATCCTTTCGGGAACAAGCAACGATCTTTGATCAGGCGAGCGCCGCTTCCAACTTCACCTGGTCAGCGACAAAGCGCCTAATTCCGTCAGCGAGCTTCTCGCTGGCCATGGCGCTTTCGTTGTGTTCAAAACGAAATTCGGCCTCTGATATGGGTTGACCTACAGCTGATGCCGCCTGCGCTTTACTCAGCGCCTCAGGCAAGTGACCTTCGCTCGCACCTAACGCGTCGAGAAGATCGGGTGCAATGGTAAGCCTATCGCAACCCGCAAGCGCCTCAATCTGCCCTGTATTTCTAAAACTCGCGCCCATAACCACCGTGTCGTAGCCGTGGGTTTTATAGTGATTGAAGATCTTGGACACCGACTGCACGCCGGGATCTTGAGCAGGTGTGTCAATCACCCTATCCGTGTTGGCTTTATACCAGTCAGTAATTCTGCCAACGAAAGGCGAAATTAAGAAAACGCCTGCATCCGCACAGGCCCGCGCTTGCTCAAAGCCAAACAATAGCGTCAGATTGCAGTGAATACCGCGCTTTTCCAGCTCAGCAGCGGCTTGAATGCCTTCCCAAGTCGAGGCGATCTTGATCAGTACACGGTCAGCTGCCACGCCTTCTCTGTCATAAAGCTCAATGAGCTTTTCTGCTTTCTCGATGGTGCGTGAGGTATCAAAAGAAAGCCGAGCGTCGACTTCAGTACTGATGACTCCGGGAACCAGGGCCACGATTTGTGAGCCAACTCTTACAGCAAATTCGTCAGCCGCGTTTGGCGTGCCTTTTAGCGAAGCTACATCTGCCTCAAAGCGCGCAAGCCCAGCTGCCTTGAGCAACAATGAGGGGTTGGTGGTCGCGTCAACCGGCTTTAGCTTGGCTATTGCGTCTATGTCACCTGTATCTGCGACTACTGTACTCATGGCAGCTAGCTGCTCAAGCTTGGTCATGCACCCCCCTATGGTTTTGAATTAAAACAAGAGTGACAAGTCTAACTCATAGCGGCCCGGCTCATGTAGTATTCGCCGCTAACAATTTGTTCGAGAGTGTCTGCCATGCCAGCTATCCATCGCCATCAATTTATCGGAGAAGGCCGCTTCAACCCTGAAACCTTGGGTCAGTTTGATGAGGCAATTACCAACGCCATAGCGGATGAGGAATGCCAAGTTCTGCTGCTCGCGGGCGAGGGAAAAAACTTCAGTCAGGGACTGGACTTAGATTACTTGATGGCAAGTGGCGACAAGGAGTTCACTGAGTTGTGTATGCGCGTCCTTGCTCGCGTACTCGACGCGCCGTTTCCAGTGGTTTCAGTGGTGACAGGGCATGCGTTTGGTTTGGGGGCGATGATTGTTTTGGCGTCTGACTACAGTGTGATGAGAGAAGACCGAGGGTTTTTCTGCCTACCTGAGGTCGATCTGAACATGACGCTGACCGTGCGAATGAACGAGCTTGTGTGCAGCAAGCTGAGCCCATTGGCAATCAGGGCTGCGCTGTTAACGGGGGAGCGCCTAACAGCGAGTCGGGCCTTGGACCTCGAGGTCGTCGATGCTACGGGATCCATGGACGACTTAGAAGCGATGGGACTCGAGTTGGCAGCCCCTATGATGGGTAAAAACCGGCGATCGCTTGCAGGACTGAAACGTGGTTTTAACCAGCCTATCATTGAGTTAATTGAGTCAGATGAGCCTGATGGGCCTATTTCGGCCCCCGCATTCTCCTAGCGTCTACGGTGAGAAAGCGCGCTGGGTGAGGCCCCTAAGCAAGCCACGCCAAAGCGCCCTTGCTGAAGGCGAAGAGATCTTTAGCGATCGATGCCTTGTTGCGGCGCATTTGGGGTGCTCGAGACACACTACTTTACCTTGTCAGAGTCGATCTCAAGGAAAATGGGACCACTCGCGAAGAATATGCCGGGCGGTCTTGCCCCTGAGTCATCCCTGAGCGAGGGCGTCTAACAGCATCTCACTGTCTGCCCAACTGAGGCAGGCGTCGGTGATGCTTTGTCCGTAGGTGAGCGCATCAGGTCGCGCAATGGGCTGATTTCCACCAACCAGATGGCTTTCGATCATGACGCCTTTTATAGGGCAGCCTGCTTGGCGCCTTTGATCAACGATGCTTTGGCAAACACCGATTTGTTTCGCGTGATCTTTCTGACTGTTTGCGTGACTGCAGTCCACCATCAGTCCTGTGGTAAGTCCCGCATTTTCCAACAGAAGTTCGGCCTCTCGGACGCTCGTCGAATCATAGTTAGGTTTGAGTCCGCCGCGTAGAATTAAGTGGCAGTCATGGTTGCCCGCTGTTTTAACGATCGCAGCAGAGCCCGTCTTTGTGACGGACAAGAAATGGTGGCTCGCGCCAGCCGCTCTGATTGCGTCGACTGCAATTTGAACGTTGCCCTCGGTTCCGTTTTTAAAGCCAACAGGGCATGACAAGCCAGAAGCGAGCTGACGATGATTCTGACTTTCTGTTGTTCGTGCACCAATCGCACCCCAAGACATCAGGTCCGCGACATACTGAGGTGTAATTGCATCTAAGAACTCACCCGCAGTAGGTAATCCCATATTATTGATCGAGAGTAAGAGCTCTCTTGCGAGCGCTAAGCCGTCGTTTATTTTGAAGCTGTCGTTCAGGAACGGGTCGTTGATATAGCCTTTCCAACCCAGACTCGTTCGCGGCTTTTCAAAGTAGGTGCGCATCACTATTTCGAGTTTATCGGCATATTGCTCCCGAATACGCATGAGCTTTTGCGCGTAGTCAAGCGCTGCATCAGCATCATGAATGGAGCAGGGACCAATCACGACCAGTAGGCGAGGGTCTTCTCCACGCATGATTTTGGCAATGCGGCTGCGAGTTGTCTCGATCAACGCGGCTGTCTCAGTGGGGACCGGGTAACGAGCGATGATCTCATTAGGAGAGACGAGGTCGTCGATTCCATCGATTCGTACGTCATCGATGGTGGACACGTTTTCAAGGGACACAACTACTCCTAATTTACTCATTGGTGTGAATCGCCAGTATATCGCCTGCGATCAACTATTGCTCTTTCGTTTGCCCTCCTTATTGAGGGCAAGTACCGCGTCCCGCGTCCCCGAGGATGCTGGGAAAGCCTTTTTAATTAGGCAGTCTCTTGGAATATCTCTCGCCCGATCAGCATCCGCCTCACTTCGGAGGTGCCTGCACCGATTTCATACAATTTTGCATCTCTCAAAAAACGTCCGGTTGGGTAGTCGGTTGTGTAACCGTTGCCGCCCAGTATTTGTATCGCATCGAGTGCGGCTTTTGTCGCAGCCTCTGCGGTATAGAGGATGACAGCAGCGGCGTCTTTGCGACTGTCCTCACCGCGATCGAGTGCACGACCAACCTCGTAGAGGTACGCGCGACAGGCGGCGGTCGAGGCATACATGTCAGCGAGCTTCCCTTGGATGAGCTGAAACTCGCCGATGGGTTGATCGAATTGTCGTCGCTCATGAACGTAGGGCACGACGGTGTCTAAGCAGGCCTGCATAATCCCAACGGGTCCACCGGAGAGAACAGCGCGTTCATAGTCGAGTCCAGACATGAGTACCGCTACACCTCCATTAATCTCACCCAGGACGTTTTCCACCGGGACGGGGCAATCTTCGAAGATAAGTTCCGCCGTATTCGAACCACGCATGCCTAATTTGTCGAGCTTTTTTCCCTGCGAAAATCCGGTAAAGCCGCGCTCTACAATGAAGGCGGTGATGCCTCGTGAGCCGGCTTCTGGCTCGGTCTTTGCGTAGATGATGTAGGTGTGTGCATCGGGACCATTCGTGATCCACATTTTACTACCATTGAGAATGAAGTGATCTCCGCGACGCTCGGCGCGCAACTTCATACTGACCACGTCAGAGCCCGCGTTGGGCTCGCTCATCGCGAGCGCACCCACTTTCGCGCCTGAGCAGAGGTCCGGTAGGTATTTCTCTTTTTGACTCTCAGTACCGTTGCACTGGAGTTGGTTAACACACAGGTTGGAGTGCGCGCCGTAGGACAGACCAACTGATGCCGAGGCACGACTGATTTCTTCTAGGACGATGATGTGCGCCAAATACCCCATCGCCGATCCACCGAAGCGCTCGTCCACCGTAATGCCCAAAAGACCTATATCCCCCATTTTGCGCCATAGGTGATGAGGGAAGTCGTTTGATGAATCTACCTCGCTCGCAATGGGAAGCAGTTCATTCTCTACGAACTGCCGCGTGGTATCTCGGAGCATATTGAGCTCTTCGCTCAATCCGTGGTTTAGGCTTTTTAGGGGGTTACTCATTGTGTTTAGCACCTCATTTTCACAGGCCACAGCTTAGGCAGTCGGAAGGCGCTGTCAACGCGCGATCGAACTCGATCATCACATTAGACGAAATCGAGCTAAAAAAATAAGTGGGTATTTGCTTTAATGTCCGTCGGGGTGATCTCGTGCTTGTATGTTAAGCGTAAAACGGATTTAAGCCGCTGTTTCTAGTTGCTCATATCGATTGAAGACGTCGTAGGCCATCTGGACGATGGTCTCGTTACCCTAAAAGGACGCCTTAATTGCGCTTCGCTAATGATAGTCTCACGCTGTGGAAAAGGGGCGTATTTTGGATACACGAGAGCTTAGAAACACCTTAGGGCAGTTCGCTACGGGTGTCTGCGTATTAACGACCGAGTCGAGTAAGGGGCCAATTGGTATGACGGTGAACTCGTTCGCCGCGGTCTCACTCGAACCCGCTTTGGTCTTGTGGAGTATTCAAAATAACTCGGACTGTTTTGAGGAATTTACTCAGTGTGAACGTTACGGTATTTCCGTGCTGCAGCAGTCGCAGGAAGTCATATCAAACCGATATGCCCGCTCAATGGATCATCAAGTCGAATCTTCAGATTTGACTCACGATGCAAACGGCACGCCGCTGATAAAAGACGCGCTCGCAACGTTCTCCTGTCGCGCGCAGGCCATCCACGAAGGGGGTGATCATCATATTATTGTCGGTGAGGTTGAGGCGTTTACGACAGTGGACGGTGAGCCGCTGTTATTCTTTGGCGGGGGCTATACACGCCTGTCTTAAATGGCGGATTGTTTTGCTGGCAGCCAAGGCATCACATGCCGTTCGGGTAGGCCTCTAAGTCTGTAGCACCCGATGCTCGGACCTGAATCAACGCATCACCGTAGGCGATGAGCTGCCTGAGGCAGTACAAGCTCCGCTCTGATATGTAGCTGTGTTCATCGGTATCATTTGCTGCCGTATCGTCATTCATAACTACCATGCAATTCCTAACGATCAAGTGCTCAGGCAGGTAGCACATGCGATTATTCTTATAGCTACTGACCCGTAACTCAGTGATCGGGTAGCTGCCTCCAGGGCCCACAGACACACCGACCGCCAGCGCTGGTTTATGCGATAAAGCAGTGCCATCACAGACCAAAAAGAAGTTTTTGACTGCAGCGGGCACCATTCCGTGCCACTCGGGTGAAATGACGATGATCGCTTCAGAGCTGTGCAGCTGCGCATTGAGCTCACCAAGCGGCGCCCAGTGGGTGGCGTCGGTGCCGATCTCCTCATCCCACAGCGGCAAAGGGTGCTTTCCTAAATCACAGGTCCAACAGCTGTGATCGCCAATCGATTCGATCTGCGCCTGCAAAAAGCGACCAATCTTCGCGCTTTGCGAATCTTTACGATGACTACCCACTATGATGCCTATGCGCATACTGAAATCTCGGTACTTGGTGAGTTGTGAATAATACGGAGCCAGCTACCGCATAGCTAGGCATTGTTGCCAGAACGCTTGCGCAGGGGCAGAGAGCACGCTATCGCGTCGCCGTATCATGGCTAGGCGTCGAGGCATTTTTCGTTCCTTAGGGGTTTTGAGCGCAACGAGTGTGCCGTCGACTAATTCACGCTCCAGGACACGAGCGGAGAGGCAGCCAACTCCCACACCCTTGGCAACAGCCCGTTTAATCGGCTCGTTATGACGGAACTCCATGGCGATTTGAAGATTGGCCAGTGCCCCTCGGAACGTGTCATTAAATACGGTTCTCGCACCGGACCCCAGTTCTCTCAAAACCCAGGCGGCGCGCTCTAACTCCCGTACCGAGGCGCGGCCTTGACGAACAAGTGGGTGATCGGGGCTCGCGAACACCACGAGTTCGTCTTCCAACCAGGGTTCGACTAAAACGCGTGGGTCATCAACAGACGATTCTATTAGACCAAAGTCAACATTCCCCTCGATGACGGCGTCGATAATGCCGGGAGAATTATCACTATTTATTTCAATATCGACATTCGCATGCTCTCTTTGGAAGTCCACCATGGTATCCACGATGATGTGGTTGGCGATGGTGTAACTCGCACCAATACATACTGTGCCCGCTATCGTCTCGCCCTTTAACTGCAGATTAAGGCGCTCTGCATGGGCGAGTAATTCGGTGACAGCGGGTGACAGCGACGCACCGACCCGATTTAGTTTTAGCTGTCGGCCGATTCGATCGAATAATTTCTGTCCAATCTGTGATTCAAGCTGTTGTATCGCGGAGCTCACAGCGGACTGTGATAGCGACAATTCTCTCGCGGCAGCGGTGGTCGATTCGAGCGTTGCGACGGTTGTAAATACGCTTAGCTGTTTGAGTGTGTACTGCATATTAACCAGTAATTTCGATAGATTTAATCTATTTAAACCGTTTTTATTTATAAATGATATCCCCTAGACTTGCGCCAGAATTTTGGAGAAAAACATGGCAGAGCAAAAAGCAACGAATATCCACTGGCACGAGGGAGAGGTGACTCGGGATGAGCGTGCTGGCCTTCTTGGACATCGGGGGGCAACGCTTTGGTTCACTGGCTTGTCCGGTTCCGGGAAAAGCACTGTGGCGGTGGCCCTTGAGGGCGTGCTTCATGATCGGGGGGTGCTTTGTTACCGACTAGATGGGGACAATGTCCGCTTCGGGATTAATAAGAATCTTGGCTTTAGCGAGGAAGATCGTGCAGAAAATATTCGGCGTGTTGGCGAGATTTCTAAGCTGTTTGTCGACTCGGGCGTGTTGGTCTTGTCGAGTTTTATCTCGCCGTATGTGCGCGATCGTGAGCTGGTTCGACAAGTTCATGAGGACGCGGGTATGGCCTTTATTGAAGTATTCGTCGACTGCAGTTTGGATGCTGCAGAGTTGCGCGACCCGAAGGGGTTATACAAAAAAGCACGAGCGGGCGAAATCAAAAACTTCACGGGCATCGACGATCCTTACGAGGCGCCACAAAATCCAGAAATTCACCTGAGAACGGATGAGCAAAGCCTGGAACAAGAGGTCGCTGAAATTATTGAGCAGCTTCAAGCGCGCGGTTTAATTCCCCAGTAGCTATTGCCTCAAGCTCGATAGCAACGCCCACCATCACCCCCTTATCTGAACGAGAACAAGAGAATCTAATGAGCTTAATTAAACCTCATGGTGCTGAGGCACTGAAACCCAGAATCGTGACAGGCGAGCGCTTGGACGCGCTGACACAAGAGGCGACAGATTTGAAGGCGATAACCATCTCGTCTGCCGCTGCTGCGAACGCCGTGATGCTCGCTGCAGGGTATTTCACACCCTTATCCGGGTACATGGATCGAGCTGACGCCCTGGGCGTCGCCCGCGATCTGCGCACGACCAGGGGGCTGTTTTGGCCTGTTCCTGTCTTAAATATGGTACCGGAGTTTCAGGGGGAAGTTGGGGATCGAGTCGCGTTGAGAGACCCTAATGTGGATGGCAACCCTGTGCTTGCTGTGATGGAAATTACGGGCATCGAAACGTTATCTGACGATGATATGTCGCTTATGACGCGCGAAATTTTTGGCACTGAGGATCCCGCGCATCCAGGTGTGGCAACGTTTAACAGTCAGGGGCGAGTGCTCTTGTCGGGACCTGTCGAGGTGTTGAATTACTCTTATTTTCAGGCCGATTTTCCCGAGACGTTTAGAACGGCCATGGAAATTCGAGATGAGATTACGCAACGGGGTTGGCAACGCGTGGTTGCCTTCCAAACGCGTAACCCGATGCACCGAGCCCACGAAGAGTTGTGCAGGATGGCAATGGATGACCTGGATGCCGACGGTATTTTGGTCCATATGTTGTTGGGTAAACTTAAAGCTGGCGATATCCCCGCAGAGGTGCGTGATAACGCTATCCGAACCATGGTCGAGCACTACTTTCCTGCGAATACAGTGATGGTCACAGGATACGGATTTGACATGTTGTATGCGGGGCCGCGGGAAGCAGTGTTGCATGCATTATTCAGGCAGAACGCCGGTTGTACGGAGCTCATTGTCGGCCGCGATCACGCCGGTGTTGGCGATTATTATGGTGGCTTTGATGCTCAAACCATATTCGATGATCGTGTGCCTCAAGACGCTTTGGCGATTCGTATCTACCGAGCAGATCACACGGCGTATAGCAAAAAATTGGATCGTGTGGTCATGATGAAAGATGCACCCGATCACGACAAAGCGGATTTTATTTTACTGTCTGGGACCAAGGTGCGTGAAATGCTGGGGCAGGGTATTGCGCCTCCACCCGAATTCTCGCGTCCCGAGGTGGCACAAATTCTGATGGATTATTATCAGTCCTTAGACGCTTGATGAGTCCTGATCATAAAGGCGTCTCGCTAGGTTAATGAGACGCTTTATACCCATCTCGACAGTGTTGGGGTCGCCGGCGTAGTTGACCCTCAAGCACTCGTTAGCATGCTGCCAATGGCGGGTTAGCCCTTGGAAAAAATGATGTCCCGCTACCGTTACCACCCCCTCTGCGGCGGCAAGCTCGTACAGCTTTTGAGTCCCGCCTGGGAGATTTTCGAACCAAACCCATAAAAACATGGCACCGTCCGGCCGGTGGACTCTGATTGGGAGCCCCTTTGCGGCTTCTAATAATGTATTCAACGCAAGCGACTGTTTCGATAAGTAGTGGGGTCTGATTACCGTCTCGCAGAGCTCATCCAAACGGTTATTTGCAAGTAGTGGAAGGACTAGCTCAGGGCCAACCCTAGTGGGTGCAAGTCCATTGATTGCATTGGCGTTTCGTATCAGTTCAGTCACCTCTGTTGCGGCAACAACAATGCCAGTCCGGACACCCGGTAGTCCAAGTTTCGACAGACTGAGGCAGAGGATCGTGTTGTCGTCCCAGAAAGGAGTGGCTTGGGTGTAAATCATGCCGGGAAAGGGAAGACCGTAGGCGCCGTCGATAATGAGTGGTACGTTGGTCGCGGCGCATTGCTGAGCCACATGCGTAAGCTCTGCATCAGTCACGACATTCCCTGAGGGGTTTGTGGGTCTGGAGAGACACACAGCGCCACTGGTCTTGATGCTGAGCTCAAAGCGTTCTAGGTCGATGCCGTATTTGAATTGCTGATCGCCAATAAGGTCGATGCGAGCGGGGGTTGATCGAAGAATGGGTCGCGCCTGACGACCCATGTCGTTATAGCCGACATATTCGGGCGCTATGGGGAGCTCAATGTGTCGCCAGCTTCCATCGCTAAAAGCCCCCGCGAAGGCGTTAAAGAGAACCTCAAAGCTCGCCTGACTACCATTGGTAATCGCGATATTGGACGCCGAAAGGTTTTTTTTAAAAAGGCCTGACAAACGCTCTGCTAACGCGGCTCTGAAGCGCTCATGACCCTGTGGTGCATCGTAGTCGCCCACCATTTGTGTGAAGCGCTTCGTATCGTCTACGACCTCACTGGCGATTTGGCGAAGCGCGTCCTCAACCTCTGGAATGTGGGCTGGGTTTCCGCCACCCATAGGGTAAAGTTGCCCTCCAGGCGGTGCAGCGATCGTGAGATCCTGCATGAGCTGGACGATTCCACTTTCACTACTGTAATGTTGCGCGTAAGTCGAAAATTTCACGTTGAGCAAATACCTCTGCGTGGTGCTCACTCACACCTCGACGATGATCGAGCGGCTACCGTTGCAATAAAGAGAACGAAACAACAATGATACCAAAGCTCGTAATAGCCAATTGGAAAATGGCGATCGATCGGGATTCAGTTCGCCATTTCCGTAATGAATGGGAAGCGAATCAGGCGTTTTGTGAGGCAAAAATCCTCGTAGCGCCTCCCGCCATTTTTTTGTCAGACCTCGACGGTATGGCGGGTGTAGCGCTCTGTGGGCAAGACGTTTCAGCCAACGAGCCGGGCGCGCACACCGGAGAATTGTCGGCGCAGATGCTGAATGATTTTGGTTGCAGCCACGGATTAGTCGGACATTCGGAGAGGCGCTCTTCGTGGAGCGAGTCTGATGCTTTGGTAGCCAAAAAAGCGCTGAAACTTGAGCTGTTGCAGATATGTCCTGTGATCTGCGTTGGCGAGTCGAAAGCCGATAGAGAGAGCGGCAGGGCAGAAGAGGTTGTGGCCGCGCAGGTCCTAGCTAGCTGTGCGTTATTGAAAAGCGCTCCGGTCATTGCTTATGAGCCCGTGTGGGCGATTGGTTCCGGAGAGGCTGCAACACCCGAGATAGCAGAAGCGATGCACGCTGCGATTAAAGCAACCTTGGGGGAAAGATTTGGCAAGCCTGTGCCTGTCTTGTACGGCGGGAGTGTCAATGAACGTAATGCGAGTCAGTTTACAAGCTGCGATAGCATCGACGGGCTTCTCGTGGGAGGAGCATCCTTGAACGCCAGAACGTTTTTAAATATCTGTCAATCGGTTGGGAGTTAGGGTTAATGCAGATCAGTGACAATACGCCGGTCTTAGTGGCCTCGGGCCAGATTGTTGATCGACTTGGTGACGATTGGCGCGGTTTATCACCCGCAGATCTCGCTGCCGAAGCGCTGAACGCGGCCGTGGCAGCAACCAATGTGACAGATCTTGCTAGCACGGTTGATCAGTTGATGGTGATGCGGACCTTCGTGGACTCTGTACCAGAGCGGATTAAGCCCTTGTTAGCACCCTTTGGATCAAGCGATCAGTTTGCCCGATCGGTTGCGAACCGAGCGGGTATGGAAGGCGCAAAGGCTGTTTATGCGACGGCAGGTGGGCAGAGTCCGCAGCAGTATGTTGCAACGGCCTGTTCTGAGATCGCTCAAGGCCGTGCCAACGTCATCGCACTGTGTGGTGCGGAAGCGATAGCGACAATGCGCGCGTATCAACGATCTGGCGAAACGCTCGACTGGTCGGAAAGCCCCGAGGGCACATCCGAGGATCACGGCATGGGCCTTGAGGATCAATTCGTTCCCGTCCTGGCCGCGCACAAGGTGATCGCTCCAATCGATATTTATCCCCTGATGGAGCACAAAAAACGCGTCTCTCGTGGCATGAGTCGTAGCCAATATCAGACATTTTTGGGTGATGTTCTCGCGCCGCTTGCAGATACAGCGCGCGAGAACCCCATCACTATGTTTGAGTCGGTGCCAGCGGCAAATGAAATCTCAACGCCATCGGGGCGAAATCGCGTGGTCGGGGATCCTCATCTTAAATCCATGGTTGCTAAGGATGGTGTCAATCAATCTGCGGCTGTCATTGTCATGCGATATGACAGGGCGTGTGAGCTGGGCCTTGAGAATCAGGCGGTTTTTTTAAGAGGGTTCGCAGAGGCCACCGAGCAGGACCTTCTAAAGCGGGTTGACTGGTCAGTATCACCAGCGCTGCGTTGGGCCTATGAGCATGCGCTCATCTCCGCGGATTTGACGCTCTCGGAAGTCGACGCGTTCGACTTATACAGTTGCTTTCCTGTTGCTGTCATTGAGGCGATGGAGGCTCTGGGACTTGAGGTAGGTGAACAACGAGCCGTCAGTCTCACGGGCGGGTTGCCATTTTTCGGTGGGCCCGGAAACAACTATTCAATGCATGGCATCGCATCGGCGGTAACAACGATTCAGCGTAAACAGCATCAGACAGTGCTCGTTGGCGCACTGGGTGGTCACATGTCCAAGCATGCTGTGGGCATCTACAGTCGTACGCCGGGTGGTGTCGACCCAAGAGCGAGCGACTTGAAGTTCGAAGGTGCTGGAAATAGTCGAGTGCTTGCCGCAGAATTCAGCGGCACTGCCGTAGTAGAGACTTTTATGATGAAGCAGCTGGCCGAGGGGACTTGGCTTGCTGTGCTCGCTTTAAACGAGGCTGGAGAGCGTGTTGTCGCAGCTTCACTATTGCAGCCGGGTGACCTGAAAGACCTCTGTGTCGAAGGCGATCCTGTCGGTGCAAGGGTTCGCATTGAACCTGATACGCAAAACACGCACAAAGTTGTCGGGCTTGCCTGACGCAACGTTAGTTACAGAGGATTTATATGGATATTTCAGGAAGAGCGGCCGTTGTCACAGGTGGTGCATCAGGTATCGGTCAGGCAGTTGCCCGACGAATTTATGCCGATGGTGGCAATGTCATCATATTTGATCTCAATGCAGACGCAGGCAATGCGATGGTTGAGGAAATGGGCGCAGATCGTTGTGTCTTTGCGCAGGTCAATGTCGCTGATGAGGCCACTGTTGAAGCGGGTATTGAAGCGGGAATCGCGAAATTTGGTGCGATCTACGCGGTGGTCAATTGCGCAGGTATTGCAAATGCGTCGCGTACGGTTGGTCGGGACGGTGCATTCCCCCTTGATCTGTGGAACAAGGTCATTGCCGTCAACCTCACCGGTACATTCAATGTCATTCGCCTATGCGCGGTTAGAATGCAGCACAACGAGCCTGTTGATCAGTACATGGGACGGGGTGTGATTATCAATACAGCATCGGTTGCGGCCTTTGAAGGACAAATGGGGCAGGCAGCCTATAGTGCAACCAAGGGCGGCATCGTGGGTATGACTCTGCCGATAGCGCGTGATTTGTCAAAAATGGGTATTAGAGTGAATACGATTGCTCCCGGCATGATCAACACACCGCTTTTCGCAGGTCTTCCACAAGATTCTATCGATTCCTTGTCGGCCGCAGTTCTATATCCTCAGCGCCTAGGTGCGCCGGAGGAAATTGGTAAGTTGGCAGCAGCAATTATAGATAATGACTACATTAACGGCGAAACTATCCGTATGGATGGTGGCATCCGTATGCAACCCCGTTAAGGTTACGGTGAATCGATAAGGAGAACGATAATGAGTGAACCAGCTGTATTAACGGACGTCGCCGATGGCGTCATGACAATTACAATTAACCGTCCCGCCGCAAAGAATGCAGTGAATAAGGACGTTGCGGTAGGGATCGCGGCGGCTCTGGATCAGCTTGACGCGGATGAGAATACCCATGTGGTCATTCTGACGGGCGCGGGCGGTACTTTCTGCTCGGGCATGGATCTCAAGGCCTTCGTTACAGGCGAGACACCTTACGTCGAGGGGCGCGGATTCGCCGGTATGGTTCAACGCTCTACCGACAAGCCGCTAATCGCTGCTGTCGAAGGTTACGCGCTTGCGGGTGGATGCGAATTGGCGATTACATGTGACCTTATCGTCGCTGCAGACAATTCCAAGTTTGGCATTCCTGAAGTAAAGCGCGGGTTAGCGGCGGCGGCGGGTGGCCTTGTGCGCCTTCCTCGTCAAATCCCAAGCCGTGTTGCTATGGAGATGGCCCTCACGGGTGATTTCATGGATGCAGATCGCGCGTTGAGCCTCGGCCTGATCAATCAGGTAGCACCTGCGGGCGAAGCCCTGGCTCAAGCCAAAGCTTTGGCAGCAAAGATAGCGGAAAATGGTCCACTTGCAGTGAAACGGAGTAAGCAAGTGATCAAGGAATCGATCGACTGGTCGCAGGACGAAATGTTCGAGAAGCAGCAGGCGATCGTGAACCCTGTCTTTTCGAGCGAAGATGCGATTGAAGGTGCGACGGCCTTCGCTGAGAAGCGCAAGCCTAATTGGAAAGGTCGCTAAGCTAAGTTAGTAAAACGACCCGGCAATGCCGGGTCTTTTTTTATCTGGGATATGAATATGCGTTTAATTGGATTTGTAGTGGTCTTTTTGTGGTTGTCAGGGTGTGCCTCGCCCAGCCAAAAATTGTCAAATCAAGAGGCTGTGGTTACGGATACGGGTTCGGTTTTGGCATACGAGTCTGAAGACAATGTACTGCAATGGTTCGACATTCCTTACGCTCAGGCGCCTGTGGGTGATCTGAGATGGCGAGCACCACAAGCCCTTGCCGTGACCGATGGGCGCATCAGACGTAGCTCAGATGACATTATGTGCCCTCAAGAAGCGGGCTATGTGAGTGGGGTTGAAGGTGAGTCAAGTATAGGCGCTGAAGATTGCCTTTATCTTGACGTGACTGCACCGGCCGATGCAGACGGCAGTTTGCCCGTAATGTTCTGGATACACGGTGGCGGTAACACGGCAGGGCACAAAAACGACTACGACTTCTCCAAATTGGCTGCAAAGCAAAACGTGGTGGTTGTCACGTTCAATTACCGCCTTGGGCCTCTCGGTTGGTTTAGTCACCCAGCGCTCGATACTGGGCCAGGCGCAATCGCCAACTTTGGCACGCTCGACATCATTGCAGCGCTGGGCTGGGTTCAGCGAAATATTGATGGCTTTGGTGGTGACAAGAATAACGTGACGATATTTGGCGAGAGCGCTGGGGGACACAATGTGTTCACACTGTTGGCCTCGCCACTATCCAATGGGTTGTTTCACAAAGCGATTTCGCAGTCGGGCTATGTCCGATCGATGAGTCCTCGCGAAGCGTTTAACCGGGATCGCGAATTCCCAGAGATCGATCGCGGAAGTTGGGAATTTACGCAAGAACTCGGTTTAGACGATGAGCGTGCAACGGCGAGTACACTCCGAGCGATTGACGCAGACACTATTATTTCTACCTTCTTTGATATGCCATCTGATCATCGTAGCCCCGGCATTATCAATGACGGCGTTGTAATACCAACAGAGGGTTTTGCCCAAGCACTAAGTAATCCTGCGTATGCGAAGCCGGGCGTATCCGTCATGGCTGGCGCTAATAACGAGGAAGTCACTTTGTGGATGGGCTTAAATCGTTACTTTGTGAATGCATCGTATCCACTCACCAAGTGGTTACCGCCTAAAGTCACTTTGAAAAACCCTGATTTGTATAAGTTTTGGGTTAGACAACGCTCAGAAGGCTGGAAAGCGCAGGGCGTTGACCGCCCTTTGGTTGCACTCGAGGCCGCGGGTTACTCATCCTTGTACGCCTATCGTTACGACTGGAATGATCAAGAAGACAGCTTCCTCATTAAATTTTCTGAGGTACTAGGTGCCGCTCACGCGAGTGAAATTTCATTTGTTCAAGGGAAGGCGATGTACGGGCCGATTGGTTCTTACATGTATCCGGACAGCGAGTCCGCTCGCGATATGACCGATATCATGATGACCGCTTGGGGTAATTTTGCGCGCGATGGTAGGCCGGGTACGGTCAAGGGCGACGCTTGGGCACCCTTTGTGTCCCGGGCACCGCATTACATGGTGCTCGATTCGCTGGGGGATCACGAGCTAAGAGCCGACGCAGCCTCTATGGAGGCCATCTTTGCCGAGGTCGCTGATACCGATCTTTTATCTTCCAATGATCGTTGTATTCTCGCTTGGGAGCTCGCAACAGCACTCGCTGATCCGGCCTATGGCGCCTACCGGCGCTGGAACGGTGGTGAATGTGCCGATGTTGACGTGCGTGCATTGCGTAAATCGATTCGTGAGGCGCTTGAGGATGAGTTTGGAACCACTTCGGTACTCTGAGCTGACTGACTCCCGCTTCATCGATAAGCGTTGGGTTCGTGCATCATGACGAAATTAATCGCCGTAGTCGGCGCATCGGGCAGTGGCAAGAGCAGTGTGGTCGCGCGACTTACAGCAGGCCGCGAAGGCCGTATTTCGGTCGTTCATGCCGACAGTTATTACCGCGACCTTTCGCACCTTACATTTGAGGAGCGTGACCGCGTTAATTACGATCATCCGGATGCCATAGAATTTGAGCGGCTGTGCAAAGATCTCCGATCATTAAAAGCGGGGCAGCGCATCGAGGCACCGGTTTATGACTTCAGTGTGCATAACCGTGCAGCTGAGACTCAGGGGATAGATGCAACGGATGTCGTGATCGTAGAAGGCATCCTCGTCTTGGCGGATCCCATCACTGTTGAGCTGATCGATAAGATTGTTTTTATCGAGACGTCGCTTGCTACCTGCCTCAAGCGGCGGATCGAGCGTGACAGGACAGAGAGGGGGCGCTCAGAGCGATCAGTCCGTGATTTCTGGGAAACGCGGGCAGCGCCTATGTTTTTGCAGTATGTTGCACCCTGGAGGGATAGAGCGGATCTGGTGCTGAGTGGCGAGCGCGACCTGTCTGCGGCCCATGAGCAATTGAGCGCGTGGTTACTCGCTGACACGAGTCAGTGATGCCAACGCTTCACTTTGTTGGCTTTTCATCCATCGGAAGCACAACTCGGTATTGACGGTGAGCATGCGGTTCTTAAAGGCGGTAGCCAATTACCTTTTGTTGCTTATGCGCTCAAAGTGACTCTCGTTGCTTAGAAACCCAGCGAAAGTGTGCCGCCAGTGTCTCGTCAGTCAGCAATTTCTCAAGGGTGTTGAAGCGCGTAGCGAGTGTTATTTCATCGTAGAGAGTGTGGACGCCTTTGTGGCATTTACGGCAAATGCGGACGCCCACATTGAGTTGTTCTTTCGAAAACCGTTTACGAAAGCCTTTTCGTCGATGAACCTTTTTGGGGATCAAGTGATGGAAGGTGAGTGCCACCACCCTGCCACAACAAGCACAGGGCGGTAGGGCGGCGTGATTAACCATCCAGGAGACTACTCTCCGCCGACAGTTACCTCGTCAATGAGATCGCGTAATTCACTGCTATCGGGCCCGACGCCTGAACCAAATTTTGCAACCACTTCACCGCTTCCTGAGACGACATACTTGTTGAAATTCCAACGTGGGTATCCTTTCGCCTCGCCCAAGCCTTGGAAGACGGGGTTAGCGTTACGACCACGAACAGACGTCGTTGCCATAACGGGGAACGAAACGTCGTATTTCTCAAAGCACACGGTTGCCGCGTCGGCTTCATCGTTCTCTTCTTGGAAGAAGTCATCCGACGAAAAGCCGACGACGACGAGGCCTTTGTCTTTGTAATCTTGGTGAAGCTGTTCAAGCCCCGTGAACTGCGGGGTGTAGCCACAATTACTCGCTGTGTTCACGATGAGCATAGGCTTACCTGCGTAACTCTCGCAAAAGTTAACCGTGTCTTTGGAGCTGAGCTTGCGCATTTCTGTGTTCAAAAACTCTGGGCATGCGAGCGTTGTCGCCGAGGCTGTCATACCGAGTGTCAGTGCTAGTAACGTGCGTTTCATGGGAGTTCCTCCGTTGAGTTATGGAAGTATAGGTCAAACCGAACCATTCGGTTCATTAGTCGAATGTTTCGTCGAACGCCTGTCCAGCTAGCTGCTTGCGCAACAAGCGCGTCAGAGTCGACCGAGGAGCCGCTCAACCTCTGCCATGGTCCACTCGGGATGACAATGATAGGACGATGCGTGCGTGCCCCATCGTCCTTTATCAGCCAAGCAGGGGTGATCTGGCTCGATGCGCGGCACATAGGTCAATGTTGCCGAGCTATTGTTTGCCGCTAACGTCTCGCTCCACACGGCGCGAGTAATGGGGTCATCTTTGTTTTGAACAATATGAATGGGAAGGGATAGGTCTGCACCCAACCTCAACGCATCATTTTTTCCTCTGGGGAGGCCCCAGAAATAGGGCGCCAGCCAAGCCATAGGCTTAAACAGTGCTGGCGACAGTCCGTAACCGACGTAACCGCCCTGAGCGAGCGCATCGTAGGTGTTTAACATTGGATCAAATAGTAATAAGCCGTCGGCGGACATTCCGTTTGCAATGGCGTAGATCGCTGTAGCGCCGCCCATTGAAAGACCGCATACAATGACTGGAACGTCGCCAGATTTTCGATTTTGTAGCCAGCGATTTGCGGCCTGAAGGTCTCTGTATTCGGTCGCACCCATGCGCAGGTATCCGTCGGTATACTCCGAATTCCCATGGTTGCGTTGATCAAACGTAAGAACAGAAATGCCCTGGCTGTTCAGATGATCGTAAAACCCTAGCGTGTTGAAAAAAGGAGAGAATCGGCTCGACCCGGCGCCATGGGCGAACAGGACAATCGCCCGTGGATTTGTTGCCGGCATCCACCATCCCTCAAGGCGTAAACCCTCACTATCGATAACAATATCTTCAAAAGCTCGACTAGGTCGCTTGTCAAGGAGTGGCTCAGATCCCGATTTTAAACCGAGCCATGGGAGAGCGATTCCGAATATGAAACCGAGTAAAAGGACTGCGTAAAGTCCGTACCTAAGAGCAGTCATCGCAGATAGCACTGGTTTAAATCCTCCATGGATAGTGGGTGGCTCGCTCGCCCGGCTTGAGTATAGCGCGAGCTTCAATCAGGGGCTTGTCAGTAGGGCGACTCGCTGCCGCGACGGTAAATAGAAGCTCAGTATTTTGAGTCACAGCGACGACCGTCATGATTCGCTTGTCGTCGAGTACACGATGGTCTGAGACGCATCACCGATAGACGGCCTTTTAAACCGGTCGGTCGGAGACCCCAGAGTTGATCCGCATCGTTACCGACGAGCCGCCTAGTTGCCGACTAAGACAGGTTAAATCGTTTGCGTAGAAATTGAGCAACGCCATCCTCATCATGATGCCCAATGATCTCCGTTGCGATCTCTTTGAGCTCATTGTCTGCGTTCTCCACGGCATAGGCTTCGGTGGCCACTTCGAAAAGGCTAAGGTCGTTGTCCCCATCTCCAAAGGCGATGATCTCCGTGTAGCCTGCACGCTTTGCAACGTGACTGACACCGTTTCCTTTTGATCCCTCGCTATGATGGACGTCTAGCCACGCCAATCCCTGCTCTTTCAGCGCAATTCCCGAATAAGCAACAAGATGAGGATGATGAGCGACGAAATCCACAACACAATTAACCGCGTCCTGTGTGCCCATGGCCGATACGTTAATAACGTGCGCGTCCTGGGGCATCTCCTCGATACGTTGAAGCGGTAATTCCCGTTCTTTTTCGAAAAGATGAGCAAGTTTTGTTTCGTAGCCTTCCTTGAGAGGGGCGTGATACACCGCGTGTCGTACACCCTGTTCGAGTGTAAACACGAACGGTGTGAGTAGGTTCTGGGTGAAGATGCCAATGACATTATTGACCTCAGAAGGGGTTAGCAGGTGATGGTGACTGTAAGAGCCCAGGCTCGGCTCCCAGATGACAGCCCCGTTTTTGAGCACCATAGATCGGTCGAAACCGTTGTCATCGAGTGGTTGTAGGGCTGCTTGTAATGTCCTGCCTGTTGCGATGGTGTAATCGATGCCTTCTCGCCGCATCATACGGAGAGTGTCTTGTGTGTACGCCGAGATTTGGGATTGAGCGTTCAGCAGCGTTCTATCCATATCAAAAACCACGAGTGTCATTGCGCTGCATCCTAAAAAGTGAAAGCGAGAACGTAAAAAATACGAGCACCGAAGCCTATCGGTTGTGAGCAACCTATTCCAGCGCCACATGGGTAAATTCGGTAATCGTAAGAGGTCAGAACTGTGGCATTTATTAGTATTTTTGGATTAACGGCTGCTTTGTTGTGTCGCACCGAGCAACGGATATCAGATATAACAGGTGGGGTATCCAAACAGATACTTTAAGTGAGTTAACGGAGGCCGCGTGTCGCAAGGGAAAAAGGGTATACACCGTCGGATGTTCAATCGTTGGCTTTTCTTTGCGACGGCGTTGAGCGGTGTCGCAAATGCCCGCAATCTGACGAGTGAGTCGCCCCACATAGCGGTTATTGGCGCTGGTATCGTGGGCTCAAGTATCGCTTACAATTTGGTGAAGCGGGGCGCGCGCGTGACCTTGATCGATCGATCTACTGTCGGTGGTGGCGCCAGTCGAGGTACCTTCGCGTGGATTAACGCGACATGGGCCAAGCAACCACGGCATTACCACGCATTCAATCAGTCAGGCATTGCCGCCTGGCAGCGCTTGCAGGCCGAGTTGAACCTAGAGGTCAAGTGGGGTGGGTCGCTCGAATGGTTCGAAAGTGAGGCGCGTCAGAGACGTTTAGCACGCGATATCCTCGAACAGCAGTTGTGGGGTGAGCCGGCAAAAATGATTGACCTAAGCGAGGCTCAGACGCTTGAACCCATGGCGGATTTTCGTGGCGCCACAGAGGTGGCTTATTCACCACGAGATGGTGCCGTGGACGCTACGCGTGCGTCGCAGCGGCTGGTCAGCGCCGCCGAGAGATTAGGGCTCAGATTACTGGACAACTGCAGTGTCAACAGGGTGAGGGAAGGGGGCGGAGGGCTTGCGGTTCTCGAGACCGACTGCGGTGAGATCGTCGTGGACAAGTACGTACTGGCGACAGGGGCAAATCAACAAGCAACATTGAATCTGGCGGGTATTGATATTCCCCAGCGTACGACACCTGGTGTTGTTGTGATCACCAAGCCAGTGCCGAAACTGCTTAATACGATCTTTGTCGCGCCTGGTGTGCACATTCATCAGCGTGGGGACGGTCGACTTGTTCTTGGCGAACAGGAGGGGCCGCCTGAGACCGAGGCACATGCAAAGCGCCTGTCTGCGCACCCCACTCACTTTCCATCGACCACGCTTGCTCAGCAACATGCGAGTCGATTGCTGGAGACAGCGAGACATTTTTTGCCTTCGCTGCCCACCGATATCGCGCTTGAAGAAGTCCTAATTGGTTGGCGACCGCTCCCGCTCGATGGGCACCCGGTTTTGGGGGTAAGCCCGACGCAACCTAAGAGTTACATCGCCATTATGCACAGCGGTGTGTCCTTGGCGCCCATCGTAGGCGAATTGGTTTCACAGGAGCTGATCACAGGCGTGCCGTCCTCAGTATTAGAACCGTATCGCCCTAACAGGAGTTTTCAGCGCATACAGCGGTATTGACGGGGCGGGTAAGGACAGTTAGTTCAAGGCCCCAGAAGGGCCCTGAATCCTATCTGCGCCGACTTAGTGCGATGTTAGTACGAGATCTTTAGTCAGCGCGTCTCGCGTTGTCTGCGACACTTCAAAGCGAGGAATGGGGTAAGCGGCGTGCTCAACACTTGCGAAGAGTTTTGCACCGTCTTTCAGCGCGGCAATTTGATCCGTGCTGAGTTCAAACCGCATAAAGTGGACCGCGGAGGTTTTCTCTTCGGTCTCACGCTCTAAGTCTTCGTCGGCAATTACCTGAGCTACGCCGTGCCCTTCAATTTCGAGATTAATGCAATTCTCAATACCGCGCATTTCTCTAAGTCGCTCGGCACGCTCCTCTGGGTCACCAAATTCGATCATGAAGGTGGCTTTCCAGTTTGTACCATCAGGAATCAAAGGGTTGTATGCGGCTAGCTCCTCTTCGATACCGGCCACCTCGAACACTTTCTCGATACGCAGCATTTCCTGGATTTGATAGCGAATGGTGAGCGTGTCCTCAAAATAAATTCGCGCATTATCACCCAACGCAAGCTGGCGATTTTTCTTGTGCGCGAGGACTTCCAAGCGGAAGTTTTCGCGTTGTTCTGAGTACTGTTCTAGCGACCAGAGATCGCTGCGTGTCAAAAGAGGCATCAATAATCTCCTTGTTTAATTGAGTCCATAGGCCATGCGAAGCAGCGTCATAGGATGCTGAGCAGTGCTAACGCTGTCTGCCAAGTTGGCGATGTGTTCCCCGGCCATTGGACAATCGGAAATAAAATGATCGGGTTTTTGGTCGTTGACCTTACGTACCGTTGGCCGCGCTATTTTAACGGACTTGTCGCGTGTTTCCTTTTTCACCGCATAAGTACCATCGTGGCCAGAACAGCGTTCGTGCGCGATCACAGTGGTTTCTTCGATAAGCGATAGAATATCCCGGGTTTTGAGACCAATGTTTTGCACCCGTTGGTGGCACGCAACCTGATAGGCAATGTTGCCTAGGCTCTGCGCGAAGTCGGTCTTTAATGCTTCCCCTTTGTGTCGCATCCACAGGTATTCGAATGGGTCATAGAATGCATTTTTGACCTTCAGCACATCGGGGTCGTCTGGAAACAACAGTGGGAGCTCTTGCTTGTACATCAGAACGCATGAGGGAATGGGTGCCGTAAGGTCGTAACCCTGATCTACTAGCCCTGCGAGAAGCGGGATGTTTGCCTCTTTAAGTGCTTCAACGGCATCCAAATCGCCAAGCTCTAACTTTGGCATGCCGCAACATTTTTCTTTTGGAATAACGTCGATACTGACATCGTTGTGCTGATAGACCTTGATGAAATCCTCACCAATGGTGGGGCTTGAATAATTTCCGTAGCAGGTAGCGTACAAGGCAAGTTTGCCGGTCGTGGCACCAACAGGTGCAGCTTCGATCTCGGTAACAAGCTTTTTAGCGCGCTTTATCAGGGTGTTTCGGTGAATCTCGGGTAAGGGCGCCTCAGCGGCGATATCGAAACTACTCTCTAACGCCTTCCTGAAGGTGGCGTTTTTGTTGAGCGCATTCGCGGTTACATCTACCAGCGGGATTGTGGCGATGGTACTCATTAGCGCGTCCGTAGAGGTCAGGACTTTGTCGCGCAAGTTTGCGCCTTTGTCCTTAAAGTTCTGTGCTTTCGCACGCAGCATGAGGTGCGGGAAGTCCACGTTAAACTCGTGTGGTGGCACGTAGGGGCACTTCGTCAGATAGCAAAGGTCACACATGTAGCACTGGTCGACGACTTTGTTGTAGTCGTCCAGCGCTACGCCATCTACTTCAAACGTTTCGGATTCATCGATCAGATCGAACAGTGTGGGAAACGAGTCGCATAAACTCACGCAACGACGACAGCCGTGGCATACGTCATAGACGCGTGCAAGCTCATCATTAAGGGCATCTCGGTCCCAAAACGCCTCTGTCTTCCACTCTATGGGGTGCCGAGTAGGTGCTTCAACGCTACCTTCACGCATCACTTAATCCTTAATCAGTTTGGGGGTAACCAAAAGAGGGGACTGATGTCCCCCCGTAAACATTTGACCGCCGCGGCTTATGCGTCGAGGTTGTCAAGCGCCTTTTGGAAGCGGTTAGCGTGACTACGCTCTGCTTTTGCCAGTGTCTCAAACCAGTCTGCGATCTCGTCGAAATCTTCATCGCGTGCGGTCTTCGCCATGCCTGGGTACATGTCTGTGTACTCGTGGGTCTCACCAGCGATTGACGCTTCGAGGTTCTTAACAGTGTCACCCATAGGGAGGCCTGTTGCGGGATCGCCTACGGCTTCGAGGTACTCGAGGTGACCGTGCGCGTGTCCTGTTTCGCCTTCAGCTGTTGAGCGGAATACCGCCGCAACATCATTGTAGCCTTCCACATCCGCTTTTGAGGCGAAGTAGAGGTAGCGACGGTTCGCTTGAGACTCACCCGCGAAGGCGTCCTTGAGGTTCTGTTCGGTTTGACTACCTTTCAGTTCCATTGCTTTTACTCCATGTTTGATCGTTTTACGTCATGACGCGGTCGAATCACCGACTGCACGGTAACTATACCGAGATACGAGCAAAATGGTTCGAAAAAAACCCGGCAAAACCAATCGAATTTTCCGATCGTACATAGGACAAATGCGCGACAATGCCGATGACTTGCTTGAGATTAACCTATGTCCCGACAGCCCACCTTAAAACAATTGAGATATTTGTGTGCACTCGCACAGCACCAGCACTTCGGTAACGCTGCGAAGTCATGTCATGTCAGTCAGAGCACACTCAGCGCGTCTATCGTGGAGCTGGAGGAGGTGCTGTCCATCAGTCTTGTCGAACGCAATAATCGTTCGGTATTGCTGACCTCGGTGGGTAGTGAGGTGGTGGAACGAGCAAGGGGAATCTTGACTGACGTCGACGATATCGTATCGCTCTGCGAGGCTTCTCGAGAGCCCTTTCAAGGCACTATTCGCTTAGGTGTCATACCCACGATTGCGCCGTTTATCTTGCCCTCGATGCTGAAGTCATTGAGAGCTCAGTATCCTCTGTGCAAGCTTTTTGTTCGCGAAGACCTTTCAAAATCGTTGGTCGATGCGCTTCAGGTAGGTGAGCTTGATGTGTTGTTACTCGCCTTACCGTTTCCGGCTGACCAAACCGACACACTTAATTTGTTTGAAGACCCGTTTTACCTCGCAGCAATGCCAGACTCCCGACTAGTGCAGAGCAGCAAGTTGCGTACGCGCGATCTACAAGGCGCTGAAATGCTACTCCTTGAGGAAGGGCATTGTCTGCGTGATCACGCACTCGAAGCCTGTAAGCTCAGGGAGAAGGATGTGACGGTTCCCTATCAAGCAACGAGTTTAACGACGATTGTCCAAATGGTAGCAAACGGTATCGGCACAACGCTGCTCCCGAAAATGGCGACCGATGCCGGCATCGCGGATGGGACAAACCTTGTTTTAAGACCCTTTGACGAGCCGGATGTGGGCCGTCAGATAGGGTTGATGTGGCGAAAAAAAACGCCCCGCAAGCATGAATTTGGCTTGCTCGGGGCGTTTATTCAGGAGTGCCTAGATAACGACTAGGCACTGCTCGGGACTTAGAATTTGTATCTGAGAGACGCGCCGTAGGTCCGTGGCTGGTTAGGATAGCCTGTCAGACTGCCTGTCTGAGCAACCGCTGGGAACCATGTAATGAGCCATTGGTCATCGGTCAGGTTGCGGCCCCATACACGCAGATTCCAGTTGCCCCGCGTCAGTCCAAAGCTTGCATTGACCATGCTTACTTCACGTTGACGGAAGCCACGCTCTTCAAGTGCTAGGTTGTTCAATGCGAGATCGCCACCACCGTTGATATCAACTGCACTGTCGTATTGGTAGTCGGCCTGCAAGAAACCATTCATACCCGCAACAACAAAGTTGTAGGTCGCAACCGCACTGATGCTTCGCTTGTGAATGCCGGCGGGCGTGAGTCCAGTGAAGTCAGCCGGCTGACCGTTGAGCTGTGCACCGGTAAAGTCGTCATAGATGGGGTCTAGGAACGTGCCCGACACAGCAAGTGTCAAAGCTTCTGTCGCTTGAACCATCAAATCGACTTCGATTCCTTTTGTTGACTGCTTACCCGCATTGGTTAGAACAAAGCCGGTACCAAGGAAAGCATTCGATTGGAAACCTTCGATGCTTTGCTCAAAAATAGCGGCGTTGAGGGTGCCCCAGTCAGCCGAGTACTTGACGCCTAGTTCCAGAGTTGTTGCTTCCTCCGGTCCTGCAAGTCGCGTACCCAACGTCAAGTTGTTTGGCAATCCGAAACCCGATGCCGCAAGACTGTCTCGCTCACCCATCGTTGGACGTGAGTCACGAGAAAGGTTCCAGGAAGTACCTTTGAAACCCGTACCGTATGTTAGGTAAACATTCAGATCATCGCTGTATGCATGCGACAGGCTCGCCGTGTACGTGGTCTTGCTGTCCGTTGAAGTGCCCGGCTCTGAAGGGTTGGGGACCCCCAATAGCTGCGGTAGGAACTGCAGCGCCTCAAGACCCACAAAGGGGTTGGCATCCGTGGGTGCTATTGCGCCAACAGTTGCTGCTACCGTCTGTATGTAGCCAGGGACTGCCTCGGGTGGGATCGCCGTGATGGCGGGAATGCCGGCCGCCGCAAATCCACCGGTGTAGGCGAGGTTCGTAAGCGCAGTGACGCCGTCTGCCCCACGAATATCGAGCTTGGAAAATACGTCATTATTTTCTTGGGTTAGGGTGATGTTTTTGTCGTCATTTAAGTAGTTTAGGCCGACCGTAAAATCAGTCTTGTCCGACAATGGGAAGGTCATTTGACCAAAAACAGAATATGATTCGTTGTCCTGTGTCGCTGTCTCGATGACGCCGTCACCATCGGCAAAGAACGTGCCCGGCGCATAGCCAAGTAGCGCTTCGAATCCACTTGTCGCGGCGTCTCCAGCGACGATGTCGCCTCCACCTACAAGTAGGTTGATGTAGTTCCGCCATTGGGCACCGAATTCAATGCTGTTTTCGAAATCGATAGACTCATCAAAATAAAAGCCACCAAGAAGCCAGTCCACGTTACCGGACTGTCCACTTACCCGTATTTCCTGAGTAAAGGTCTTGATTTCGGTTTCGCCCGTGCTATTGCCAATGGCATCAGCAGCTGTGAAGTCGACATCGCCAGCGGGCTGGTTAAAGTAAGAATCCCGGTAAGCGGTAATTGAGCGAACATCAACATCACCAAATGACGTTTTGTAGTCGACGGTAATCCCTTTGTTCTCACCACGGTTGATCGTGTCGAAGTTACCGTAGTGCCTAAAATTAAAGGCATCTTCTGGCACATACGCCTCACCGGGGACCACGGACAGCGCGGAGAGTGCGCCGCCTGCTGGGCCATTCACTAGGTTGGCGGTACCACAGCAAACCTCATCAATCTCATCGTAGTCAAAGATGACACGCAGTTCGCTGGTTTCGCTGAGTTCCGCGAGGAAGTCAGCGCGAGTGCTCCAGCGGTCGCGGTCGTTGAAGGTGGTGTTGGTGGGCACGTTATCGAAGTATCCATCCCGCTCCAGCGAGCTTCCACTTAAGCTAAACGCTACCGAGTCAGAAAGTGGGCCCGTGTAGAACGCACGAAGTGATTTCTGATTGTAGTTTCCGAAACCAACTTCCACTGATCCATTACTTTCGAACTCAGGTGCCTTGGTCGTTACCGAAATCACGCCTGCGGAGGCGTTTTTACCGTAAAGGGTGCTCTGAGGCCCCTTGAGCACTTCGATTTGTTGGATGTTTGGGAGGTCCGAAATACGTGCCTGCGATCGAGAGAAGTATACGCCGTCAACGAAAACAGCAACGGAGGGTTCGATTCCCGGGTTGTTCGCTCCGTTACCAAAGCCACGGATCACAAAATTAGTTTGGATCGAGTTTTGGAACTGAGGCACTCTCAACGAGGGAACAACAGATTGCAGGTCAATGAGATCCCGCACTTCTGCGCGCTCGATGACTTCACCGCTCACGACACTGACCGATAACGGAACGTCTTGAATGGATTCGGCGCGTTTTGTCGCTGTAACGACAACTTCTTCCATGGGCTGTTGCGCAAACGCTGGAATACTTATCGCCGCCGCCACAGCTACGCTCAGGGATTTTGATAAAAACCGCATTGGGGTACCTCTTTTTGTATTTGATGGCTTGTTAGATTATTTGTTTTATTCAATGCCGCCTACGTTAGCAGTATTTTTCAGAGATGTCCCAAAACAGCCCTCTATACTGCCAACTTGACCGAAAATGATCGGATATCAGTTACGGATAGCGACTCAGACGGGGTGACTGGCCCTTTAGCTTGCAGATGCCTTTTGGAACCCGGGCGAGGGTGGCTCGCAGTGTTCGGGTCCGCCAACATGTCTGTTATTAGAACTGCTTGGTGTGCTTTGTCCTAAAGGGGGTGGTGCCTCTCGTCTTGACGACTCGATGCCGCTTTGGAGGTTGTCTAGACGGTACAAGGTGCATGGGGCCGTTACCTATCAGATCACGCCGACCAATCTTCTTAAGTGCGTCACGCAGTGCGGGCCAATTGTCCGAGTCGTGGTAGCGCAAAAATGCCTTGTGAAGGCGTCGTTGCTTGATACTCCTGACGGCTGGGACGTATTTGCTGTCTCGGTCTACTTTTTTGAGAGGGTTTTTTTCACTGTGATACATGGCGGTTGCCAGCGCCATGGGTGAAGGATAAAAAGTTTGTACCTGATCTGCGCGGAACTTGTTGCGCTTAAGCCACAGTGCAAGGTTCACCATGTCGTTGTCGGTAGTGCCTGGGTGTGCAGCAATGAAATAGGGGATCAAGTACTGTTTTTTTCCCGCCGCCTTGGAGTACTTATCGAACAGGTTTTTGAATCGATCATAAGTGCCTATTCCCGGCTTCATCATTTGATCGAGCGGGCCATCCTCTGTGTGCTCGGGCGCAATCTTTAAATAGCCTCCCACGTGATGAGTCACGAGTTCTTTGACGTATTCGGGTGTTTCCACCGCGATGTCGTAGCGCAGCCCTGATGCGATAAGCACTTTTTTCACGCCTGGAATTGCCCGTGCTCTGCGATACAGATGTACCAGCGGTGTTTGGTCTGTATTTAGGTTCTTACAGATACCTGGGAAAACGCAGCTAAGCTTGCGGCACTTTGCTTCAATTTCCTCGCTCTTACACGCCAATCTCCACATGTTGGCCGTGGGTCCGCCAAGATCCGATATAACACCCGTGAAGCTTGGGCTTGTATCGCGAATCTTTTCAATCTCGCGCACAATCGAGTCTTCGGAACGATTTTGGATAATGCGCCCCTCGTGCTCCGTGATCGAACAAAAGGTGCAGCCGCCAAAGCACCCTCGCATGATATTGACCGAATGCTGGATCATTTCCAGCGCGGGGATTTTTGCCTTCCCATAAATGGGATGGGGTCGCCGCCGGTAGGGCTGCTCAAACACCCAATCTAATTCCGGCGTGCTCAGCGGGATGGGCGGGGGATTGAACCAGACTTCGCGATCGCCGTGTGCTTGGATAAGCGCCAGTGCATTGTGAGGGTTGGTCTCTTTATGCATCACCCGTGCCGCGTGCGCATACAGGACGGGGTCGTCTTTCACCGCCTCGAAACTCGGCAATCGAATGACATCACGCGACGGCGCGCTGCTGGCTAGTAGCGAGACAATCTGTACCGCCGATGCGTCGGAAGCGTCTGCATCTGACTTCGAGGCTTCAGTCTCACAGACCTCTGGCTCCATGCCCTCATAGGGATTGAGCAGTGGCTCGACTTTTCCCGGTTGATCCACTGAGCTTGAATCAATGAGGCGATAACCCGGTTCAGGCGCGTTGGTGACATAAGCGGTGCCGCGAAGATAGCGGAGTTCCTCGATGGATTTTCCATCTGCGAGGCCATGTGCTAGATCTACAATGGCGCGCTCTGCATTACCGTAGAGCAGAATGTCCGCCTTACTGTCGACGAGGACGGAGCGTCGTACTTTATCGCTCCAGTAGTCGTAGTGGGCCATGCGTCTTAAGCTAGCTTCGATTCCACCGATAACAACTGGGACGTCTTTGTAAGCCTCGCGGGCACGTTGACTGTACACCGTCACCGCTCGGTCGGGTCGCTTGCCAGCAAGATCTCCGGCGGTGTAGGCATCATCGTTACGCCGCTTCTTATCTGCGGTGTAGTGATTGATCATCGAGTCCATATTGCCGGCCGCGATGCCAAAGAAGAGATTGGGTTTTCCTAGCGCTCTAAAGGCATCTGCACTTCGCCAGTCCGGCTGAGAGATGATGCCCACGCGGAAGCCCTGGCCTTCGAGGACACGGCCGATAACGGCCATACCAAAGCTCGGATGATCGACATAGGCATCTCCTGTGACGATGATAATGTCACAGCTATCCCAGCCAAGCTGGTCCATCTCTGCGCGGGACATTGGAAGCCACGGCGCGGGACCAAAGCACTCAGCCCAGTACTTGCGGTGCGAGAAAATGTCTATCGGTTTTTCGTTCACGGGAGTTGTGGCTTCTGCTCTCTCAGCTCGTCAGGGACCTCTAGGTCAGCACCGCAGTGCTTACAGTGTTGCGCATCCAAGGCATGGTCAACGCCTGCACACACGGGACAATTCCATGACAGCGTTTGTGCGGCACGGCGAGCTCCCAATCTTTCCCACAGTTTACTGGTTACGATAGCCGTCGGCACAGCCAAAATTGAATAACCGATCAAAATACCAATTGATGCGACGAAACGCCCCATCGGTGTTCCGGGAACCACATCGCCATATCCGACGGTTGTTATGGTCACAACCGCCCAGTAAATACTCATTGGGATACTGACGAACCCGTGTTCTGGACCATCGATCACGTAGAGTAAACAACCGAAAACGACAACGGTGACCATGACGATCGAAAAGAACACCATTATCGATCTCGCGGTGGCTCGCATGAGTCCGATGATCTCGATGTACTCCTCGTGAAGCTCAAACAGATGCAAAATCCGAAATACACGGAGGACGCGCAAAACACGGATCACAATAAGCGAGGACGCCTCGGGCACAAATAACGTGAGGAAGGTTGGGAGAATGGCGAGTAGGTCGACCACCCCCCAAAAACTGATGGCGTAAACCGCAGGCCTTCGCAGACACCAAAGGCGCGTAAGGTATTCGACTGCGAAGGCGATGGTGAAGCCCAGTTCGACCCATCGGAAGATATGACCATAGGCTAAATGGTACGCTTCGATTGAATCTAACATTACGATGAAAACGCTCGCCAAAATCATAATGAGCAGTGTGAGATCGAAGATATTCCCGGCGCGGGTCTCCGTGCCGAAAATGATAGTTTCTATGCGATCTCGTATCGGCCGAGCGTGGCTCATTGCGATGATTCCTTGAGCATAGTAACTAGTGTTGGCCAAACAACCTCAACGAGCAGCGGCTGTGCGGTCGCATTTGGATGGATGCCGTCGCTTTGCATCAAGCTGGGGTTTAAAAAAACCGACTCGACGATAAAAGGTAGTGTCTCAACACCCTCATAGTCTGCGAGTGACGTGTAAATACCCCTGAAAAGCTCTGTGTAGCGACGACCCAAATTGGGTGGTGCCTCGGCGGCGAGTAGGAGTACTTGTGCGCCAACAGCGAGTGAGGCTTCAGTCATCGCAGCAAGATTCTCCCGCATTTGCTTTATCGGCATTGCGCGCAACCCATCGTTGCCGCCAAGCTCTATGATAACCAGTGCCGGTTTGTAGTCGTCGAGCAAGGCGGGGAGCCGATACGCGCCCCCTCGGGTTGTCTCTCCCGATATGCTTGCATTGATAACGGTGGTACCTTGGATCTCTGCTTGGAGGCGTTGCTCCAAGAGATTGACCCAACCTTGATCCATATTTAAGCCATAAGCGGCACTCAGACTGTCTCCGACCACGAGGACTTTGGTGGGTGAGTCTGCTTGGGCAAGGGAAGCAAGAACGAGGAGAGGGCCCAGTATCGTTGCTTTAAGCAGGGTTTGCGACGCAGAAGTTACTCCGACGGTCGTTAGTGTGGGCAACAGGAAGGTAGAAACAGTCGTCAATCCGACGCCAACGTAACGTCGTAAGTGATGCCAGAGGTAATGACGCATGATCAAAACATCCCAATTGAATAAGTCCGTAAAAACCGCCGAGGCGGATTTACAGATCCTGAGAGGGATCGATTTGGAAATCAAGCGTGGCGAGACCGCGGCCATCGTGGGTACGTCAGGATCAGGCAAATCAACGCTGCTTGGACTGCTGGCCGGATTAGACAGTCCAACGGACGGTGAGGTTCACCTCGATGGCACCGATATCGTGCTGTTGGATGAAGACGAGCGCGCGGTGTTACGCAGCCAGAAAGTGGGGTTTGTTTTTCAAAGCTTTCAGCTGCTGCCTGCATTGACTGCACTTGAAAACGTCATGTTGCCGCTCGAGCTGGCTGGCCGCGATGATGCTAAGCCTTTGGCAGAGGATTACCTTGCACGAGTTGGACTGGGTGAGCGCCTGCAGCATTACCCTCGAACACTGTCTGGCGGCGAGCAGCAGCGTGTAGCGATCGCACGAGCATTTGCGGCTAAGCCGTTGATATTGTTTGCTGATGAGCCCACAGGAAACCTGGATACCGCGACCGGCGCTACGATCATAGAGTTGCTGTTTGGGTTGAACGAGGAGGAGGGCACGACGCTGGTGCTCGTGACGCATGACAATGCCTTAGCAGACCGCTGCCAACGAAAATTTGTCATGGCGGCCGGCCAATTAAGTGAAGCGGTATGAAGTCACCCCTTAGTGCGTCGTTGAGACTGCTCATTCGCGACTGGCGTGGGGGCGAGTTAGGCGTTCTGTTGAGTGCGCTAGTGCTGGCTGTATCCCTCGTAGTGGCGATAAGCGGTTTTGTAAATCGACTGCAATTTAATCTTGAGAGAGAGTCTGCAAGTTTCCTTGCAGCAGATCTCGTCGTTTCGAGTTCCCGTGAGATGCCATCTGAGTGGCATGATCAGGCGCGCAATACGTTTTTGTTAACAGGTGAGACGGTTACGTTTTCGTCAATGGTGATTTCCGAGACCGACGAGATGTTTTTGGCCTCGGTGAAAGCAGTCGGAGGTGGTTATCCGCTTCGAGGTGCTTTGCGTGTTGAGATAGGG
The DNA here is from genome assembly GCF_026230195.1 of Candidatus Paraluminiphilus aquimaris. Taxonomy (NCBI): domain Bacteria; kingdom Pseudomonadati; phylum Pseudomonadota; class Gammaproteobacteria; order Cellvibrionales; family Halieaceae; genus Candidatus Paraluminiphilus; species Candidatus Paraluminiphilus aquimaris. The sequence continues at coordinate 2,140,902 of NZ_CP036501.1, read as the reverse complement.
GACGGTGTTTTAACCGCCGACCTTCCCACTCCCGGTGAGGTTTATCTTGCCCCCCGTCTTATCCAGCAACTCGGCACTTCGGTGGGTGACGCACTGTATGTTGGCGACGCCACACTGCAAGTCGCGGGAACGCTTCTTGAGGAGCCCGACTCAACGACGGGGTTTTTCGGCTACGGTCCTCGCCTTGTTATGCATGTTGATGACCTCGCGGCGACGGGGGTTATTCAGCCGGGTAGCCGAGTGACTTACCGGCTATTACTCGCAGGGGATGCGGCATCGTTAGAGCAGTATAGAAGTTGGGTAGAGCCGCAGCTGGTTCAAGGACAGCGTCTACTCTCGGTCGACGAGTCGCAGCCTGGTATTGGTGCCACATTGGATCGGGCGCGCGGCTTTTTGCTTCTTGCCGGAAGCTTGGGCGTCATGTTGGCTGCCGCTGCCATCTTGGTTGCCGCACGCCGATTTGGCGAGCGTCACACTGATCAGGTGGCGGTGATGAAGAGTCTTGGCGCAACAAAAAATACCATCCGCACGCTGTACGCGCTGAGCCTTACGTGGCTTGGACTGTTTGCCATTGCCATTGGCAGTGGTATTGGCTGGTTGGCGCAGGACGCGATGTTTGCAGCTCTCGCGGATCAGATTCCCGGTGAGATTACGCGGGTGGGTGTAACGCCCTTTATAACTGGGGCCGTGACTGCAATGGTATGTGTGGCCTTTTTCGCATGGCCACCCCTGGCGCGTTTGGGAGCTATATCGCCGCTTCGTGTTATCAGACGGGAAACCACCATTGCTGACTCAACACGTGCTGCAGATCTTTTGCTCGGCACCCTGTCACTGGGCGCACTCATGCTTTGGTATAGCAGTGACATCAAGTTAACAGGGGCTTTGCTCGGGTCCATTGGACTGACTGTTGGCTTGGGATTTTTTGTGGCGAAGGGCCTGCTCAGTGGGACTCGCCAAATTGGAAGCAGTGCCGGTAGTGTGTGGCGGCTTGCGCTCGCAGGCATGCAGCGTCGTGGCACAGCGAGTGCCTTTCAGGTCGTCATTTTTGGTATCGCAATTATGTTGTTATTGGTGCTGACGGCTGTTCGTACGAGCCTGTTAGACCAATGGCGCCTCCAAATTCCCGAGGGCACTCCAAACCATTTTATTTTAAATGTGGCACCAATTGATGAGGCGCCACTGTTGCAGTTTTTCGCTGATCGAGACATTGAGGTTGGCGATCTTTATCCCGCGGCGCGCGGCCGTATCATGGAGGTCAACCGTGAGGTCCTGCCCGACTGGGGGCCAGATGCAACAGGCCCTCGTCAAAGGGAAGCTAACTTTACCTCCACCGATGCAAAGCCTGAAGGTAATGAGATCCTTAGTGGCGAGTGGTGGGACGTGGGTGTCGATGAGGCACTGATCTCCCTCGAGGACGGCTTTGCCGCAGATATCGGTGCACAGGTTGGAGACGAACTGACACTGAGAATTGCGGCGGACGAGTTTAGGGTCACTGTTGCGAGCATACGCTCGGTGAATTGGGAGTCCATGCAGCCGAACTTTTTCGTGATTTTCCCAGAAAAGCTGCTCGATAGATTTCCAACGACGCTCTTTACCAGTTTTTATTTGGAGCCTGATGAAAAGTATCGCGTGTCTGAGCTGCTCGAGTTTATGCCGACGATTACATTGATTGAGGTTGATGTTGCTATCGAGGAAATCAAAACAATCATCGATCAGGTCAGTCAGGCAATTGAGCTTGTACTTCTTATTATTCTCGTTGCAGGTGCGCTTGTGCTCATCGCGGGGGTCAGTTCAAGTGTTGATGAACGACTTCACGAGAGTGCCATCCTGAGGGCTTTAGGGGCAGGGCGCATGACGTTATTGGGTGCCGTTGCAATCGAGTTTGCGGCAATGGGTGCGCTTGCTGGGGTCTTGGCAATAATGGGCTCTGAGTCGGCCGGCTGGGTACTACAGACTCAGATGTTAGAGTTGGACTACCAAGTTCAATGGATGCTATGGCCCTTGGGTGTTGTCCTAGGTGCAGTGATCATTGGGAGCTTGGGGACCTATGCGTGTCGGCGCGTCGTGTACGCCCCTCCGTTACAGGTGCTGCGAGAGCTTTGATTGGGTTTCAAAGCTTCTCGCATGATCCTACCGCGCGTGTTGACGCTGTGACGTATGTCAGCCCTCGGCAGGCTTCTTAGCCGAGCAGGTGTCGAACTGCGTCACGCTCCTCGCTCAGTTCTTGGGCTGTTGCGTCCATTTTCTCACGACTGAAATCGTTTACGGCCACTCCGTCAACGACGCTGTAAACGCCGTCACTGCAGGTGCAAGGGAAGGAGTAGATTAACCCTTCGGGCACGCCATAAGCGCCAGTGGATAAGATGCCCATAGACGTCCAATCGTTATCCGCAGTGCCCAAGGCCCATGTGCGCATGTGATCGATGGCTGCATTCGCCGCAGAGGCTGCCGATGAAGCGCCACGTGCTTTGATAATGGCGGCACCGCGCTGCTGAACCGTAGGGATGAAGTCGTTTTCATACCACGCTTGATCGACCAACTCGATCGCAGACTGGCCCTTGATGCGTGCATTAAAGAGGTCGGGGTATTGCGTCGCCGAATGATTACCCCAGATCGTCATATTGGTGACGTCAGTATTGACCGAACCGGTCTTTTGAGCGATCTGCGTGATAGCACGGTTATGATCTAGACGCGTCATAGCGGTGAACTGGCTTCCCGCGATATCCGGTGCGTTGTGCATGGCGATGAGAGCATTTGTATTCGCGGGATTACCGACCACTAAAACCTTTATATTTCGGCTTGCTACGGCGTTCATGGCCTGGCCTTGTGCAGAGAAAATGGCAGCGTTGGCTTCAAGGAGATCTTTGCGCTCCATACCCGGACCTCTGGGCCGCGCACCGACCAGCAGAGCGTAATCGGCGTCTGCAAATGCGACAGTGGGATCGTCGCTGCATGTGATGCCCGCTAATAGAGGAAAGGCACAGTCATCAAGCTCCATTTTCACACCTTCAAGTGCATCCAAGGCGGGTGTGATATCCAAGAGGTTGAGGCGCACCGGCTGGTCTGTACCCAACATAGCACCTGACGCAATGCGAAAAAGAAGCGCATAACCAATTTGTCCGGCTGCGCCGGTTACGGTAACTGTGACAGGTGTTTTCATTTGACTCTCCTTGATGAAGCGGCCCCAGACCGCTGGACGTGGACAACGTTGCGTCGCGAATTCTCGTGGTCTGAGCGCCAAACTGCAAGTGCGTTTTGCTACCCAATGGCCTGTATTCAGACAGCTAATTTTGCGATGTTCGACTGGGACAATTATTATCCGCGTTTTCTAGCGACGATTTCCCTATGTCTCAGCCTGCCAATTCGGTCCAAGAGCACACGCCTAACACTGTGAGGGGACCCGTGAGTGATCCGCGCAAGGCGGCCTATAACCAGAACAAACTGATTAAGCGGCTGCGCCGACTGACGGGACAGGCAATCTCTGATTACAACATGATCGAGGCGGGTGACCGCGTCATGGTGTGTTTGTCGGGAGGGAAAGACTCCTACACGATGCTCGATGTTCTGCTTCACCTGCAGCGAAGTGCGCCGATCGATTTTGAAATCATTGCCGTTAATCTTGATCAAAAGCAGCCGGGATTTCCTGAGCACGTGCTACCGGAGTATTTAGAGGACTTGGGCGTTCCTTATTATATTTTGGAGCGCGATACTTACAGTGTTGTGCGATCGGTCATTCCCGAAGGGAAAACAACCTGTGGCCTGTGTAGCCGATTGCGGCGCGGTACACTCTACGGTTTCGCTGAGCAGATTGGGGCGACAAAAATAGCGCTTGGGCATCACCGTGACGATATCGTTGAAACACTGTTTCTCAATATGTTTTTCGGAGGGAAACTAAAGGCGATGCCCCCGAAGTTGCTAAGCGACGACAAACAGAACATCGTTATCAGGCCGCTAGCTTATTGCAAGGAAACAGACATAGAGCGCTACGCAAGTCAGCAAGGGTTCCCCATCATCCCCTGTAACTTGTGTGGTTCTCAGGAAAATCTTCAGCGCGTCGAAATAAAGAAAATGCTGACCGAGTGGGAGCGTGATTATCCCGGTCGCACTGAAACCATTTTCAAGTCCCTCAAGAATGTGTCGCCGTCTCAGCTTGCCGATGGGACGCTTTTCGATTTTGAGACCTTGGCACTCCAACGCGAGCGTGGCAGTGAACTCACTCTTCCATTGATTAAAACGGTGTCACTGTGAGTGACACGTTGCTGGCGGTCAGTGATGTCACCATCCAGAGAGGTATTCGTCAGCTATTGCAAGGCGTTGATCTTGTCGTAAGGTCCGGCGAGATATGGCAATTGCGAGGGAGTAACGGCGTTGGAAAGACATCACTGTTGCGCGCGATGGCGGGTCTTGCGCGCGTAGAGGTGTTTGGAAGCATTACGCGTTGTGATGACGTATTGTACTCGGGGCACGCTGCGGCACTGAAATCCGCGTTATCGGCTCGAGACAACCTGATCTCGCACCCCTCAGGTAGCGGCTCGCCTGCGCCGTCAGAGGTTGACGCGGCCCTTGCCCGCGTTCAGCTTGAGGGTTACGAGCACGTCAATACCGGGCAACTTTCGGCGGGCCAGAAGCGACGCGTGGCGCTGGCGCGTTTGTTTCTCCCAAGTGGTCGGCTTTGGCTCCTAGACGAACCCTTTACTGCGCTGGATAGCCGCGGCGTCAAGGTGTTGGAGAATCGATTCGTCGAACACGTGGATCAAGGTGGAGCGGTCGTGTTTACCAGCCATCAGCCAGCGAACCTGGGCGATAAGCTGCAAGTTGTCGATTTGGAGCAGTTCAATGGTGAGTAAATCCGGCGAGCTAAACGTGCCTCAATTCCTGTGGGGTCAAACTCGCAGACATTTGGGGTTACTGATCGCGTCGCCTGGTGAAATCGTCAATCCCTTACTGTTTTTTTTGCTGGTGGTGATTTTGTTTCCGCTTGGACTTGGACCCGATCCAGCACAGCTGGCATTACTTGCACCCGGTATCCTCTGGGTCGTAGCGCTACTTGCGAATCTGATGATCTGTATGCGTCTCTTTGTCGACGACTACGAAGATGGCAGTCTTGAGCAGCTGGCGATGGCCCCGTTACCGCTACCTGTTGCTGTGCTCCCACAGCTTTTAGCCTCGTGGTTGGCGAGCGGGTTCCTACTCAGTCTTGTTTCACCGCTTTTCGGGGTGATGCTGGGCTTACCACTCAGTGCCGCCTCGACACTGGTAGTGAGCTTACTGCTTGGAACGCTCATCATGCTGTTATTGGGGGGGGTGGGCGCCGCACTAACGGTTGGCGTTCAGCGAGGTGGGATTTTGCTGGCGCTCTTGATTCTACCGCTCTACGTCCCCATCCTCATTGCAGGTACGCGCGCGCTCGAGGAGGCGACTCATCAAGGGGATCCGACAGTCGCGCTCGCACTTTTAGGTGCCGGGGTTACGGGCGGTTTGATTTTAGCGCCGGTAGCGATCGCGGCGGGGCTCAGAGTGTCTTTGGAACTCTGAGACTCCTTTTATTGGATTAACCCTATATACTTCGTTTATGTGGCGCATCATTCATCAATTTGGCTCTCCTCCTTGGGTTTATCGATTCTGTGATCGCGTTATTCCTTGGCTGCTTCCACTGACGCTGCTGGCGCTCTGTGCGGGCAGCGTCTGGGGGCTCTTGTATGCGCCCACCGATTACAAGCAAGGCGATTCCTATCGAATCATTTATATTCACGTACCGACAGCTGTTGTGTCACTTGCAGGCTATTACGTTATGGCTTTTGCGGGGCTCGTGAGTTTGGTTTGGCGAATTAAGCTTGCGGACACGGCCATGCGAGCCGCTGCACCCATTGGTGCTGCATTTACAGCGGTAGCATTGGTCACAGGTGCCATTTGGGGAAAGCCCACGTGGGGCGCTTGGTGGGTGTGGGATGCGCGTGTTACTTCAATGCTCATTTTATTTTTTCTTTATGTGGGCGTCATCGCCTTGTTTCAGGCCTATGAAAATAAGGCCATTGCCGCGCGCGCTTGTGCGATCTTGAGTCTTGTGGGCACGGTCAATATTCCCATCATCTACAAGTCAGTGGACTGGTGGTACTCGCTGCATCAACCTGCATCGATTAAGTTTACAGGCGAGTCGGCTATCGATTCGTCGATGCTCTATCCGTTGCTAGGCATGATCGTCACGTTTTATGCACTGTTTGCGGTGTTGATGATGCTCAATTTGAGGCAGCTTTTGACTGAAGAGCACGCGAAGTCATCTTGGCTGGGTAAAAGGTTGGCGCAATAGAATGCAATTCGATTCCGTTTCAGAGGCGATAACAATGGGTGGGCATGGCGCTTATGTATGGAGTGCCTACGCTATTACGCTCGTTGTTGTGGGTATAAGCCTTCTTAGACCTTGGCTTGTTACACGCAGATTGAAGCGCGTGATCCGACAAGAGTTGTCAAGGAAGCAAGGCCAGACGATGCGCGACGCAGCAACAGGTCCTGCTAATGAGGTGGCCGATGCACCCCAAGCGTAAGCAGCGACTTCTGATTGCACTGGCTATTGTCGCTCTCTCTAGCGCCACCATTGGCCTAATAGCGTATGCCTTAAGCGGCAATATCAATCTTTTTTACTCACCGTCTGAAGTGGCATCTGGGGAAGCGCCGCTTGAGCGGAAACTCCGGGTTGGTGGAATGGTGGTCGAGGGCAGTGTCAAGCGTGCCTCAGACCGTCTTGAGACCCGCTTTGACGTCACCGACTTTGTTCATTCAGTGACCGTTTCCTACGACGGCATATTACCCGACCTCTTTGCTGAGGGTGAGGGTGTTGTGGCAACGGGTGTTCTGGGTGCAGATGGTGTTGTTACCGCGAGCGAGGTGCTGGCAAAACACGATGAGAATTACATGCCGCCTGAGGTGGCAGAGGCGCTTGAGAAGGCCAATGCGGCAGGGGCGTCAGAGTGATACCTGAAGCCGGCCACATTGCGCTCATTCTCGCCCTGTGCCTGTCAACCTTGCTGGGTGTGGTTCCAATGGCGGGCGCGTGGCGAGGTCAGCGCTGGGCCATGAACTTGGCACCAAGCCTCGCGGCGGGTGTTTTTGTCTTTTTGAGCATTGCTTTTGCCTGCTTAGCAGTGGTTTTTTTGCAGGATGACTTCTCCGTTAAGGTGGTAGCGAGTAATTCGAATTCCTTATTACCCCCGATCTATAAGTTCTCCGCTGTGTGGGGTAATCATGAGGGATCACTCCTCCTCTGGGTTTGGATGCTCGGGGCTTGGGCGCTTGCGGTTGCCATTGCAAGTCGCGGTCTACCGCTGGTGGTTCTGGCTCGTGTTCTCAGCGTGCTTGGACTCATTGGGGTGGGGTTTATCGCCTTTTCTTTGTTTACCTCAAATCCGTTCGAACGTTTGCTTCCAGGCGTTGCTGCCGAGGGACAGGACTTAAATCCTTTGCTGCAGGATCCGGGTCTTATCATTCATCCTCCGCTGTTATACATGGGGTACGTTGGGCTTGCCGTTCCTTTTGCGTTTGCGGTCGCCGCGTTACTTGGCGGGCGATTGGATGCGGCTTGGGCGAAGTGGTCTCGGCCGTGGACTAACGTGGCGTGGGCGTTTCTGACACTCGGTATCATGTTGGGAAGCTGGTGGGCGTATTACGAGCTAGGTTGGGGTGGCTGGTGGTTTTGGGATCCTGTCGAGAATGCATCGTTTATGCCGTGGTTGGTTGGCACAGCGCTGATTCACAGCTTAGCGGTAACCGAAAAAAGAGGGTTGTTTCGGTCTTGGACAGTGCTCCTTGCTATCTCCGCGTTCTCTCTTTCCTTACTGGGAACGTTTTTGGTGCGATCGGGTGTATTGACCTCTGTTCATGCCTTCGCCGCTGATCCGGAGCGTGGCTTGTTCATTTTGGTCTTTCTTGTTCTGGTTGTTGGGGGTTCTCTGACGCTCTACGCATTTCGAGCGCCGACCGTTTCAAGTCCCATCAACTATCGACTGGAGTCCCGCGAGTCACTCCTGCTGGCCAATAACCTCATTTTTGCGGTTTCCGCAATCGTCGTCCTCTTGGGTACGCTGTTTCCCCTGCTGATGGACGCACTGGGTGAGGGCAAGTATTCGGTCGGTCCTCCCTACTTCAATGCAGTCTTTGTGCCCGCTATGGCACTGTTAGCGCCTTTCATGGCGGTTGGTCCCATTTCACGGTGGAAGGCTGACTCGGCGACCCGCTGGCTCGGTGAGTTGCTGGTCCCTGCCATTGTCTGCCTGGCTGTTGCCGTTATTGCGCCCTATCTAAGCGTTGGCGAGGTGAATGTGTGGGCATCGCTTGCTGTTCTGCTGGCTGGCTGGTTGGTAATAGGTCTTGGTCGCGATTTACAGCAACGCATGCGCGGTGTGACGGCGCTTGGCAGTGCGCTGGCTCGACTTTCACCTTCTTATATCGGGATGCTTGCAGCGCATACTGGGTTTGCTCTTACGATTGTTGGTGCCGTTTTTGTTACGCAGTTCAGCGCTGAGCGTGATTTACGCCTGGAGGCGGGTGACGCGGTTGAGTTAAATGGCTACACCTTTACGCTGACTGAGCTTACCGTCGTCGAAGGTCCTAATTACGCAGCCGACCGGGGCGTGTTTGAGGTGAAATACAACGGCGAACTACTCACAACATTGTTGCCGGAAAAGCGGCGGTATGTTGCCAGTGGGCAGATCATGACGGAGGCGGCCATTGATGCGGGCTTTACGCGCGACCTTTACATTGCAATGGGTGAGCCGCTGGGTGATGGCGCGTGGTCCGTTCGCGTGCAACACAAGCCGCTTATCCGCTGGATATGGTTGGGTGCCTTGATGATTGGCTTGGGTGGTTTGACCACCGCGCTGGATAGACGGTACCGGAGAGTATCGGCCGCACGGCATCTGAGGGGAGATGAGGCGCTTGCTACTTAAACGGTTTCTTCCACTTGTGGCATTTCTAGTCCTTGTACTGCTGCTTGTGCGGGGCCTGTCTTTGGATCCGACTGACCTGCCGTCTGCACGACTTGGCGACAGGATTCCCGCTTTTAATTTGCCCCTTTTGAATACCGACGACCGGCGCAGTCCTGATGATTGGATAGGCCAGCCCGCACTACTCAATGTTTGGGCCACCTGGTGCTTCTCCTGTCGTGTGGAACATCCGTATTTACTTGAGCTTGCTGGACAGGGTGTTGTCATCTACGGGCTTAATTACAAGGATGAGCCTGAAAAGGCCGCCCAATGGTTAGTCGATTTAGGCAATCCCTACGCGGAGACGATCGTGGATCAACGTGGCGATTTTGGACTCGATCTGGGCGTTTACGGTGCGCCAGAGACCTATGTGATTGACGCTGATGGGATCATTAGGCACAGGCACGTGGGCGTGGTGAACGCGCAGGTCTGGACAGAGCAACTTCAACCTTTTTTTGAGGCCGACTAATGATCCGAGTGCTTTTTTCATCTGTTCTAGTGAGTCTCATGATGTCGATAGCCTCGATGAACGCGATCGCGGTTATAGAAACCTACGAATTCAGTACACCCGAGCTCGAGCTTCGGTATAAGGCCTTGAGTCAAGAGCTGCGCTGCCCCAAGTGCCAGAATCAGAATATTGCCGATTCCAATGCCCCGATCTCTCGCGATCTCAGAGCAATTGTCCATGAGCAGTTAGAGGCGGGCGCAAGTGATGATCAGATCATTACTTATCTCGTAGACCGCTATGGTGAATTCGTTCGATATCGGCCTGGCGTCGACGGCAATACGTTTTGGCTTTGGTCCGCGCCGATCATTTTATTTCTGATGGCTTTTGCCGTCGTATGGTTACAAATTCGGGGCGACCGTGACGTCACAACAGTTGAATCCAACGCTGAGCGCGCGCGTGAGTTGCGCGAAAAGTACGACGGAAAATAATAATGACTGAGTTATGGCCAATAGTGGTTGCACTCTGCGCACTAGCAGTGGTTTTTGTCGTTGGACTGCCGATGATCTGGCGTCGCCAAATTGAGGGTGAGACGGTCGAAGATTGGCTGGCCGTGCGGCGAGAGGAGATAACCGACGAGACGCTTTTATCCGATGCTCAGCTCAGAGTTTGGGACGACAAGGAAGCCGATAACAAGGTTGATGATGCCGGTCCGTTGGTTACGAGAGCCGTGTCTAGGCCCGGATATCAAGTGGCGCTAGCGGGCGCCATAGTGCTAGCAACCCTCGTTCTTTACGACCGACTTGGCGCGTATGAAGACGTTCAAATCACACGCGCAATCGCGTCGCTCAGCGAGGCGACGCCCAATGACGTGACGGCCCTGATTGAACGAATTGAAGCAAGGTCTGCTGCTAGACCTACAAATCTCGATTATCAGTCGCTATTGGGTGAGTATTACGTGGCGACCGGTAACGCGGCAGGGGCCTTGGAACGATTTGAGCTGATCCTGGCTGAAGCACCGAACGCACCCGATGTGTTGGGTCGAGCGGCGCAAGCCGAGTTTGTTGCACAAGGGCAGGTATTGACCGAGCGTGCACGGGCGCGAGCAGAGCAGGCGCTTGCGGGTAACCCTCGTCAAAAGTCGGCGCTGGCGACGTTGGCGATGGGCTCCTTTGGGGCTGAGCAATATCAGGAAGCCATCGGTTACATGCGCGTTTTGAGAGATTTGGAAGTGCCGGGCTCCGAGGGCCACCAGCTGATGCTCAATGCTATTGTCGAAGCTCAAGCGCGGTTGAATGAGGAAACACCCAATCAGGCGCCCGTGAGCGTCACTGAAACGCCTGCACTGACAGCGTCGGTAACCCTGTTGGTCAGGTTGCCAGAGGCTTTGGAAGCCGCCGCCGTGACAGGTAAAACCGTGTTTATCATCGCGCGGCCGGCAGGTAGCACTGCGCGAATGCCGACAGCCGTGGCTCGAGTTATCGCCGCTGACTGGCCATTGCGTGCAACACTTACGGATGAAAACAGTATGGCGGGTCAGAAACTATCAGCGTTGGCCCTGGTCGACCTGGAGGTTCAGGTCTCTGATAACGGCCAGCCTGGCCTCGACAACGCGCGTTTTACTGGCGAGTTGCGAGGGGTTTCGGTGCGCGGCAAGGATATTTCTGAGATCGTACTTCGCGCTAACGCTCAATAAGATGCGTTTTGCATATAGTGTTAGCCCTTCTTTGTAGGTACACTACATCTAGTGTTTTTAATAATAAAGCGGTGGCGCGTTGTGGCGCCGGGATTCTAGAGTAAATGCGCTTAAAGTCGATTTCTCTCGCAGGCTTTAAATCATTCGTTGACCCAACCCGGGTCACGCTGCCAAGCAACATGTGTGCAGTGGTTGGACCGAACGGTTGTGGTAAGTCCAACATCATTGATGCGGTTCGTTGGGTGATGGGTGAAAGCTCGGCGAAGACCTTGCGCGGAGAGTCCATGACGGACGTCATATTCAACGGCACCACCCACCGACAACCAGTCGGGCAGGCAAGTATTGAACTTCTGTTTGATAACTCGACGGGGAAGGTCGGCGGCGAATACGCGGCCTATAACGAGATTTCAGTCCGCCGTGTTGTCAGTCGCGAGGGTGCGTCAGACTATTTCCTCAACGGTAACAAGTGTCGTCGTCGCGACATCACAGATCTCTTTTTAGGCACCGGGCTAGGGCCTCGAAGCTATGCCATCATCGAGCAGGGCATGATTTCGCGGTTGATCGAATCGCGTCCCGAAGATTTGCGCGTCTACATTGAAGAAGCTGCTGGCATATCGAAATACAAAGAGCGCCGTCGTGAGACTGAAAACCGCATGCAGCGCACGCTAGACAACCTCGACCGACTGACGGATTTACGCGAGGAGTTAGAGCGTAATTTATCGCATCTTAAGCGTCAGGCTCAGGCGGCCGAGCGTTTTGGAGAATACAAGGAGCAGGAGCGGGAGCTCAAAGCGCAGCTTTTGGTCTTGCAGCGGCGAGTGCAAAGCACTGTAGCGACCCGCGCTCAGCGTGAAATTGATGATTTTGCGACCGAGCGAGAACGTCACCAAGCTCAGGTTTCTTCCGCGGTCTCGGAAATAGAGTCGCTGCGACAGCAAATCACTGACGCCAATGAGTCGGCAGGTAGTCTCCAGGGGAATTTTTACGCATTGGGCAGCGAGGTTAGTCGTATCGAGCAGACGATTAAGTTTGCGAAGCAGCGACGCGATTCACTTGCACGTGATCTTGAGCAAACCCTCGACGGTAAGCAGCGAGAATTAGGTTTGGTTGATTCGGACAGTCAGCGATTGACCGAGTTAGCGGAGGCATTAGCCTCCATTGAGCCCACCTTGGCTCGGGAGCGAGAAGAGGTGGCTAGGGTTGATGTAGCGCTTGCTGAAGCAGAGAAAGCGGCCCAAACCGCCGATGGCAGTTGGGAAAGTTTTACGCAACAGGCGGCGCTGCCTAAACAGCAGGTTGAAGTCCAGCAGGGTCGAAAAGCAAACGCGGAGCGCAATTTGGCGACGCTGACTCAGCGGTTGGATCGTATTGGCCAGGAGCTCCAGTCTTTGAGTTCGCACGAGGAGACAGCATCACTGGATGCTATTGTCGAATCGTTGGCCGAGGCAGAGGCTGCAGCAACACTTCAGCGCAATGATTTGGAGCAGTCACGGCAGGTCTTGGTCGATTCGCGCAACCAATTGGGTCGAAAACGGGAAGAGCAAGACGAGTTGCGGCGCCAAACGCAGGTGCTAGCAGGGCAGAGAGCTTCTCTAGAGGCCCTTCAAGCGGATGCAAGGGATGAGGATGCTGAGGCCCAAGCAAATTCGTGGCTCCAAAAGACCTTGTCTTCTCAAGGAAATGCGCTACTTGATTTGGTGTCCGTGAAAAGCGGATATGAATCGGCCGCGGATCTGGTGTTAGCAGAGTGGCTGTCATCAATAGGCGCCGATTTCGAGCACATGCCCGCCGAGCCTTCGCAGCCACCGTCGGGCCTTTCGTTGATTGACTCGACGCTATCCGAAGCGAGCGCGGATCCAACGATGTTGTCACATTACATCAGTGGACCCTCTGGGATTGAAGATGTGTTAGCCGGTGTGCGGGTAGTTAAAACTTGGCAAGAAGCTATCGCAGCGCGATCACACCTATTGTCCGGGCAGTCTGTGGTGTCACAGGATGGTTTGTGGGTCGGCCGCTCATGGATGCGCTCTCGAACACAAGCCGACGCGGAGCAGGGCATGATCGCTCGGCAAGGGCGTCTGGCGGCGATAATACAGGAATTTGAGCGTGTCTCGACGCAGCTCGCCGAGGTCGATGAGTCTCTTGAGACGCTGCGTCGTAACCGAGCTGATGCAGAACAAGCAATTGATACGCAGCAGGAAATCTTGCAGGCATCGCAGCAGCAAGTGATTCAGTTTGAATCGCAAAAGCGCGCGCTCATTGCGGAGCAAGCTCAACGACTGGCGCGTGAAGAGCAGTTGAAACAGGATTTAGCCGACGCCGAAGTGCGTGTCTCTGAAGAGCAGTCTGTCATCTCTGAGGCCACCCAGATGCTGGGGCGCGCGCGTTCGCAGGTGGCGTCCGATGAGACTTCACGTGAGGCGTTAGAAGATCAACGCCAGTCTGCACGTGATGTTGTTCGTCAAAGTCGGCAGGCAAAGCAGCAAGCGGATGTCGCCCTTAATCGCAGCGAAGTAAGGCATCGCGAGTTGCTGACACAGCGAGAAGCGCTCTCTCAGTCGATCGATCGTGCTCGGCAGCAGCTGGAGAGTTACGAGCAACGTGAAGCTTCAATCAGAAGTGAAATGCCAACCGAGGCGGATCCCGACCGCGAGGCTCAGCGCGAGCTGAGTGAACTCTTGGAACGTCGCCTTGGTGTTGAGGCTCAGCTCACACAGGCTCGCCAGGTATTGTCTGAGTTAGAGAGTACCTTGCGTGAACGCGAGCAGACTCGTATGCAGGCTGAACAGGCGGCAGCGGGCGTGCAGACTCAAAGTGAAGGTGCGCGTCTAAAGCTCGCCGAAACAGGGGTTCGGGTGGAACAAATCGACGCTTCGTTAAGAGAACTTGAAGCAACGGTTGAGCAAGTAGAGGCTGAACTCCCCGAGGACGCTGATGAGAGCGAGTGGCAGATTCGTGTTGAGCGAATCGGCGCGAAGATCCATCGTCTCGGCCCCATTAACCTGGCGGCTATCGATGAGACAAGCCGAGCACAGGAGCGTAAGCAGTATCTCGACAAGCAAGACGACGATTTGCGGACGGCGTTGGAAACGCTTCAGAACGCAATAAAGAAAATCGATAAAGAGACACGAAGCCGCTTCAAAGACACCTTTGACACGGTAAACGCGGGATTCAGCGAGCTGTTTCCGAAGGTATTTGGAGGCGGAACTGCCTTCTTGGAAATGACGGGCGATGATTTATTGGATACGGGTGTCGCGATAATGGCCCGTCCCCCTGGTAAGAAAAACAGTACGATTCACCTCCTGTCGGGTGGTGAGAAAGCCATGACGGCCATTGCCTTGGTATTCTCTATTTTCCAGTTAAATCCAGCGCCATTTTGTATGCTGGATGAGGTGGATGCGCCGCTCGATGACGCAAATGTGGGTCGTTATGCGCGACTGGTCTCTGAGATGTCCAAAAAAGTCCAGTTTGTATTTATAACGCACAATAAAATCACCATGGAGGCTGCCGAGCAGCTAATGGGTGTGACGATGCATGAGCCAGGAGTCTCCCGACTGGTAACGGTTGATATTGAGGAAGCTGCAAAATTGGCGGCTAGCTAGGGGTGAAAAGCGATGTCAGGGGTACTCTCTGCCTTAACTACTGAGACGGTATTAGCACTGATACTTGTGTTGGTGCTGTGTGTGGCACTGATTGTTAGTGCGCGTCGGCGGCGTCGACAAGGCTACAAAATGAATGCGCGTGTCGTGCGTGATGACGCACCCGTGCCCGACCCTCATGACCGGTCTGCAAGAGAGCTCCCAAATGGGGGGGCGCGTGTTGTCGGCAGACAAGATCCTACTTTTGGGACCTTCGATGAGTCCGCGACCGGCATGGCTACTCCGGAGTTCGACGACGAGGCAGTATTCGTCCCCAGCCGCGTCTTCGACGACCGCATAGACGAGGCCGATACCACTGCCCTTGATGACGTAGATGAAAAGCCCGGTACAGTGGATTGGCTCGATGAGATTGAAGCGGTTCCGGTAGGCGGTCAAACAGCCAAGCTTCCCAGGCATGAAGATGCGCAGGTCTACTCCCTTAACGTGGTTGCGCGAGCTGAACAAGGCTTCTCCGGAGACGATGTACTTCGAACATTGCTTGGCTGTGGTTTGCGGTTCGGCGATATGGATTTCTTTCATCTTTCTGAGATTGATGGGGGTGCGCCAACGATCCAGTTCAGCGTGGCGAATATGATGCAGCCCGGTGTCTTTGATCTTGACGACATGGAGGTGCTGTCGACCAAAGGCCTGATGTTTTTCGTAACGCTTCCAGGGCCTGCTGACATGACACGCGCTTTTGACTTGATGTTGCAGACAGCGCAAACGGTTGCGGAAAACCTGGGTGGCGACGTATTGGATGAGACCCGCAGCGTGCTGACAAAACAATATGTAGAGCGCGCGCGCCAAGCAATTAGAGAATTTGAAGCCAAGTGTAAAATAGAGCCTCGTTAATGCGGGCGATAGAGCAAGAAATTAGAGAACTTGTCACCAAGCTCGACGCATGGTCACTTGCTTATCATCGCGACGACAACCCCATTGCTAGCGACGCCGAATACGATAGAGCGCTGCGCTTACTACGTGAGCTCGAAGCCGAAAATCCGCATTTATTGTCGCCAACATCACCGACACAACGAGTGGGCGATAAGCCGCTGAGCGAGTTTCAGAGCGTTGTGCACAAGATGCCCATGTTGAGTCTTGATAACGCCTTTAGTGGCGAAGACTTGAAGGCCTTCGAGGAACGTAACGCGGCCAAGTTGAACCTGTCAAAACTGGCGTTTTGTTGTGAGCCCAAGCTCGATGGGGTGGCACTGAGTTTGGTTTACGAAAAGGGCATCCTTGTGCGCGCGGCAAGTCGTGGAGACGGTAGCGTGGGTGAAGACATTACCCACAACGCGCGCACTATCGCCACGGTGCCGTTGCAATTATCAATAAATCAGCCGCCGCCTGTACTGGAAGTTCGTGGTGAAGTTGTGATCCCTCGCGCCGAATTTGCCAAGATGAACGAGCGTTTAATTGAGCGCGGTGAGTCTGTTTTTCAAAATCCCAGAAACGCAGCGGCGGGCAGTTTGCGTCAACTTGACCCCCGAATTACGGCAAAACGTCCGCTTGTTTTTATGGCGTACTCGGTGGGTTACTCAGAAGAGGCCCAGTTGCCCGAGTCGCATAGAGAGACACTCAATTACCTTAACGAGCTGGGTTTTAAAACGTCCGATCTTATCGAGCTCGCCGAGGGTTGGGAGGCCGCGGAGGCATACGTTGCCCGTATTCTCGAGCGCCGGGATGCTATTGGTGTAGATATCGATGGGGTGGTGGTCAAAATTGATAGCTATGACCAGCAGAACGCGGTCGGTTTTGTTGCGCGTGCGCCTCGATGGGCGATCGCTCGAAAGTTTCCGGCACAGGAAGAGGTAACGCGATTAATCGATGTTGACTTTCAAGTTGGACGGACAGGGGCGGTAACACCCGTTGCACGGCTCGAGCCTGTCTTCGTTGGCGGCGTAACGGTCAGTAACGCGACATTACATAACGCAGACGAAATTGCCCGACTCGACGTGCGGGTGGGAGATGAGGTGATTGTGAGGCGTGCTGGGGATGTTATCCCTCAGATTGTCAGGGCGCTTGCTGATCGTCGCAGCGAGCCTTTGCCTAAAATTATGTATCCGATACATTGCCCCGATTGCCATTCAGTACTTACGCGCGATCTGGACGAGGCCGCTGTTCGCTGTGAAAACGCATCGGGTTGTCCTGCTCAGCAAAAAGCAGCCCTGGAGCACTTCGTATCAAGAAAAGCCATGGACATCGATGGCGTCGGTGAAAAGTTGCTACATCAACTCTTTGATGCGGGGCTGATAAAAAATGCAGCTGATTTGTACAGTCTTGACCTCGATACTCTGGCTAACCTTGAGCGAATGGGTGCGAAGTCGGCCAAAAAAGCGTTGAGTGCCATCGACACGAGTAAGAAGACGGAATTACCAAGATTTATTTATGCCCTGGGAATTCGCGAGGTGGGCGAGGCGACTGCCCGGAATTTATCAACGTATTTTGGCAGCTTGGAGTTGTTAAGTAAGGCTTCTCGAGACGCTTTAGAAGCGGTGGACGACGTGGGACCTGTCGTAGCGGCACGCATCCACCATTTTTTTAACTATGAGCCAAATACGGTGTTAGTGGAACGTCTTTTAGATGCCGGTTTGCACTGGGAATCGGCGAGTAACGATGCCACCGGCGATGGCATTCTCAGCGATCAAACGTGGGTCGTAACGGGCAAGCTGGAGTCGATGTCCAGAGATGAGGCGGGGAGCCTTATTCGTCGTCACGGGGGACAAACGGCTGGATCAGTCAGCAAGAAGACAGATGTCTTACTCGCCGGTCCTGGCGCAGGTTCAAAGCTCAGCAAAGCACAATCGCTGGGAATTACCATCATTGATGAAGCCGGTTTCTTAGCACTTATTGGGGAGGTGCCGTTGTGAATAGACTTTGGACCATGGGCATATTCCTGGCGATATTGGCCATGGCCGGATGTGCGACAAAGCCGCCCTCCAAGCTCGACAATATCTGCGATATTTTTCGAGATAAAGATGACTGGTACCAAGATGCCGCAGCATCGCGGCAGAAATGGGGCGTGCCTATCTCAGTAATGATGGCATTTATGCATCAGGAGTCACGTTTTGTGGCGGGGGCAAAACCGCCGCGGAAGCAAATTTGGGGTTTTATTCCGGGTCCGCGTCCTAGCGATGCGTACGGCTATTCTCAGGCTAAAAACAGCACATGGGATTGGTATAAAACCAAGTCAGGTAATCACGGTGCAGACCGCGATGACTTTGATGACGCCATTGACTTCGTGGGCTGGTATAACCACACAACACACCAAACGAACGGTATTGCGAAAGACGATGCCTTTCGACTCTACCTCGCCTATCACGAAGGTCATGGTGGTTATAAGCGCGGAACGTACCGAGCAAAGCCATGGTTAGTGGAGGTGGCTAGAAAGGTTGATCGCAGGGCGAATCTTTACAATCGGCAGCTAGCATCCTGCCAAGACGAGTTTAAAAAGAAGGGTTGGTTGGATTGGTGGTAGTCACCGTCATGTTTCTGTCATTTTTTTTTCATTTAATGGGCATGGGTCTAGAGGATTAAAGGCATGACAGGAAAAAAAGTTCTAATTGTCGACGACGAGTTTTCGATTCGTGACATGCTCAGAATGGCTTTGGAAATCGCTGAATTTGAGTGCATAGAAGCCGAGAACATCCAAGATGCGCACAGGTTAATTGTCGACGAACGCCCCGCAATCGTCTTACTCGATTGGATGTTACCCGGCGGGAGCGGGTTAGAGTTACTCAGGCGTCTTAAGCGAAACGACGCTACCGCTGAAATACCGGTCATTATGCTTACGGCGAAAGCGGCCGAAGACAATGTTATTCAAGGTCTCGACGTGGGCGCTGATGACTACGTCACAAAACCTTTCGCACCTCGAGAGCTAATTGCACGGATAAAAACGCAGTTACGCCGTGTTGCCGGGGGAGAGCAACGAGACCGTCTTGAGGTTGAAGATCTCCTGTTGGATATGGACAGTCGACGGATTTTCGTGGCAGGCACACCGATTGAGATGGGCCCAACTGAATTCAACCTACTTCAGTTCTTCATGTCGCACCCAGAACGCGCTTACACGCGGAATCAGCTTCTTGACCATGTTTGGGGTGCCAACGTCTATGTCGAAGAGCGAACGGTTGATGTACACATCAGGCGTCTCAGAAAAGCCCTAGAAGGCGGTGTCAAAGATTACAGCGATCTCATTCAAACGGTCCGTGGTACCGGCTACCGATTTTCAACAAAGGGTGTGATAAATACGTGACCGCTCTGCGCCGTAATTGGCGTACCTCCCTGCGCACGCCGCTTATCATTCTTGTACTGGCGGCGATTGGGTACGCTTTCGATCTACTCAGCCTAACGCTTATCGTAGTTTTCGGGGCGTTGGTGATCTATTGGGGTTGGCAACTTAATCGGCTAGAGCGGTGGTTAGAGAACAGTCAATCAGTACCGCCTGAGGCCGGTGGGATATGGGGCCGCCTCTTTGATCACGTATACCGACTGCAGCGACAAAGTAAAGAAACCCAAGGTCGTTTAGAGTCGTCGGTAAACTATCTTCAAGACTCCCTGAAACAACTTCGTGACGCGGCAATTATTGTTGACCAGCGTGGGAACATCTCTTGGGTGAATGATTCGACGGGTACGTTACTCGGCATTGAACTACCCGGTGACGTAGGACGCTCCCTCGTAAATTTGGTTCGTGCTCCACAGCTATCAGACTATCTCGCTGAGGGTGACTATCAAATTCCGTTGAGGTTACCTCCGACACCGGAACAAGATCGCTGCCTTCAAGTTGAGGTAACGAAATTTTCGGGTGGTGATCGTCTGATCTTTTTCAAAGATGTCACAGAGCAATACAAGTTAGAAGTAATGCGCCGAGATTTCGTCGGTAACGTGTCGCATGAAATGCGAACACCACTGACCGTCCTCAAAGGTTATGTACAAACAATACAGTCTTTAGATGCCCATATTGTGGCCCCTATTGAAAGGCCACTTGCTCAAATGGATATGCAAGTTGTTCGGATGGAGATGCTTCTTAAGGACCTCCTCTGGCTTTCGCGAATTGAGTCGATTGAAAACTCTGACAAGACGACCCCTGTTGATATGTGTGATCTGACCACAGAATTGGTAGGTGATCTTAGAGCCGCATGGCCAGAGAGGGACATCTTGCTGGTGCATGAATTCAATGGATTGGTTCTTGGTGATCCGATGGAATTACACAGTGCCGTGAGTAATCTTTTAGTGAATGCCCTCAAATACAGTGACGAAGAATCCGAAGTTCTTGTCGAGTGGACGTTAAAAGAGGGGCAACCTGCGCTGAGTGTCATCGACAAAGGCGAGGGCATTGATCCCGTCCACATTCCGAGGTTAACCGAACGATTCTATCGCGTGGACAAGAGCCGCAGTCAAAAGACGGGCGGCACAGGTCTGGGGCTTGCGATCGTTAAGCACGTTGCGCTCGCTCACAATGCGGAACTCAGAATTCAAAGCGAATTGGGAGAGGGGTCTCGCTTCTCGCTTATCTTTAATACTAATGACGTGGCTTAAAAGAGTTTTCATAGCCGCTCTCCTGCCTTGCTCGGGGTTTGTGGGGGCCGCGTCGGAGCAGGCAGAGACGGGTAGCCTTACGATTGTGGGCTCAGATACGCTTTCCCGTCTCATGACTGAATGGACCGAGGCGTTTTATACGAGATACCCCTCTATTTCTGTTGAGGTTCAGGCCGTAGGTTCAGCTGCAGCTCCTCCTGCCTTACAGCATGGCACGGCGAATATTGGCAGTATGAGCCGCCCTATGAATGCTGACGAGCGATCTGGGTTTGTGGCGACGAGAGGGTACCCACCGACAGAAATTGCCATCGCTAGCGACACGGTTGTGTTGATCACTCATCCATCAAACCCTATGGATTCAATCTCATACGATAAGGTGGCTCGCGTTTTTGGCATGCCGGGCACCTGTGGGACGAGTGGGCGAGTATCGCGGTGGTCAGAGCTGAGTCCGATGCATACGTTTGGCCATCAAAAGATTCAGGTCTTCGGCCGAAGTGCAACGTCTGGTACCTATCAATATTTTCGCCGAGCAGCGCTCTGTGATGGTGACCCGGGCGTGTTCACAAATGAAATTCCGGGAAGCAGTGGTGTGGTTAATACTGTTGCTCGACTACCCACTGGGCTTGCGTATGCACCCCAAGCACAGGTTGATAAAGGCGTAAAAATACTCAACATTATTGCGCGCGACGGACGCATTCTGTCACCGAGTGCACCTGACTATCCCTTTAAACGCGTCCTTTACATGTATACCGTAACGTCGTTAGCAAACGCTAAAGACTCTACCGAATGTCGTTTTATCGAGTTTATTGCGGGTCCGACGGGGCTCACATCATTGCGTGCAGCAGGATTCGAGCAACCCATAAAAGCAGAGGGCTCCCTTACCCTCGCTGAGGCTGCAGATGTTTGTCGCTGAGTGGAGAGCTATACGGTCGGGATTATTGGGCTTCTTCATCCGTTTGGCTGGCTTTCTCGTTATGTTTGCATTGCTCGGCATGTTCATTCAAATGGTGACGGTTGCCTATCCCATTTTGGCGTCGAGCTCGCTGACCCCCGCAGCGCCCAGCGTTGTATTCGATACCTCCAGCCCCCCTCTCTCAAGCTCGACTCAAGAGACGTCGAGTCCGTCGAATCAAGGTGTGGTATTCACCGTCGCCGGAAGCTGGGAGCTTCGTGGTGACTCAGGTAAGCCTTGGTTCTGGGTTCACGAATTTACGGGGTTTCGCATTGAAAATACCACCCTGCCGACCGATTGGGTAAAGGCTACAGTGGTTGGGAGTAGTCGAGGTCTGGTGCTGTTATCAGAGGAGGGTGGTATCAGCCATCATTACTATATCGAGCCAAAACTGGAAGGGGATGCACCCAGCACGAAACTTGTTGGGCAACGAAGCGTTGAAAGTGACGTTGTCTTGCTCGAGGGCCATCCAAGACTGTCAGTCGTTGCTATAGCCACCTCGCTCAACACAATTGAGATACTCGACTTTCGGAGTCCTGAGACGCTACTTACACAAGACGTAGGCTTCGCTCCCACCGCCTTGTATTGGGAGTCTTCCGCTCGCGTGGAGGCTGTCGGCGCAGAAGAAAGACGCGCATTTGACTTTAAAACCACAGACATTGGGGGCGCTTGGAGTCGACTGGTAACCCCAGTGCATTATGGGGGCTACGAAGAGCCTG